>JACUUQ010000226.1 GCA_014859175.1 Lutibacter sp. | reverse complement strand
ATGGTTTTCACTTACTTTAAGTAAGGTAAAACCTTATTATTAAAAACAATTTGTACGCATTTGTTTAATGCATACTTTCGTAAAAACTATAATTATTCAAGTTAATGACACAATTCACCTTGCTTTTTGCCAGTATTTTAGGCGGTTTGGCCGTGATTATAAAAATTGTCTAAAACCGATATTCCATCTTTAAAAGCACCTGTCTTGGCAAAAGCCGGTAAGCAGTTGTTGACACATTAATATCGCTGATGGCGTAACTTTTGAAAGTTTCAGTATTAAATAAATTTTTGCCAGAAATCGAGAAAGTCAACTTATTTTCTTTGATTACATATCTTGCATCAAAATCGAGAAAATTGTAAGTGTTATTTTCTTGATTCACATTCCCAAAATAATAGTGTTCTGCTTGAAATTTAAAATTTAGCTGATCATTCAACACAAAAGTCAAGTCCAGAAAAGTAACATTGTCCGTAAATGAATTTGTCAATGAGGTTTTTATTTCGTTGGTCGTCCATTTTGTGCCAATATGATAATTAAAAATACCTTTAAAACCTGAGCGCAATTCAATCCCGTAATTATAATTATTGGAAGATACTTCTCTTAAATCTGAACTGTTGACAATATTCTTATAATTGTATTTTGCATACCCCAATGTTAATTTCAGATTTGAGGAGATCGTTTTGAAAAACCGATCCATATTTGAAGAAATATTCAGCATTTCTCTGTCTTTTATAACGATTTTTTCAGCTGCTGAATAGTTTTGGACAATGAATGAATTGGTAGAGAAAAAATCGTGATTTTTATTATAAATAATTAAAGTGTTTGCAAAAAATTGATCGCTCCAATTCCCTAGTTGGTAATTTAAAAAAATTGATGAGGCATTAAGCTGGTTAAATGTTCCTGTTCCTTTTGAAAAAGAACTAAAATCGGTTAAAATATAATTGCTGTAAACATCTAAAACAGTTGCATTTGAAGTATTGTATGAATAGGAACTTTGCACTTTATTTTTTTTGTTAATTTCCCAATCAAAGGCAATGGACGGATTTACAAAAAAGGGCTGCTGCTTTGTGATGGTTTTAAATTCCAATTGATTGAATAACTGGTGCAGCGCTAATTTACCCGTTAGCGCAAATTTATTGATTTTTAAACGATACTTTGAATTGAAATACAAATCATTGGACGCATAAACGGTGTTGTTTTGATAAGCTGTTGGCGTTTCAATGACTGCATTATTTTCTTTAAGCAATAAGGTTGACCATAAATTGTCTTTTCTGTATTGATTTCCAAATTTTAGTTCCAATAAATTTCCGTGATCTTTTCTGTCCAGCAAATGCGCTTCAAAACCTGCAAAATGCAATTCATTTTCACTCGTTTGTACCACATTATTGGCTGTAGTTGCGTTTGGAAATAAATCCTGAAAAAAGAATTGGTTGCTGTTATAATGTTGAGGAGATTTTTCATTAATGTAGCGTCCTGTAAACATCAACACTTTAGTGGGTTTAAACTTATTGGTAAATGTTATTTTTTGGTCAAAAAGTTCATTTGTATTTTTTAATCTTTCATTTGTTTGCGCTTCATTAAATACTAAATCGCTTTTGTTATTTTCATCCTGATTGTTGTATTTGCTCGTGATTTCAAGCATTTTGGTTTTAGAAATATCATAGGTTACATCTATCTTTCCAAAACCCGTAATTCTTTTCTTTCTTAATTTAAAATCTTCTGTATTGGTAAAAGTTGATTCATCTAAATGAAAAGTTTCAATGCTATTTCGAAAAAAATCATTTTCATCCGAATTAAAGAAACCCAATGTTTTCATTTTAACTTTATTGGAAAGCGTAAAAATGGCGTTTAAAGAAATTAATTCAGCATTGTTAAAATTAGTTCTTGATGCTTTAAAATTTGGCGTAAAAGAACTCAAATCCATTAATGAATAAGCGCTTTGATTGTCGCCAACACTAGAAATTTCATCAAAACTAAATGGACGTATGTGTTGGTTAATTTCACCCGTTGCATCATCTCCAACATTGTTGAAATTGGTTAAAAAATAGTATTTATTTTTTTTGCCAAAACTCATTAAATTACTTTGCGCATCATAAGGTTTTTTAGTGCCTATGCCATAGCCCAAATTTACATTTCCAAACCATTGCCGTTTGGCATCGGCTTTTAATTTAAGGTTTAAAGCAATTTTATCGCTTTGTTCCACGCCTTTTAACAACTTATTATTTGAATATTTTTGTAAAATTTCAACTTGTTCAATAGGGTTAATAGGCATATTTTTAGTAAGTATTTTATAGCCTTTTTCAAAAAAATCATCCCCATCAATCATCACTTTTTCAACTTCCTGGTTCCCTACTTTAATGGTTCCTTGGGCACTCACCTGAATGCCTGGTATGTTTTTTAGCAAATCTTCCACAACTTGCTCATTGCCTTTCATAAAGGATTTAACATTGAATACAATGTTGTCATTTTTTATGGTGATTGGTTTGGTGGCGTTCACAATAACTTCATTCAATTCAAAAGGCATTTCTTTTAAAACAACATCCAAATTTATATTTTTGGCATTTTCCGGTATTTCAACAAGAATTATTTTCCTTTCAAAACCCATTGCAGCGATTACCAAATTAAAGTTTCCGTGCTTATTGGTTTCTATTTTATAACTGCCGCCGTCATCAGAAAAAGTATAGGCTACAATACTATTTTCAGGGTTCTTCAGTAAAACGTTTGTAAACGGAATTGCAATTTTTGTAGTGTCTGAAATTTTTCCAGTGATGGTTGTTTGGGAATAAGAAAAATTTAGTGTAGAACAGCAAACAATCAGTAGAAATAAGTGCTTCATTTAAATTAATTTATTTTTAATTGAAAAAAATTCACTTGCGTTCTTTATTTTCCCATTCATACACTTTTTCCAATGACTCACCAACCGTAATTTTAAATGTAACATCCCTTGTTTGCTTTGCCATTAATTTCGCCGTAAAATTTTCGATTTTTTCTTTTGATGCTGTCACCCATTGTTGCTGGGTAAGTATTTTGTCATATTTATTTATAATGCTGTCCAATTGTATTGGTTTAGTGATATTAAAAATAATTTTATCAAATGTTACATTTAAAAATCCGTCTTCGGTTTCCAATTCAAGAATAGTACCCGGTAAACCACCCATTTTTAAAGGCCCATTATTACCCTGCAATTGCTCACTAAACCAGGCAATGTATTTTCTTCCCCTAAAATCGGCAAAGGCTTTTGTTAAGGTGAAATCGGCTGTTGTTTTTGTTTCATTGCTCAACGTCCAATTTAAATTTGGAAAATCATCGGTAATCAAAACAACTTCTTTTTCTGAAGCGATTCTTGTAAATAGTTTTTTCTCCTTTTGATTTTTATAAATTACGGTACCAATATCGTCAGTTACAATATAGGTCATATTAAATGAAGTTGTGTCTATTTTGGTAACATCACCAAAATAATAAACTGATTCATTATTATTGAACAGCAATTTTGAATTTGTAATTTGACCTCCCAAAATTTGGGTATATTCAATTTGAACCCAATCAGTTTGTTGCGCTTGTAATGTTGAAAAACTTAAAATTATAAGGTATAAAAAATGTTTCATTTAAAATTTTTTTAGGTTTATAATGAATTCCCCGAAGCAGAGCCTCGAGGAATTCTTTTGATTAAAAAAGGCCAAACTTATTACGCTTTTCCTATTTTGATAAGAAAAATTGAAAGTTTTAATAATAAGAATAGTGTCTTCTTAGTTTAATCTTTAAATTGAATATTTGTTAAATTATTTTAATCAACTCTTTCAACATACCAACTGCTCTTGCACAGGTTTCAGCAGTTGCACAAACTTCAGCCCCAGAACCAGCAATTTCAATTTTAATACAGGCAGTGCAAGACTCCACATCAACAATTGAAAAATTCTGATCAAAATCAAATTTCTCTAAATCTGCAATCGAGTCAAAATTTATTGTAAAAGTTATCTTTTCATTAGATTTATCTTTCACCTGTGTTTCAATGGTAATTTGACCTTTAATAGGATTTTCAACATTTGAATTTGCATTCATCATTGCAACACTAGCAAAAACAAACACCATACTTAAAATTATTTTTTTCATTTTATAAAATTTAAATTAGTTAATTGCGCATAATTGCGCTTTATTATTTTGTGAATCC
>JACUUQ010000023.1 GCA_014859175.1 Lutibacter sp. | reverse complement strand
CCGCTCTAAAAAGCTGCTTTTGCTAAAAATTAGTTTTTTTTATTATTGTTTATTATTAATTTTCAGCAACTTATCCCTTTAGGGTAGGGGTAAAAAGTTGTTGAAAATTGAATATCGGAGTTATCGGAGTTAATTCATCCTTCAATTTTTTTATTTTTGGAACGGACAGGTCGCGACCTGTCCCTACTTTAATGAATAATCAGGCAAATTTTTGCAGCACTTCCTCAAAAACATCATAAACATCTTGTGCAGAATCTGACTTTACCATTTTTAAACGGTACTCTTTAAAATCGGGGATGCCTTTAAAATAATTGGTGTAATGTCGGCGGGTTTCCATAACGCCCACAATTTCAACGCCTTTCCAGTCAATTTCCATTTGCAGGTGTCTTTTTGCCATTTCCACGCGATCGGCCACAGTAATTTCAGGTAAATGTTCGCCAGTTTCAAAAAAGTGTTTCACTTGTTTAAAAAACCAAGGATTTCCGATGCTTGCACGGCCAATCATGGCGCCGTCCAGGCCAAATTTATCGCGCATTTCCATAGCGCGCTCGGGTGAATTTACATCGCCGTTTCCAAAAATGGGAATGTGCATTCTCGGATTGTTTTTTACGGCGGCAATATGGCTCCAGTCGGCTTCTCCTTTATACATTTGGGCGCGAGTGCGGCCGTGGATTGAAATTGCCTTACAGCCAACATCCTGCAAACGCTCGGCCACTTCAACAATTTTTATGGAATTTTCGTCCCAGCCCAAGCGGGTTTTTACGGTGATGGGAAGCTTGGTGTGTTTTGCCATGGCTTCGGTTAGGCTCACCATTAAATCGATATCTTTTAAAATACCGGCTCCGGCGCCTTTACAAACCACTTTTTTTACGGGACAGCCAAAATTTATGTCGATAATATCCGGATTCGATTGTTCAACAATCTCCACCGTTCTTAGCATAGACTCCAAGTTTGCGCCAAATATTTGAATGCCAACCGGGCGTTCTTTTTCGTAAATATCAAGTTTTTTTCTGCTTTTTGCCGCATCGCGAATCAATCCTTCCGAAGAAATAAACTCGGTAAACACCACATCTGCGCCCTGTTCTTTGCACAAAGCCCTGAATGGCGGGTCGCTTACATCTTCCATCGGCGCCAACAACAGCGGAAAATCGCACAATTTTATTTCTCCTATCTTTATCAAACCAAAAATTTAAGTGCGCAAAATTACGCAATTTTAAATAAGAATAAAATTATTATGGTTGAATCCATACAGACCAAACATTTAGGGGAATAATCCAAAATAAATAGCCGTTGAAGAATCGAAGTAAAGCATCTTGAAGGAACTAAAAGCTATACATTTATGTTGCATATTAAATTACTAATCTCATTTTTATATATAAATAATAGATTATGTTCTTCTAATTATATATAAATAATAGATTATAATCAGATTTTTTATATATTTGTATGAACTATGAATGACAGAAATCGTTTAATATGCTTCAAATAGATCGGAAATTAAAAGATAATTTGCTTGACAAATGGAATTCAGGCAAAGCATTAATTGTAATTGGCCCAAGGCAAGTTGGAAAAACAACATTGTTGAAATCGCTTTGTGAAGCTGAAGGAAATTACCTTTTTATAAATGGTGAGGACCCTGAAGACAGAATATTGCTTGAAAACGCGGGCGAAAACAAATTGAGAAACATTATTGGCAATCACAAAACTGTTTTTTTTGATGAAGCGCAACGCATTAAAAACATCGGAATTATTCTAAAAATAATACACGACCAAATTAAAGAAGTCAGATTGGTGGTTAGCGGTTCTTCCGCCTTAGAAATTTCCAATGAACTTAACGAACCCTTGACCGGCAGAAAGTGGGAATTCAATTTATTTCCCTTTACTTACGGCGAACTTCAACATCATTTTGGCTATGTAAATAACGCTAAAAATTTGTCGAGATATATGATTTACGGCATGTATCCCGAGGTAATTACAAATTATGAAAATGCAGAAGGCACTTTAAAACAAATTTCCGGCAGCTATCTTTATCAAGATTTATTGCAATACCAAGGAATCCGTAAGCCTGAAATACTGGATAAATTATTGTTGGCTTTGGCTTTGCAATTGGGTTCGGAAGTTAATTATAATGAACTTTCGCAAACAGTTGGCGCTGACAGAGCAACCATTGAGCAGTATATTTCCTTATTGGAAAAAGCATTTGTGGTTTTTCGATTAAACCCTTTAAGCAGAAACGTTCGCAATGAAATAAACACTTCACGCAAAATTTATTTTTATGACAACGGCATCAGAAACGCCATTGCAGGGAATTTTAAATCCTTGGAATTTCGACAAGATACAGGCGCCTTATGGGAAAATTTTATGATTTCCGAAAGATTAAAAGTGCTAAATTATCATCAATGGCATGGTCGATTTTATTTTTGGAGAACCTATCAACAACAAGAAATTGATTGGATTGAAGAAATTGACGGGTTATTTTCTGCTTACGAGTTCAAATGGAATCCTAAAAAATCAGCGAAATTTTTTCCAAAAACGTTTATCAATAATTACCCTATTTCAAAAACTTTAGTGGTAACACCAGAACAAATTGATGATTTTTTAAGCAACTCGCTCTAACAAATTAAGGTTTAATTCTAATAAGTACAGCAATTTTTATTTATACTTTTTGGGCGTTCCCCTGCGGGTCGGGCTTTTCGTTGCAATCTTTTTTAATTCGCCTTTTGGCGAATTAAAAAAGGATTTTCACTGCAAACCCTAACGCAAAAGCTGTTTTACATAAAACTTAGCCCAAATTAATAAACAAGTAAAAAAATTCAGGACTTCTTTATTCAAAAGCTAATTTGTATTTTTGAACTGTTAAAACAAGACTTATGAGATTAAAATTGTTCATCCTACTTTTATCAGCCGTATTTTTAGGCTGTAAATCTTCCCAGCATAAAACTGCTTACGACGGAAAATCGGGCGCCACAAAAATTGTGAACACCATACATTATCCGCAGGAAAAACATTTAAAAAACATAAAACAACTCACTTTTGGCGGCGACAATGCGGAAGCTTACTGGAGTTTCGACAATAAAAAACTTACTTTTCAGGCCAACACGAAAGCCTGGGGATTGGAATGCGACCAAATTTTTACGATAAATATTGACGATGATTTGAGCAAAGGACAAATTCCGCAAATGATAAGCACCGGAGAAGGCAGAACCACCTGCAGCTATTTTTTGCCGGGAGATACAACCATCGTTTATTCCTCAACCCATTTGGCCGATAAAGCTTGTCCGCCCGTTCCAAAAAAAGAAGATTACGGCAACAAATATATTTGGCCGGTTTACGAAGGTTTCGACATTTTTGTGGCAGACACCAAAGGAAATCAGTTAAAGCAGCTCACTTTTGAATCTGGTTATGACGCCGAACCAACCGTTTCTCCAAAAGGCGATAAAATTGTGTTCACCTCAACAAGAACGGGCGATTTGGAATTGTTTACCATGAATATTGATGGAAGCGATGTAAAACAAGTGACTTTTGAATTGGGATATGACGGCGGCGCTTTCTTTTCTCCCGACGGAACCAAATTAATATTCCGCTCTTCACGTCCGAAAACTGAAGAAGAAATCAAGGAATATAAAGATTTATTGGCTGTAGGACTGGTGCAGCCCACAAATATGGAATTGTACACCTGCAATGTTGACGGCAGCAATTTAACAAAAATCACCAATTTGGGAAGTGCAAACTGGGCGCCGTTTTTTCACCCATCAGGAAAAAAAGTGATATTCTCTTCCAACCATAAAACGAAATCGAGTTTCAATTTATTTATGATCAATGTTGACGGAACCGGTTTGGAACAAATTACCTGGGACACTGTTTTTGACGCTTTTCCAATGTTTTCGCCAGACGGAAAAAAAATCGTTTTTTCATCCAACAGAAATAATTATGGAACGCGCGACACCAATTTATTTATAGCCGACTGGGTTGATTAGCAAACATTGATTTTTTACTTAAATTTATAATAATGTTTTCAATTGTTAACCTGAGTTAGTCAGGCAGGCAGTTTGGATTTGGTTTTCTATCATAAAAACCGAGTAAAAAATTATAAAAATCAATTCAATCCAAATTTGTTTTAACCGCAAGGTACGCAAAGAAAAATACGCAAAGTGCCTTTGTTTTGATTAACATTTGATTAAGCCATTTTCAAAATCGCAAATCACTTTGCGTTAAGGATTGCAGCGAAAATACTTTTTAGCGGTTTTTTACCGATAAAAAGATTGCAGCGAAAAGCCTGGCCCGCCATTTCGGCGGGAACGCCCACCAAAAAGGTCGGCAAGCCCAAAAAATTAAAATTTATTTATTGCCGATTGGGTTGAACAGCAAACATTTAAATGGGCTGTATTTTTAAACCCTTATTTCGTTATATTTGCGCAACTAAAAGTAGAAAGGAATACGACGCATGAAAAACATTCGAAATTTTTGCATTATCGCACATATTGACCACGGCAAAAGTACGCTGGCCGACAGGTTATTAAGTTTTACAGGAACCACAACCGCGCGTGAAGAACAAGCCCAGCTGCTGGACAGTATGGATTTGGAACGCGAACGCGGCATTACCATAAAAAGTCACGCCATTCAAATGGAATATATGTATGAAGGCGAAAATTATATTTTAAATTTAATTGACACGCCGGGCCACGTAGATTTTTCTTACGAAGTTTCCCGCTCAATTGCCGCCTGTGAAGGCGCTTTGTTGATTGTTGATGCCGCGCAAAGCATTCAGGCGCAAACAATTTCCAATTTATATTTGGCTTTGGAACACGATTTAGAGATCATTCCGATTTTAAATAAAGTTGATTTGCAGAGCGCCAATCCGGAAGAAGTTACCGATGATATTGTTGATTTGCTGGGTTGTGACCATGAAGACGTGATTCACGCAAGCGGAAAAACAGGTTTGGGCGTTGAAAATATATTAAAAGCCATTATCGAAAAAATTCCTGCCCCAAAAGGTGATGTGAATGCGCCGTTACAGGCATTAATTTTCGACTCGGTTTACAATTCGTACCGCGGCGTTGAAACTTATTTCAGGGTTTTTAACGGAGAAATTAAAAAAGGACAGCGCATTAAATTTATGGCCACCAACAATGAATACAATGCCGATGAAGTTGGTACCTTAAAATTAACCCAAGTAGCAAAACAAAGTGTAAAAGCCGGTGATGTAGGTTATTTGATCACCGGCGTTAAAACCGCTGTTGAAATTAAAGTTGGTGACACCATTACCGACGCCTTAAATCCGACCGACAGCAGAATTGACGGTTTTGAAGATGTAAAACCAATGGTTTTTGCAGGTATTTACCCTGTCGATACCGATGAATATGAAGAGCTTCGTTCTTCTATGGAAAAATTACAGTTAAATGATGCTTCTTTGGTTTTTGTGCCTGAGAGTTCTGCCGCCTTGGGATTTGGTTTTCGTTGCGGATTCTTAGGAATGCTGCACTTGGAAATTATTCAGGAAAGATTGGAGCGCGAGTTTGATATGACTGTAATTACCACCGTGCCAAACGTTTCATACCACGCTTTTAGCAACAAACATCCGGAAGTTCCTATCTTGGTGAACAATCCGACCGATTTGCCCGAACCTTCAAAATTAAACAGGGTTGAAGAACCATATATTAAAGCCAGCATTATTACCAAATCCGATTTTATTGGACAAGTGATGAGTTTGTGCATTGAAAAACGCGGACAAATTACCAATCAGACTTATTTAACGCCGGAGCGTGTTGAGCTAACTTTTGAAATGCCTTTGGCTGAAATAGTTTTCGATTTTTACGACCGGTTAAAAACGGTTTCTAAAGGATATGCCTCATTTGACTATCATCCAATTGGAATGCGGACTTCAAGATTGGTTCGACTTGATATTTTATTGAACGGAACCGTTGTGGATGCGCTTTCTTCCTTAATTCATACCGACAATGCCTATCATATCGGCAAAAAAATGTGTGAAAAACTGCGACAGTTAATTCCGCGCCAACAATTTGACATTCCGATTCAGGCTGCCATTGGCGCTAAAATTATTTCGCGTGAAACCGTAAAAGCGCTTAGAAAAGACGTTACCGCAAAATGTTATGGCGGTGATATTTCCCGTAAACGAAAACTGTTGGAAAAACAAAAGAAAGGCAAAAAACGGATGCGCCAAGTAGGAAATGTTGAAATTCCGCAAGAGGCATTTATGGCCGTTTTAAAATTGAACGATTAATCCCATCCCCGGCCCTTCCCAAAGGGAAGGGAGCTTAAGCGCTTGCGCCAGCTCAATATTTTGTATGTATTCAACATTTCATAAAACTAAAAAAGCACCGTTTTCACGGTGCTTTTTTATGAATTTTGAAGAAATTATTCTCCGTGCATCCATTCTTTTTTACCCATTAATTGGTCTTCAGTTTCTACATGAGCTTCATCTAGAATACAACAATCAACCGGACAAACTGAAGCACATTGCGGTTCGTCATGAAAACCTTTACACTCTGTACATTTCTCAGTTACAATGAAATAAAATTCATCAGATAATGGTTCATTTCTTTTATCGGCATCAACTTGTTCACCGTTAGGTAAAGTTACCATACCTTTTAAAGCAGTTCCATCTGAGTACGACCAATCTCCATCTGGTTCGTATATTGCATTATTTGGACATTCTGAAATACATGCATCACAATTAATGCATTCATCTGTTATTCTAATCGCCATGATTTGTAATTTTTATTATTAAATATTCAACAAAATTATATAAAATAATTGCAAGTCTATGTGATAAAAGTCATTTCCTTTTTAAAAAAGTAAATATACCTTTGGAACTTTATGTTGAACTTACAATAATTTTCAATAAATTTAAACAAAATTTTTTAATTTACATCAATTATGATTACAACTAAAACAATTCTTCAACCTGAGGTACTGGAAGCAGTAGTTGTCAGGTTTGTTGGAGATTCAGGAGACGGAATGCAGTTAACGGGAACTCAGTTTACGGATACTTCCGCGATGTTTGGTAATGATATCGCGACTTTTCCAAATTATCCTTCTGAAATTAGGGCTCCCCAAGGAAGTTTATATGGTGTTTCAGGATTTCAGGTTCATATTGGAAGCGTTGAAGTAAGCACCCCCGGAGACAATGTGGATTTGTTGGTTGCAATGAACCCTGCTGCTCTTAAAACCAATTTATATGCTGTAAAGCCCGGCCACACAATAATTGTGGATACGGATTCCTTTACAAAGAAAAATTTAGACAAGGCAGAATATAAAACCAATCCGTTGGAAGACGGAAGTTTAGAAAACTACCGTGTTATTCAGGTTGATATGACAACAATGACCAAAGAAGCCCTGAAGGGTGTGGAAGGATTGGATAATAAAGCCATAACCCGAAGCAAAAATATGTTTTCTTTAGGGATGGTTTATTGGATGTATGATCGTTCATTAGAACACACAATTGATTTTTTCAATAAAAAATTTAAAACCAAACCGAGTTTAATTGAGGCAAACACCAAAGTACTGAATGCTGGTTATTATTTTGCCGAAACGTTGGAATTGATTCCCAATGCTTATTCAATTTCCCCGGCGAAAATGACCCCGGGAACTTATAGAATTATCGGAGGAAATACCGCAACCGCCTGGGGATTGCTGGCAGCTTCAGAGAAATCTGGCTTGGAACTGTTTTTAGGCTCATACCCTATTACGCCAGCTACAGATATATTACACGAACTGGTTAAACACAAACATTTTGGCGTAAAAGCTTTTCAGGCAGAAGACGAAATAGCTGGAGTTACTTCAGCCATTGGCGCAGCCTTTGCCGGTGATTTAGCGATTACAACAACATCCGGACCAGGATTGGCATTAAAAGGCGAAGCAATAGGCTTGGCGATGATGGTTGAACTGCCTTTGGTTATTATTAATGTACAACGTGGCGGCCCATCAACAGGATTGCCGACAAAAACAGAACAATCGGATTTATTGCAAGCGATGTACGGAAGAAACGGTGAAAGTCCGGTAATTGTAATTGCAGCAAGCACGCCAGCCAACTGTTTTAATTTTGCTTATGAAGCAGCCCGACTTGCTTTGGAACATATGACGCCGGTAATATTATTGACAGACGGATACATTGCAAACGGTTCGGCACCTTGGAAAGTAAGATCCATTGCTGATATGCCTGAAATTAAAAATCATAAGGTTACAGAAGTCAAAGAAAATTGGAGTCCGTATGACAGGGATGAAAAAACCTTGGCACGTAATTGGGCAGTTCCCGGAACTCCAGGATTGGAACATAGAATTGGCGGATTGGAAAAAGACAGTGTAACAGGCAATATTTCTTATGAGCCAATAAACCACGAGAAAATGACTCATATCAGAGCCGAAAAAGTGAGACTGGTTGAAAATAACATTCCTGAATTAAAAACAGAATTTGCGGATTCGGGAGATTTGTTAGTGATCGGATGGGGAGGAACTTATGGTTCTTTACATTCTGCTGTTAAACAAATAAGTGACGAAGGCTACAAAAATATTGGATTTGCACATTTCAATTACATCAATCCAATGCCAAAAAACACAGAAGAAATTTTATCTAAATACAAAAAAATAATTGTTTGTGAATTAAATGCCGGTCAGTTTGTTTCTATCTTAAAAACCAGATTCAGCAAATTTGAATTTTCTCAACACAACAAAATTCAAGGACTGCCATTCTCTAACGACGAATTAATTCAACAATTTAAACTATTGGTATAATTATGGAAACTACAACAACAGAAAAAAAATATACATTCAAAGATTTTACCAGTGATCAAGAAGTTAGGTGGTGTCCTGGTTGCGATGATTACGTGATTTTGCGATCAATGCAAAAAGCGCTTCCTGAAATGGGCGTTAAAAAAGAAGACGTGGTATTTATTTCAGGAATTGGATGCTCATCACGTTTTCCTTATTATATGAGCACCTACGGAATGCACACCATTCACGGCAGGGCACCCGGAATTGCTTCAGGCGTTAAAATGGCAAATCCAAATTTAAGTGTTTGGATTATGACAGGCGACGGTGATTCAATGGCCATTGGAGGAAATCATTTTATTCATTTATTAAGAAGAAACATCGACTTAAATATGGTGATGTTTAATAATGAAATTTATGGGTTGACCAAAGGGCAATTTTCTCCAACCTCACTGATTGGCCAAAAAACAAAATCATCTCCTTACGGAAATACACAGCCTCCTTTTTCTCCCGGTGAATTGGCATTGGGCGCCAATGCACGGTTCTTTGCAAGAATTACCGGAAATAATCCGAAAGATATGGCGCAGATTTTTATTGATGCCCATAAATTTAAAGGAACTTCTTTAATTGAAGTGCTTCAAAATTGCGTGATTTTTAACGATGGATGTTTTGACGAAGTGACCGACAAAGAAGTGAAAGAAGATATGCAAATTTTTCTTGAACACGGAAAACCAATGATTTTTGGCAAAAATAAAGACAAAGGTCTGGTATTAAACAAATTGAAATTGGAAGTGGTCACTATTGGCGAAAACGGCGTAACACAAGAAGACATTTTGGTTCACAATGCCAAAGAAGAAGACAAAACACTTCACCAAATGCTTGTGAGATTGGAATATCCATTAGCCACAGGAATTATCAGAAGTTTTGCCGATGTTACCTTGGAAGAAAGAGAAGATGCACTTACCGCAGAGGTGAAAGCAAATTCGAAATTCAAGAAAACAGATGACCTTTTCTTCTCAGGAGAAACATACGAGGTTAAGTAATAAAAATATAGAAAATAGCTGATTTATGTCAGCTATTTTTTTTTATAAAACCATAATTTTGTCCACGAATTAAAAAGTATATAAAAAATGGGTTCAGAAGCCATCATTGTATTTTTACTTGCAGCCATTGTGCTGGTTGCCGGTGCAAACTTTTTATCAAATTTAATCTCACATAAATCTGATAACCCTCAAAAAAGAGAACCTTACGAATGCGGTATTCCAACCATCGGCCCAACCTGGATTCAATTTAAAGTAGGATACTATCTTTTCGCAATTCTTTTTTTAATTTTTGATGTCGAAGTAGCATTTTTAGTGCCTTGGGCTGTCGTTTATAAAGAAGTGGGCACAGTTGCTTTGGCAGAAATAATTATATTCCTTTTCATATTGGGATTGGGATTGTTATACGCATATAAAAAACGAGCTTTACAATGGGAGTAGATAAAAAACGATATTTAAGCCAGCTTGAAGAAGAAGGATTAAAACAAGTTGTTCCCGCGGATTTTCCAGGGAAAATAATTCCCGGAGGAAACGGCGGTAACATTGTGGTAACTACATTAGACAGCGTTATCAATTGGGGACGCGCAAATTCACTTTGGTCACTTTATTTTGGGACAAGCTGTTGCGCCATAGAAATGATGCAAACAGGTGCCGCAAAACACGATTATTCAAGATTTGGTTTTGAGGTTGCAAGAGCTTCGGCACGCCAGGCAGATTTAATTATTATTGCCGGAACCATTGTTAACAAAATGGGGCCCGTATTAAGACGTTTATACGATCAAATGGCCGAACCTAAATATGTGATCGCCATGGGCGCCTGCGCTATTTCCGGCGGACCCTTTTACTACAATTCTTATTCGGTGATTAAAGGTGCCGACCACGTAATTCCGGTAGACGTTTATGTTCCTGGCTGTCCGCCAAGACCAGAAGCTTTATTGGAAGGAATGATTATGCTTCAACAAAAAATTAAGACTGAAAACATGGCCAAAAAGGTAAATCCTATTGATGGTTTTGATGAAGGAAAATAATTTGTATTAAATCATAAAGACCATGACAAACGAAGATTTACAACATATAATTACCGGCCTGGGAACCGATTTAGAATTTACGGCTGAAGGATCCGAATTTTTAAATGTCATCGTTCCTAAAGAACAACTTCACAATATTTGCAGCCAGTTAAAATCGCATCCCGAATTAAAATTTGATTATGCATTTTGCATAACAGGTATGGATTGGGTTCCGGCATTGGGTGTTATTTACCATTTGGAATCAACCGAATTAAGACATCAAATTGTGGTGAAAGTAATGGTTGATGACAGGGAAAATCCAACTTTGGACTCCGTTCACGACATTTGGCAAACAGCAGACTTTCATGAATTGGAAATATTCGATTTTTTCGGCATAAAATTCAACAACCATCCAAAATTAAGACGCCTGTTTTTAACGCCTGAGTGGGAAGGTTTTCCTTTGCGGAAAGATTATGTTGATGAAGCAAATATGATTATTAAATAGCCTGATAATGACCGACCAACAACTACAAAATAAAATAAAAACTGAAGAGTATTTTATTAACATGGGACCGCAACACCCGGCAGCTCATGGGGTGTTACGATTAATTTTAACCATCGATGGCGAAATCATAAAAAATGTAGAACCAGATTTGGGCTACATACACCGTTCTATCGAAAAAATGTGCGAACGCGACAGTTATCAGCAAATCGTTCATTTAACAGACAGGATGGATTATTTGTCATCACACATCAACAATGAAGCAGTTTGTTTGGCTGTTGAAAAAGGACTTGAAATTGAAGTTTCTGACAGGGTTAAAGTGATAAGGACAATTATAGACGAATTAACCCGTATTGCTTCTCACTGTTTATGGTGGGGCGTAATGGGAATGGATTTAGGTGCGTTAACTTCGTACTTTTATGCATTCAGGGATCGTGAAATGATCAATGATATTTTTGAAGAAACTTGTGGTGCCCGATTAACTATGAATTACAATGTTCCGGGCGGATTGATGTTCGATATTCATCCTAATTTTGTAAAACGCACCAAAGATTTTATTGCACAATTTAAAACCAAGATTCCGGAATACAATCGTTTACTGACCGACAATGTGATTTTTCATAAAAGAACAAAAGGTGTAGGTATCCTTACCAGAGAAGATGCTATTTCTTTTGGGGTTTCAGGACCAACAGCAAGAGCTTCGGGGTTTTCAAGTGATGTAAGAAAACACCATCCTTACAGTGCTTATGACCGCGTTGATTTTAAAGAAATTTTATTTACTGAAGGTGATACTTTTGCCCGTTATCAGGTTAGAATGATGGAATTATGGGAATCTATTTCAATTATTGAACAATTGATTGACAACATTCCTGAAGGTGAAATAAAAGCAGCCACAAAAGCAGTGATCAAATTGCCCAAAGGTGAATTTTACCAACGCGTTGAAACAGCACGAGGTGAACTTGGCGTTTACATAAACAGTGCAGGAAACAAAAATCCATATCGCGTAAAATTCCGCTCCCCGGGATTTTCTAATTTATCTGTTTTAAATCACATTTCAAAAGATGTATTAATTGGCGATTTAGTGGCTACAATGGCATCCTTCGATTTTGTAATTCCTGATATAGACCGTTAATCAAAGACCATGAATTTTACACAAATGATTATTCCATTAAACATCACAAAAACAATCTCAGATTGGATTTATTCAATAATGCCTGAAACTGCCGCAAGTTATACCATCATGGTTGTAATTGCAGTGGCTTACTTGTTGTTATTCGCTGTAGCAGGTTTGTATTTAGTGCTTTTAGAACGTAAGGTAGCCGCCTGGTTTCAATTGCGTATTGGCCCAAACAGAGTTGGCCCTTGGGGACTTTTGCAAACAATGGCTGATGCTTTAAAACTGGTTTCAAAGGAATTGACAAGCACCATAAAAATCGACAAATTTTTATACAATTTAGCGCCTTATTTTGTGATTGTTTCCGCCTTTATGGCGATGGCCGTTTTTCCGTTTTCAAAACAATTTCAGGCCTTCGACATAAATATTGGGGTCTTTTTCCTGATTGCCATTTCCTCAATTGGCGTAATCGGAATTCTGTTGGCCGGTTGGTCAAGCAATAATAAATACGCTTTAATTGGCGCCATGAGAAGTGGTTTGCAAACCATCAGTTATGAATTATCGGTCGGACTTTCCATTTTAACAATGGTATTGTTAACGGGCACTTTGCAACTATCGGAAATTGTGGAAGCGCAACGCACCGGAGGATGGCTTATTTTACAAGGCCATATTCCGTCAGTAATCGCCTTTATGATTTTTATGGTTGCCGGAACTGCCGAAACCAACAGAGCACCTTTCGATTTGGTGGAAGCTGAATCGGAATTGGGAGCCGGTTTCCATACAGAATACTCGGGAATGAAATTCGCTTATTTCTTCTTGGCTGAATTTATAAATATGTTTATCATTTCTTCCATTGCCGTGGTCTTATTTTTTGGAGGTTGGTTATCTCCTTTTGGAATCACAGAAAATATTGCCTGGTTCCCTGAAGTTCTCTGGTTCATCATTAAAGTTGTGGGACTTATCTTTTTAATGATGTGGTTCAGGTGGACTTTCCCAAGGTTAAGAGTCGACCAATTATTAACCCTCGAATGGAAATATTTATTGCCGTTAAATTTGATGAATATCGTGTTGATGGCAATTGTGATATGGCTGAACTGGACAATTTAATAAATGAAATGCACCTAAAATGAGTTATTTTTCAGATATATATAAAGGAATAAAAACCTTGCTGACAGGGATGTCGGTTACAGGAGGCTATTTTATTCGCGCACGAAAAGGCGCAATTACGCAACAATATCCCGACAACCGAGAAACCCTTAAAATGTTTGATCGTTTTAGAGGTGAAGTGGTAATGCCGCACAATGCCGACAACCGTCACTATTGCACCGGTTGCCAATCGTGCGAAATCGCTTGTCCGAATGGTTCCATAGAAATTATTTGGGACAGGGCAGTTGACCCGACAACAGGTAAAAAGAAGAAAAAAATAGACAAACACATTTACCATTTATCGATGTGTACGATGTGTGGTTTGTGTATTGAAGCTTGTCCGACCGACGCCATTGTTTGGGCACCAAATTTTGAAAATTCTGTATATGACAGAAGTACATTAACTAAAATTTTAAACCAACCGGGTTCATCTGTTTTAGACGGAATAGAAGATTAATATTATGGAAACAATTATATTTTATATACTCGCAGCGATCATTATTTTATTTGCCGTTGCTTCAGTGACCAGCAGAAAAATTTTAAGGGCAGTTATTTACTTGCTTTTTGTGCTGATAGGCATTGCCGGACTTTATTTCTTGGTTGATTACAACTTTTTGGCAGCCATTCAACTAACGGTTTATGGCGGCGGTATTATTGTACTGTTCATTTTTGCCGTGTTGCTGATTCATCACGTGGAACTTGAATTGGAAAAAACAGCTTTAAAGAAAAAACTCATCGCCGGTGCTTTAAGCGCTGCAGGTTTGGCAGTTACGCTTTGGGCAATTTCAACCTATCCATTTCCGGAAACAACTGCCACTTATACTTCTATTGAAGTTGCTGATATAGGCAGAAAATTATTGAGTTATGAAGACGGCGGATTTATTTTGCCGTTTGAAGTAATCAGTGTGCTGTTGGTAGCCGTGATGATTGGGGCGATTGTAGTAGCGAAAGGAAAAAAATTGTCGGAAGACAGAAGTCCGAAGACAGAAGACGGAAGTGAAAAATTAATTGAAAACAACTAGCTGAGATGATTGCAGGTATAAGCATTTACGAAATTTTAACCCTCACAAGTATCTTATTTTTTATAGGAATTTACGGGTTTTTCACAAGAGAAAACTTAATAACGGTATTAATGTCGGTTGAATTGATTTTAAACGCCTCGGCCGTAAATTTTGTGTTGATCAACACTTATTTGTATCCGGATTTGCTTCAGGGCGCTGTGTTTTCAATTTTTATTGTTGCCTTGGCTGCTGCGGAAACAGCATTGGCCATTGCCATTATTATCAATTTGTACAAACTCATTTACTCGGTTGAAGTGAAGGATACAGAAACCATGAAATATTAAATAGACAAAAAATTTAAATTATAGAAAATGGATTTTAGTTATACCATATTAATTCCTCTGATTCCTTTAGCGCTATTTCTGATTTTAGGATTGTTCAGCAAAAAAATACCGGCTTCAATTTCGGGTTGGTTAGGGTCGTTGGGTTTAGGAACATCGTTCGCCTTGTCTTTATATACCGCCTACCATTATTTTATGGACGGAAAACTGGAAGGGGTCTATCAAACTTTTATTTACAAACAAACCTGGTTGGTATTTACCGATAAATTACACATTGATTTAGGCGTATTGATCGACCCAATCTCAGTAATGATGATGGTTGTGGTGACCACCATTTCTTTTATGGTTCATTTATACAGCAGAGGTTATATGCACGGAGATGACGGTTATACCCGATTCTTCTCCTATTTGGCCTTATTCAGCTTTTCCATGCTTGGATTGGTGCTGGCAACAAATTTATTCCAAATGTATATTTTTTGGGAATTGGTTGGCGCTTCCTCTTTTTTATTGATTGGCTATTATTACACAAAACCCTCCGCAGTGGCAGCCGCGAAAAAAGCATTTATTGTGACGCGTTTTGCCGATTTGGGTTTCCTGCTCGGAATCCTTTTAATCAGTTATTATACGGGTACTTTTGATTTTCAGGACTTAACAAGTGAAGAAGGACTATTAATCGCAGGTTGGGGTGCTTCCGCTTCCTTTATGGGGTTGTCGGTTTTCACTTGGGGATTGATTTTAATTTATATGGGTGGAGTCGGTAAATCGGCGATGCTTCCTTTTCATATTTGGTTGCCGGATGCGATGGAAGGCCCAACACCTGTTTCTGCATTAATTCACGCAGCAACAATGGTTGTTGCCGGTGTTTATTTAGTGGCGCGGTTATTTCCTGCCTACTATTTTGTGGAAGACGGATTTGCTTTGCAAGTCGTCGCTTATGTAGGCGCTCTTTCATCTTTGGTTGCGGCATTAATTGCCGTAACACAAACCGACATCAAAAGAGTGTTGGCATTTTCAACGATGTCACAAATTGGTTATATGATGCTGGCTTTGGGCGTTTCAAAATATGAAGGTCATGAAGGATTAGGTTATATGGCCTCTATGTTCCACTTGTTTACGCACGCGATGTTTAAAGCGTTGTTGTTCTTGGGTGCCGGTTCAGTGATTCACGCAGTGCACAGCAATTATATGAAAGATATGGGCGGCTTGCGAAAATATATGCCAATTACACACATTACTTTTTTAATTGCGTCACTTTCTATTGCAGGTTTCCCAGGATTTGCAGGATTCTTCAGTAAAGATGAAATATTGGTGGCAGCTTTTGAAAGCAATAAACTGATATATTTCAGCAGTGTTTTTGTTGCCGGCTTAACGGCCTTTTATATGTTCCGATTGTATTTTAACATATTTTGGGGTGAAGACAGAAAATATGCGCACACGCCACATGAATCTCCGCTTTCAATGACAATTCCGCTTATCTTTTTAGCATTTATGAGTATTTTTGCCGGGTACATTCCTTTCAGTCAATTTGTGACTGCAGATTTAACGCCTTTTACAGCGCATCTGGATTTGCCTTTGGCCGCCATCGCTTCTTCTGTTGGAATTATAGGCATTATCATCGCATTTATTTTCTATAAAAAACCAAACGATTTGCCTGAAAGATTTGCAAATGCTTTTGGCTTCATTTATAAGTGGATTTACAACAAACTTTATTTCGACGAATTATACATCTTCGTCACAAAGAAAATACTTTTCGGTATTGTGGCTTTTTCAGCTTCATGGTTCGATAAAAATGTTGTGGACGGTTCCATGATTGGCATCGGAAATGTCACAGTTTCCGTTTCAAATAAAATTAAGGGAATGCAATCGGGTAAATTGCAAGATTATGCCATGTCATTTGTTGGCGGTATTGTTGTAATTGCGATGGTTGTTTTTTATATATGGATAAATTAATATAATACAATGGATATTTTATCACTTTTTGTAATAGTGCCGATTTTAATTGTTTTGGCTTTAACATTTTTTGCTAAAGACCTAAAACAAGCAAGACTGATATCGGTAGTGGGAATGGGAATTCAGTTTGCTATGGCCATCAACTTAATATTTGCTTATTTAAAAGAGCGTGCTGTAAATACGGACATTATGGTTTTTACCAAAGATGTTGTTTGGTACGAAACTTTTAATATTCATTACAGTATTGGGGTTGATGCCATTTCGGTGGTGATGATTGCCTTAACTGCAGTTGTGCTGTTGGCCGGTGTATTTATTTCCTGGAAAATAGACGATTTGCCTAAGGAATTTTTTATATCGCTGATTGCTTTGTCATCGGGTGTTTTTGGCTTCTTTATTTCAACCGACTTGTTTACCATGTTTGTGTTTTATGAAATAGCCGTGATACCAATGTATCTGTTGATAGGTATTTGGGGTTCGGGGCCAAAAGAAGACTCGGCCATGAAATTAACCCTGATGTTAATGGGTGCTTCGGCAGTTTTATCCGTAGGAATTTTGGGTATTTATTTCAATTCAAATGCCGATGGAGGTCCGTTAACTTTTAACATTTTTGAAATAGCGCAAGTCAACATTCCAGTAGCTGCTCAAAACATATTTTATCCGTTGACATTTATCGGTTTTGCGGTAATCGGGGCTTTATTTCCATTTCATACCTGGTCACCTTCAGGTCACGCTTCCGCACCAACAGCCGTTTCTATGTTACATGCAGGTGTGCTGATGAAACTGGGAGGTTATGGCGTATTCAGAATTGCGATGTATTTATTGCCTGAAGGCGCTTTAAACTGGGCCGACTTTTTCTTGATATTATCTGCTTTCGGCGTTATTTACGGAGCCTTCGGTGCCGTGATGCAAAAAGATTTGAAATACGTGAACGCTTACGCATCGGTAAGCCACTTGTCGCTCGTTTTATTCGCCTTGTTAATGTTTAATAAAACAGCCTGGACCGGTGCCATTCTTCAATCTTTGTCACACGGACTGTTAACGGCTATGTTCTTTGCTTTAATCGGAATGGTTTACGGAAGAACGCATACGCGTGAAATCTCAAAATTGGGCGGTATTATGAAAGTGTTGCCTTTTATAGGCGCCATTTATGTAATTACCGGTTTGGCTTATTTAGGTTTGCCTGGCTTTAGTGGATTTGTGGCTGAAATGACCGTGTTTGTCGGCGCTTTTCAACATCCTGATCTATTCCGCAGAATATTGACCATTGTGGTTGTTTCTTCTATTGTGGTTACAGCCGTTTATATTTTAAGAATGGTTGGCAAAATTATGATGGGACCTTTATCTAATGAAGAATATAAAGATTTGCCTAAAGCAACCTGGTTCGAAAAAACCGGATTGATATTGTTGCTGATACCGGTTATTTTAATTGGTGTTTTGCCATTGGGATTAAGTGAAATGATAAAAGAAAGTCTTCAACCGTTTCTTGAACGATTATTATAAAAATTAAACAACATGAATTTAGAAAGTTTTCTATTAATGCGCTCGGAAATAGGATTATTGGCAATTTTATTATTGCTGATCATATTCGAAATATTTTCTAACAAAAAACAAAAGGCAGCCGTAATTCCATTTGCTATAATTTTATTGGCCATCAATACCGCGCTAGGGTTTTTGCCTTTGGCAGCAGGTGAATTATTTGGCGGCATGTTTAGAACAAATGCGCTGTTATATTTCTTTAAAACAACCTTAAGTTTGGGCGTTTTAATTTTATTGCTGCAATCGGCCGACTGGCTGAAAGAAAAAGTGGTCGATGAAAATAAAGCCTCAGAATTTTTTATGCTGCTAATTTCATCGCTTCTTGGAACCTATTTTATGATTTCCGCAGGTGATTTTTTAATGTTTTTTATTGGTTTGGAATTGGCTACACTTCCTGTTGCCGCTTTGGTTGCTTACGATACGTATAAAAGGATTTCTGCTGAAGGAGCCGTTAAATATATTTTGTCGTCGGCATTGGCTTCCGGAGCTTCTTTATTCGGTATTTCGTTATTGTATGCCACTACAGGAACTATTTATTTTGAATCGATGGCTGAAATTTTAGCAAGCTCAAATTTGGCTATTTTGGGATTCATTTTCTTCTTTTCGGGCTTGGCATTTAAAATATCTTTGGCGCCATTTCATTTTTGGACTGCAGATGTTTATGAAGGCGCCCCAATTAATGTCGCTTCCTATTTGTCGGTTATTTCAAAAGGAGCTGCGGTACTTATTTTAATGATTCTTTTATTTACGGTGTTTAAAGTTTTAATGCCGGTTTGGAATAATATTATTTATGCAGTAATAATTGCCACGATGTTTATTGGTAACTTATTTGCGATACGACAACAAAATTTGAAACGATTCTTGGCCTACTCATCCATTGCACAGGCAGGTTTTATATTATTGGGCTTAATGTCTGTTGATCAATTGGGAGCCACCACCATCGTTTATTTTGTGGCCGTTTATATCTTCTCAAACTTGGGTGCTTTTGGTGTTGTACAGGCAGTTTCTTCTTTTTCAGACAAAGAAAACATCAACGATTATGAAGGTCTTTACAGAACAAACCCTAAATTAAGTTTGTTAATGATGCTGGCATTATTCTCATTGGCAGGTATTCCGCCATTGGCAGGTTTCTTCGGTAAATTCTTTTTATATACCGCGGCCGCAAGCAAGGGTTATTACATTCTGGTATTTATTGCGGTGGTAAATGCCACCATTTCATTGTACTATTATTTGTTGGTGGTGAGGGCTATGTTTTTAAGACAAAGCGATCAGGCAATTCCGTATTTTAGAAGTCCGTTTTATATGCGCTTGGGATTGATTTTGGCTGCCATCGGTATTTTAGTGGCAGGGGTTTACAGCCCGCTTTATGATTATATATTTTCAATCAGCAATACATTTTTAAATTAATACAACTATGGGACTTGGAGGAAATCATTTATTTGGAAGCATTGGCGAAACAAGAGTTACTTTTGTTGAAAAAGGTGTGGATGAAAACCGTAGGGATTTTTTAAAAAACCTGTTGGAAGTAAACGGCTTTGAAGTTGTTATTGATGAAGACAAAATAAAAACAGAAGGCGATCCGCAACTGTACACCGTTGCCGTAACCGATATGACTTTTAATCCTACCGTTTGGGTATTTCAACGCCGACTTAAAACTGCGGATGGCAGAAAAGTTACCCACGATTATTGGAACCAAAAAACCGAAGAAACCAATCCGAGGTATTGGAGAAACGCTAAAGAATAATTAGCAATATCGGTTTTATCTTTAAATAAATATTAATCAATCAAAAAAAGCAAAAGCACCATAAAATGGAACTTTTGCTTTTTCTTTTCAAAATATTCGGTGAATAAATTGTATTTATCTTTTATGAATTGCTGATAATTATTTTCATTGCCTTTTCTTTAGAGCCGTTTAAAAACACTTCATAGGCTTTTTCAATTTCTGAAAGTTTAAAACGATGCGTAATCATCTTTTTTAAGTCGAATTTATTTGCTGAAACCGCTTTCATTAACATAGGTGTCGTGTTTGTATTTACCAAGCCCGTGGTAATGGTCAAATTTTTAATCCACAACTTTTGTATTTGAAAATCTACTTTAACGCCATGCACGCCCACGTTGGCAATATGTCCGCCCGGTTTTACAATTTCCTGACAAACATCCCATGTTGATGGAATTCCAACAGCTTCAATTGCAACATCCACACCTTCTGCTGATATTTTGTGAATAGCTTCAACAGCATTTTCCACAGCAGGATTTATAATGTGTGTAGCGCCCAGTTCCTTAGCTATTTTTAACCTGTTTTCGTCCATATCAACCACAATAATTATAGCAGGTGAATACAACTGCGCGGTTAACAATACCGACATTCCAACAGGACCTGCACCCACAATGGCAATGGTATCTCCGGGTTGAACATTCCCATATTGCACGCCAATTTCGTGACCTGTTGGCAAAATATCGCTTAATAAAACGGCAACCTCATCATCAATTGATTCGGGAATTTTAAATAAACTGTTATCTGCATGCGGAATGCGGACATACTCGGCTTGAACGCCGTCAATCATATAACCCAAAATCCACCCTCCGTCTTTGCAGTGTGAGTATAATTGTTTTTTACAGTACTCACAAGATCCACAAGATGTTATGCAAGAGATAAGCACTTTATCGCCTTTTTTGTACTGCGTAACACTTTCTCCTACTTCTTCAACAATGCCAACACCTTCGTGACCCAATATTCGTCCTTTGGTTATTTCAGGATTTTTCCCTTTGTATATTCCTAAATCTGTACCGCAAATGGTGGTTTTTAATACTTTAATAATTGCGTCAGTTGGTTTTAATATATTTGGCATTGGCCTTTCTTCCAGGGCGATATTGTGATCGCCATTAAATACGAGTGCTTTCATTTTTATATTTTTTAAGTTAATAATATATTTTCCTTCTTCATTAAAATTCGAAATGCAGCAAATGATGTTTAATGTAAATAAGTGTTATTTACTTTAATACAGTAAAAATCCTTTATTCCTTTGAAAGATTCTCTCCAAAAAGGGTTCGGAATTGATTGCCGAACAAAAATTATATCTTTTGATAGATTACAATTTCGTTGCATTCAGGCAAACGCGCGTGTCTGATGCTGTAATATACGAAATTTTACCCTATTAATTGGCTTTAATCTGTTTTAAGATTTTTAAATAACGGAGAATTGGGGGAGTTTTATGAAAAATAAAAAAGAAACTTTGAAGTTTTATGGCTTTATTTTTTTTAGAAGAAGGCACCTTTGAAACACCACTTTCATTATTTATAACAAGATCCTAGATATTGGAGAAACGCTAAATAACTTTAGACAACAGCCTTATTTCATCTGCTATAAAACTTGATAGCGTGAATTTACAGTCCGTACTTTCATACTTTTAGCCAGCATGCGTTGCAAATAAGCGAAAACAGGCTAAAGAATACGCGCTTACAAACTTTGGTTTATGAAATCGCTTTGAGAGGTTTGCAAATGTGTGTTTTTGATTACAGGCATTACGATACTTTTTCCGTTTCTAAAATCATATTCAAAAATGATGTCGGTTGAAGGAAGTAGTTTGGGTTTTCTTCCAATTTTTCCTTTATCAGAATTAGTCCTCCGTTGGTGTAAGATTCCATTGTTTTAATCAACAATTTTACCGCATCATCTTCGTCCAATTCTCCTTTTTCAAGGGCTACTAAGTCAATGTCTGTTTTCGCTAAAAGTGCAATAAATATATTTTCTTGTAAGTTGGTAAAGTCTTTACGAGCCGAAATTGTAGTTTTACTACCCCAGTGTTGAATATGATGGCTAAAATCAACTTTTCTTTCACCATCAGGGATTGCAGTAAATTCATTGTTGTAAAGACCTAAGAAAAAAGCATAGGTATATAATTCATAATTGGTACTGAAATGTTTACCTAAGTTAATTTTCTTCTCACCTTCTGCACCAAACTTTTGGATTAGTAAATTAAAAGGTGTAGAGTTCTTTTCGTTATGCTAAGATTTTTTGTTTTTTATAGTTTAAACGAAGAGTGGATTAGATTAAAAGTTGCTTCCAACCTTGTCAAATATGATATTAACATATTCTAATGGAATTTTCTCTTGTTCAAGTCTCCAGTTGTTAGTTTTCAAAATGTCGTAAAGCTGTTGTTCTTCGTCTGTTAAGTTTAGACTTGTCGAAATTTTTGTTGGTGTTCCAGTGTCCCTTTCAAAAAATTTTTGAAAGGCTTGTTGGTCCATTAAAACACTTCTTGTTTGAGGAAAATATGATCTGAATTGCGATAAAATTTCAAATCCTTGAACGTCAATGTCACCCCAATAAAGTAATTTAAGATTGTCAAACCAACGTACATTTTTAAGATTGAAAACGCTAAATCCACTACCAAATATCGCAATGGTGTCTTCCATTTTTGGAAGTGTCAAAGTGGTGTAAAGTGTTGTTTTGTTTTCTACGACCAATACTTTTCTGATTGGTAATTCCAATTTTTCAAATTGGCTGACTGGAATAGCAATATCATTTATTCCCGAAAAAAATCTATCCGATAATTTTTTGTCAAGAACTTTAAATCTAATTTGAGGTTCAGCATATTTCAAATAGAATCTTTTTTCAAATTCTTTTTCTTCGGTGTTTACGTGTTCGTAGATAAGCACATCTAAGAGTTCTCTGATAATGCCTTTATTTCTCTCAATAAATTTCGTGTGAACTTTTACCGGCAATTCTCTGATGTATAAATTTGGTTTTGGATTTTGTTTGAAGTATTGACACACTTGCAAAATGTTTTTCCATTCATTTGCATTGTCAATGACCTTTTTGGGATTTTTAATTATCCATTCTCTGAGTTCAGGAAATTCCCGAAGGATTATCTCAACATTTGATTTGAAAAAATATACTTCATTCTCTTTGTCTAAGAATTTCAAAAAATCTTTTTCATTATCAAAGTAAATTGAAATTGGTAAATCTTGAACTCCTAAATGCTTTGTCTTTACTTTTTGAAAGTCTAAGGAATAGCCAAAACCTTTTTTCTCCTTTGATTGGCTGTGAATTAGTTGAATTTCCCTTTCAAATTCAGCTAGTGAAGATTTGGTGTATGACTTATTGCCACGAATTACCAATTTCTCAAAAGCTCTCTGTCCAACCAATGATTGAAGAAATGAAATGTACTTTCTTTCGGTTTTGTCCTTTATTTCTTTTGGTGTAATCATTTAGTCTGATAATTCGCTTTTTCTATTTTGAATTGTTCAATTGGCATATCATATAGCCACGAATGTTTTTCGTCTTTTATTTCAACATAATGAACATAGGAAATATTATCTTCAACGATATGTAAATCATTCAATGGGGTTACAACAAGTAGTTGAAGGTGTAGCTGCTTGCAAAGTGAAAGTAAATATTTGGCTTTCTCTTCATCTTGTGCCTTAAAGGCTTCATCAATAGCGACAAACCGAAAAGATTTAGACTCTAAACCCTGATTATATTTAGTTAAGCCAAATTGATAAGCTATGGCAGAACCTAATATTGTGTATGTTAATTGTGCTTTTTGTCCGCCAGATAATGCACCCATTCCTTCATAAGTTTTGAATTTGGCATTTGTTTCCTTGTAAAATTCTTCGGCTTTGTAAGTAAACCAAGAGCGAACGTCCATTACTTTTTTTCGCCATTCTTCTTTGTCTAATCGATCTATAAATGGTTGAATGTGATTGTTGAAATGATGTTTCCTACCTTCAATATTTTTTTCCATTTGGTAAACATTGGGAACGGCTTCTTCTAAAAGTTTTCTAAACTCTTTCACTTCATCATTAATCTTGTTCGGTGCAACAAGTTGAATGTAGGTTTGGGGGTTATTTTTGAAGTCAATCTCTTTTAAAGATTCGTTCAAATGTTTGAT
>JACUUQ010000225.1 GCA_014859175.1 Lutibacter sp. | reverse complement strand
AGGTAAGGCGGGAGGCCGGTGAAGAGTGGGGATTAATCGTGGTACGTCCCCTATTATTCGATAGGGTTTGAACTTTAAAGATAAAATAGAGAATTAAGTTGAAAGAAAATAATCAAAGATTTTTATTTATAACTCACCAAATGGACAGAAGTGGTGCGCCAACGTCATTGCTGAGTATTATGGAAGAATTTAATGAGCAGGGTTATGGTGATGTAGATGTCATCGCTATGCGTGGTGGTGAGCAATCTGATAAGTTCAGAAAGCTTTCAAAAAATTGTTACGTTGTTTCAGATAAAAAAAAGACAACCGTATTTGAAAATTTCTTTCTTTTCTTTAGGTTGCTTACTTTATTTTGGCAAACTAGAAGTACAAAAACAGTTTTAATTAATTCTTCTGTAAGCCTGCGCTCGATGCTTGCTTCACTTATATTTCGTAAACGGGTTTTTGTATATGTCCGTGAATCTGAAAATATGCATCAATCAAAACTTGGTTTTCTAAGAAAAAGAATGCTTGGTTTTATGACTGGCGTGATTTGCGTTTCACATCATACAGCCGAATGGGTCAAGAACTATGTAAGCCCAGAAAAAATTACTGTGATTCATAATGGTATGAAAATTCCAGATGGATACTCACCAGATAGACGTCATCGGCAAAATGTAGAAAGGAAACAAGTGGGAATTGTTGGTTACCTTGACCTAAGAAAAGGAATTGATAGGTTTTATAAGCTCTCAAATGAAACCCTGCAAAATCATGCGGATATTGATTTTATGATTATTGGTGATATTTTTGATGATGAATACAGAAAAAAAATAGAAGACCTAACTACACAGTATCCTCAGAGAATTAAGATAACGGGGATTGTTGAGAATGTTCACCCATATATACAGCAGTGTGATGTGATTTTAATGCTATCAAGAGAAGAAGCGTTACCAAGAGTGGTTATGGAGGCATCTTATAATGCTGTTCCAACTTTAGCGATTGATGTTGCTGGTACAAAGGAGTTGTTGCCAGTTAATTATAGATACATTCATCAACAATCATCATTTATTAAATTTCACATCTTATTAATAGAACTCTTAGATGCAAATATAAACAACACTATTGGTCGGCAGTGTTATTTACAAATTGTTGATAGATTCAGTAGAGCTAAAAATATTAATAAATTATTTTCGAGAGTTTGTAAAAATGGCCGAGATTGATATTCTTATGGCCACCTATAATGGTGAAAAATATTTAGCACAGCAGATTGATTCAATCTTGGATCAAACTTTTCAACAGTGGCGACTTGTTATTCATGATGATGGGTCTAGAGATGAAACGGTAAGAATAATCAATGCGTATGTTGAAAAATATCCTAATAAAATAGTGCATATTGATGATGGTATCAGAACAGGTGGGGCAAAAAATAACTTTTTCCATCTTATGCAGTTTGTGGAAGCAGAATACATCATGTTTTCTGATCAAGATGATGTATGGGAAAAGGAAAAAATTGAAATTACTTATTCAGAGATGAAAAAGAACGAAATTAATGATGTACCTTGTTTAGTTTTTACTGATTTGAAAGTGGTTGATTCACAGTTAAATTTAATATCCAGCTCTTTAAAAAATTATCAAAAGTTGGAGATGCCCAAAAATCTTGATGATTCATTATTGCGCAATTGTGTAACTGGGTGCGCTATGATGATTAATAGTGCATTTTATCAGTCAATGACATATCCAAGAGATGTTTTAATGCATGACTGGTGGTGTATGATTGAGGTTTTTAAAAACCAAGGGAAATTAATTTTTGTTGAAGAATCACCAATTTTGTATAGGCAGCATTCGGATAATGAAGTTGGGGCTAGGAAGAAATGTTTTAAATCAACTTTAAATAAATTTTTGACTATTCATAAGACGCTAGAGCTTTTGAATAAACAATATAAGCAATTCAGGTTGGTTTCTAACCGCAGCTTTTTTTATTTTTTTTCCTTAAAGTTAAAGCTATATGTTTTTAAATAGAGTGCTTAATAAGTTATCAATAACTTTAATTTTTTTACTTATTCTCGTCATATTGTTTGATCCATCTAATAATATGACTGGCCTTAAAACTCCACTATTTGTAGTCGTTTTTTTTATATTTTGTTTGTTGGCCTTTATGAGGAAAAGTTATCAATTAAGGATTACTAAAAGATTTTTCTTTTTAGCAACTATTCTATCGCTGATTTCTTTGTATGGCTTTTTAGTAGGCCTTTTATATTCTGGCGAATATGATTTTGGCTATGCTTTTTATTATGCTTTAGTTTTCGCCCCCTTTGTTTTATTGTATTTTTTATTAGTATTGGATTTAAATTTTGAAAAGGTATTTATTAACGCATTAAAGTTTTTTACTGTTTTACTTTTTTTATTTTCTATTGCTGTAATGAGATATTTTGATGAACTTTCTATTGTCATTAATACCCTAAACTTTCAATACCAAGTAGCAATGATTGGTTTTAGAGATTATGGTGGAATTACTTTCTCCATGATATATTGGAAAACATCAATTATGATTGTATTCCTATCAGCTTATTTGATGGATAAGAAAAGTATTTTTTCTATTTTGTTTTTTCTTGTAACTTTGTATTTGCTTTTTATTAGCGGTACAAGGGCTAATATGTTTATTGCCTTTTTATTTTTTATGTGGTGGATTTTATTAAACTTAAGGTCGGTGCTTACAAAATCATCTTATAAAGCCGCTGTTTTATTTTTATTATTCATGTTTTTTCTGGTTTTAATAGCTTCCCTGGATAGTATTGTTGGTACTTTTTTATCACCTAATGAGACCTCTAATGCTATAAAGCTTGGCCACCTTCAATCATACCTTAGTTTATTTTCCGATAATCTTTCTACATTTTTATTTGGAGCAGGTTATGGATCTGGCATGTATTCATATGGCACTGGGAGTAATTTGTTCAGTCTTGAGTTAACTTACTTCGAGATTTTACGGTTTTATGGCGTCTTCGTAGCATTAATTTTTATCAGTATTTTAATTTATCCAATATTTATTTTGTACCGCAATAAATCTACCTATTTATACGGGTGGTTAAGTTATTTATTAATTGCAGGTTCAAATCCCTTGATATTAAGCAGCACAGGGGTGTTTGCTCTGATATTTATTTACTATTTAGTCTTTAAAAAAGAAATCTATGCCAATTAAAATAGCTATTTTACTTGCCGTATACAATGGCGAAAAATGGTTGGTTGAGCAGATTGAGTCAATCCTGCATCAAGCGTATGTTGTCCAAACTATTTTTATTAGTTTAGATTTATCTGATGATGATAGTTTGGTTTTGTGCAAAAAGTTGGCAAAGCAATATTCAAATATTCAGCTGTTGCCTTATGGTGAGCGATTTGGTGGGGCGGGTAAGAATTTTTATCGGTTAATTCATGATGTGGATTTTTCCGGCTTTGATTATGTGGCTTTATCGGATCAGGATGATATTTGGTTGCCAAATAAATTAAGCCATGCGGTTGCGATGATGCAAGCGCATTCTGCGGATGTGGTATCGAGTGATGTGTTGGCGTTTTGGGAGGATGGCCGAGAAAAGCTGGTTAAGAAATCCTATCCCCAAAAGTCATTCGATTATTTTTTTGAAGCGGCAGGGCCGGGGTGTACTTATGTTTTTAAGGCATCTGTTTTACAAGATTTTCAGGCGTTTTTGCAACAGCGTTGGTTGCAAGTCAATCAAGTCGATTTACATGATTGGATGTTGTACGCCTATTGTCGCTCAAAAGGGTATCAATGGCATATTGATAACAAGCCTTTGATGCGATACCGGCAGCATGCCAATAACCAAGTTGGATTTAATTCGGGCTTTAAAGCCTATAAAAAACGGTTGCAACTGGTTCGTAGTCACTGGTATCGGAATGAGGTGACAAAAATTGTCACTCTGGTTGATCCACAGGGTAAAAGCGGGTTTCGATTAAATCGCTGGTTTTTAATTCGCTATTTTTGGCAACTTAGACGACGCCCACGAGATGCTTTTGCGCTGTTGGTGATGATAATTTTAAATTTGTATTAAGGTGATAAGTAAAGTATGAAAGGCATTATTTTAGCCGGTGGTTCCGGCACACGCTTGTATCCGATTACCAAGGGCGTATCTAAGCAGCTGGTGCCCATCTATGACAAGCCAATGATTTATTATCCGTTGTCGGTGTTGATGTTGGCGGGTATTAAAGAGGTATTGGTGATTACCACGCC
>JACUUQ010000224.1 GCA_014859175.1 Lutibacter sp. | reverse complement strand
TTTAGCAAAAAAAACACTCTTCAAAGCCGCTCTGCGAAGTCTCCCGACTTCGAAGTTCTCAACATCAATGAAAATTAATTATATTTAGCAAAAAAAACACTCTTCAAAGCCGCTCTGCGAAGTCTCCCGACTTCGAAGTTCACATCATCAATAAAAAAGCAGTACATTTAGCAAAAAAATGCTAAACAATGGAAGGATTCAAAATTAGAAATCAGGAATTGCCCTATTTTTTTACAGCAACAGTTGTGGACTGGATTGATGTTTTTACCAGAAAAATATATAAAGATTGTATAATTGAAAGTTTTGATTTTTGCATAAAAAATAAAGGTATGGTTGTATTTGGTTATGTCATAATGAGCAATCACATTCATTTTATTGTTCAATCCAAAGACGGAAAATTATCAGATTTAATAAGGGATTTCAAAAAATTTACTGCAAAAACAATTTTAGAAAAAATACAATCAGAGCCAGAAAGCAGAAGAGAATGGATGATAGAACGATTTAAATTGGCAACGAAGAGCCATTCTAGAAATAAAAATTATCAATTTTGGCAATATGGCAGTCATCCGGAAGAAATTTATACAAACAAATTTATGTGGACAAAGTTAGATTACATTCACCTAAATCCTGTTAAGGCAGGAATAGTGGAAAAAGCGTCGGACTATCGATATTCAAGCGCCAGCAATTATGTGCTCGATGAAGGATTGATAGAAATTGAAAAGGCAGACAATCCTGTTGTTGATGTTTTGAATTTAAAGAATTTTACAAAATACAATGAATATTAAGCGGGTGATTCGTGCTACGAAGTCGGGAGACTTCGCAGAGCGACTTCGCAGAGCGGGTATTTATTAATTTTTAAATAAGAAATCGATTACCAAAATCTTTATGAAATTCACCCTCATCATCTGCACCTATATGCGCCCTAAACCCCTGCTGAAATTATTGCAGTCGGTAAAAACGCAAACCCTATATCCCAATGAAATCATTGTTGTGGATGCTTCTTTGAACCGGGAAACAAAAGAAATGTTGGAACTTAATGCATTTGAAAATCTGCGCTATTTTTTGGTTGCTGATGCAGACAGGGGATTGACTAAGCAACGCAATTATGGCATAGCAAGCGTAGAAAAAGATATGGACATCGTTTGTTTTTTGGATGATGATACCGTGCTGGAACCTGATTATTTTGAACAATTGCTTAACACATTTGAAATTTATCCCGAAGCGTTGGGGGTTGGGGGCTATATCAGTAACGAAACACCTTGGGAAAAAGTAATAGAAAATGAGGTTCTTAATATTAATGAATTCAGCTGTGATGGCTGGAAACGCAAAGATGGAAGCCGTTTTGTCCTGCGTAAAAAATTAGGATTGGACAGTGATTGTCCGCCCGGTTTTTCGCCTTTGTTTTCACACGGAAGAAGCGTGGGCTTTTTGCCGCCATCGGGAAAAGTCTATGAAGTGGAACAAGTAATGGGTGGGGTTTCCGCTTTTAAAAAATCGGTTTTTGACACCTTTCAATTTTCCACTTATTTTGAAGGCTACGGCCTGTATGAAGATGCCGATTTTTCTTTGCGTGTGGCAAAAACAGGCAAATTATATATCAATACCGCCGCAAAATTAAGCCACTACCACAATCCTTCCGGCCGTCCAAACCAATACCAATACGGCAAAATGGTGGTGCGCAACGGCTATTATGTATGGCGCATAAAAAATCCAGACCCTACTTTCAAAGCCAAATTTAAATGGCATGCAATAACCTTATTGTTAATGGCCATCAGGTTTACAAACACTTTTACCACAAATAAGCCAAAAGAAGCCTTCACCGAAGCCCTGGGAAGAAAAATGGGCTGGTTGAGCTTGTTTTTTAGTGTGCCGAAATAAGGCCCCATAGTTTTTGAATCCTCCTTAAAATCGTCATTGCGATACTCAAAAGCCAATAAAACCCGCGTCATTGCGAGGCGTTATTGAGCGCTAGCGATAGAACAACGCGGCAACCTGTATATAACTACCGAAATGTCTCTAAGCTGAAGAAATCCGACCCGGCAACCTGTACAGAACTAACGAAATCTACTAAGAAACCTGTTGTGAACTAACGAAATGTCTCTAAGAAACTTCCATAAACAGAAGTTCCAAACATTTTCTTGATAGGCAAATCAAAAAGATCATCAGACTAGACTTTTTTGTTTAGCTCACCATTTTTATTGTTTTTTTTGAGTTCGTGAAGCTCCTAAAGTCGATTTCTTTTTTTGGCGATGCAAAAAAGTAAAGAAACATGGAAAAAGTTATAATCATGAATTTTCTTCTTCATTAGCTTAAGCACATCTAAACAATCTCTACTACAATCCATCATTTCGATGAAGAAATCCGCGTTGCAAACGCTACAATTTATGTGCTAATTTAAGTAGGTACGCGTCGCAGACGAGCACCAGAAAAGCCCCTAACCCCTGAAGGGAGATAAACCCAAAACTGACCAAATCGTCAAAATAAAAATTTTAGGATATCCCAAAACCCCAGTAAAATTAGGGTCTGCAGATTGGCAAAAGGGAGGGTAAAGGGAGGATACTCCGTACTTAGTGTGAATGTAGTGTTATAGCGACCATAACACAACCATTGAAAATCAGTAAAAAATTTCGGCAAATTCAGAACTCGTTTCTTAAAATTAATACAATAACGACATAGAATCAAATTCCACTTCAGACTTGTGCTGAGCTATGTCGAAGCGAGGCAGGGGTATTTTAGGACGAGCTAAGGGGATACTTACGGTATAGTGTAGGTGCAAGAGAAATAAAACAGCTCACTGATAGGTTGTCCGAAGATTGGCATTAACCGGTCTGCGTAGACTCCCGACTTCGAAGTCTCCCGACTTCGAAGCCCTCATTTTATAAAAAACCCCATTAAATTGCCAAATACACCAATAAGCAATATATTTACGCTAAAGAAAATCCTCAAGGGCAACTATGAAATTCGCCATCATCACCCATGCTTCCCATAAAATCAAAGAAAACAACATTTTCTCTTATGAACCTTATGTGCGTGAAATGAATTTATGGACGCTGCATGCCACCGAAATAAGAATTGTGGCGCCTATGGGCGCGGGGAAAATAACAAGTATTGAAACCAACTACAACCATAAAAACATAGTGCTAACAACAATACCCGCTTTTGATGTGTTGACTGTAAAAAGCACCTTAAAAGCAATAGGGTTACTGCCAAAAACTATTTTTAAAATATACAAAGCTATGGTGTGGGCCGACCACATCCACCTCCGTTGTCCGGGAAACATCGGATTGCTGGGTTGTTTTGTGCAGATTGCATTCCCCAACAAACCAAAAACCGCTAAATACGCGGGCAATTGGGATCCGAAAGCTAAGCAGCCTTGGAGTTACCGTTTGCAAAAATGGCTGTTAAGAAATACCTTTTTAACTAAAAATATGAAAGTTCTGGTTTATGGCGAATGGCCAGACCAGACCAAAAACATTAAACCCTTTTTTACGGCCTCTTATTTTGAAAAAGAAATAGACAAACCTGAACCAAGTTATGAACCTGCCTTGCCTGCGGTCAGGCTTGTTTTGAAATCTTGTGAAATAAACAAAAACCAACCTCTTGACTCGTCGCTTGCCCCAAGTAATGACAGAAAAGAGCAACAGGTTGCCACGTTACTCACTTCTCGAAATGACAACCCACTCAAATTTCTCTTCGTTGGCGCCCTCACCAAAGGAAAACAGCCCTTATTAAGCGTGGCGGTTATCCAAAAGCTAAAAGAAAAAGGCCATCAGGTGCTGCTAAACATTTATGGCGAAGGCCAGGAAAGGGTGGCTTTAGAGCACTATCTTGAAGAAAATGACTTAAGCAATGAAGTGATTTTACACGGAAACTGCGATAAGGAAACCATTAAAAAAGCGTACCAAAGCGCCCATTTTTTGTTGTTCATCTCCCAATCCGAAGGCTGGCCAAAAGCGGTTGCCGAAGCCATGTTTTGGGGTTGTTTGCCCATCACAAGCAAGGTATCCTGCATCCCCTATATGCTCTCTAATGGCGAAAGAGGCGCCCTGGTCAATCCGAATACAAATGAAATTGTTGCCGTCATTGAAAACTACCTGCAACATCCCGATAAATATAACCTACAAGCGATGAATGCCATGCAATGGTCACGGCAGTTTACGATGGAGAAATTTGAGGACGAGATTGGGAAAATAATGGGTGAATAAAAAGGTTAAAAGGTTAAAGTCTAAAGTTTAAAGTTCAAAGCTCAAAGCTCAAAG
>JACUUQ010000353.1 GCA_014859175.1 Lutibacter sp. | reverse complement strand
TTTAAACCAATTTTCACTTGCTTTTCAGCCTTGGTTATCTTTTTAATTGCCTACCCTACAATAATACGATTTACTTTTCTTAACAACTGTTAAAGAAACTATAAATTAATTTATTTTGAAACGGAAATTTCATATCAAAAATATCTAAAAAACACTTAAATAATTGATAATTAAAGCTATCTTTAAAAATAGTAGCAATCTAACTTAATTAATATTTTAGACCATCTTGCCTTTTTGGTTGGCGTTACCACAAGGGTCGCGCCTTTCGCTGCAATCTTTTTTACTTCGCCGAAAAGGCGAATTAAAAAAGTATTTCCGCTGCAGTCCCTAACGCAGCTTACCGTTAAAACAAAATAATTCGTAAATCAAAAATCCTAAATCCTAAATCAAAAAAATCCCCATGAAACCAAACAACTGAATTGTATTTTTTATCTTTGCAACTTGTAAAAAAATAAACAAACATGAAATGAGCATAACGGTAGTGCGATACAATACCAAATAATCTATGCGAATTACATATGACCTAATTAAAACAATAAATAAGCACTTATGAAAATATCATACAATTGGTTAAAACAATTTTTGAAGGTGGACTGGGAAGCCGAAAAAACAGGGGAATTGTTGACCGATTTAGGCCTTGAAGTAGAAGGAATTGAAACTGTTGAAACCATAAAAGGAAGTTTGGCCGGTGTGGTGGTTGGTAAGGTAATCACTTGCATACAGCACCCGAATGCCGACCGGTTAAAACTCACTACGGTGGATATTGGAACCGGGGAATTATTGCAAATTGTTTGCGGCGCACCCAATGTGGCGGTGGGGCAAACAGTACCTGTAGCCACTATTGGAACGGTTTTGTACGATAAAAATGGCGTAGGGTTCACCATCAATAAAGGAAAAATAAGGGGCGAAGAAAGTCACGGCATGATTTGTGCCGAAGATGAACTTGGTTTGGGAACCGACCACGATGGCATTATGATTTTGGATGATGCGCTTGCGGCCGGAACGCCTGCAGTCCAAGTGTTTAAGGTAGAATCGGACCAGGTTTTTGAAATAGGTTTAACACCAAACAGGGCAGATGCGATGAGCCATTACGGAACGGCGAGGGATTTACGTGCTGGGTTGATGCACCGCCAAATTTCGTTGGAATTGATTTCGCCGTCCGTGAGTAATTTTAGGGTGGATGACAGAACCTTAAAAATAGACGTGGATGTGGAAGATACTGAAAAAGCACCGCGTTATGTGGGCCTAACCATTTCTGATATTACCATTAAAGAATCGCCTTCTTGGATGCAAAATAAACTAAAAGCTATCGGGGTAAAACCAATCAACAACGTGGTGGACGTGACCAATTATGTGTTGCATGAACTTGGACAGCCCTTGCACGCTTTTGATGCTGCCGCCGTAAAAGGCAATAAAGTGATTGTGAAAACACTGCCAACCGGCACCAAGTTTACCACTTTGGACGGGGTGGAACGCGAATTGCACGAGGAGGATTTAATGATTTGCAACGGCAATGAAGAACCGATGTGCATTGCTGGGGTTTTTGGCGGATTAAATTCGGGGGTTTCGGAAAATACCACTTCCATATTTTTGGAAAGCGCTTATTTTAATCCGGTTTCCATCAGGAAAACTGCAAAAAGACACGCGTTGAATACCGATGCTTCCTTTAGGTTTGAAAGAGGAATCGACCCAAATATCACCAAATATGCCTTAAAACACGCCGCAAATTTAATAGTGGAAGTGGCTGGCGGAAAAGTGTCTTCTGAAATTGTGGACATGTATCCCGTAAAAATCGAAGATTTCCAAGTATTTTTGTCCTACGAAAAAATGGACCGTTTGATTGGCGCTAAAATTCCGCGAGAAACGGTTAAAAATATATTGGCTTCTTTAGAGATCAAATTTAACAGCGTTACGGAGGCCGGACTTGGATTGAGCATTCCTTCTTACAGGGTGGATGTGACCCGAGAAGCGGATGTGATTGAAGAAATATTGCGGGTGTATGGTTACAACAATGTGGAATTTTCCCACAAGCTGAATACTTCCATTTCTTTTTCTGAATTTGAAGGCGTTAAGATTGAAAATGTGGTGGCGAACCAGTTAATTTCTCTGGGATTCAATGAAACCATGGCGAACAGTTTAACCAAATCAGATTATATTTCGCTGTCAGAAACACTTAAAGAGGAACACAATGTTGTTATACTGAATCCTTTAAGCAACGATTTAGGTGTGATGCGCCAGTCGTTGTTGTTCAGTGGATTAGAATCTGTAGTTTACAACCTAAACCGGAAAAACAATGCCTTAAAATTCTTTGAATTCGGGAAATCTTACCACCATTTTGAAAGTGGTTATCAAGAGCAGAAACACCTGACCTTGTTTGTTACAGGAAACAGAACTTCTGCCCATTGGAATCTGGCCCAAAAACCCTCCGATTTCTTTTATCTGAAAGGTGTTGCCCAAGTTTTGTTACAGCGTTTGGGTATGCAAAATATCAAAATTGCTCCAGTAAAAAATGATGTCTTTTCTGAAGGGATCTCCTTAAACTCAGGAAAAGTGAAACTGGCGGAATTGGGCTTGGTGAAAAAGGCTGTTTTGAAGGAATTTGGCATAAAACAGGAAGTGCTTTTTGCCGATTTCAATTGGGAAAATGTGTTGAAACTCGCCGGAAAATCGGAAATTAAAGTGTCCGAATTGCCTAAATTCCCATCGGTAAAAAGAGATTTTGCGCTGTTGCTCGACAAAGAAATCACTTTTGGCGAATTGTACAACCTGGCTTTTCAGGCGGAAAAACAATTGCTGAAAGAAGTCGATTTGTTCGATGTATATGAAGGCGAAAATCTGGAAGCAGGCAAAAAATCCTATGCGTTAAGTTTCTTGCTGCAGGATGAAACCAAAACCCTGACCGATGTGCAAATAGACAAAATCATGCAAAAACTGCAAGCCACCTTCGAAAAAAACGCAGGGGCGGTGTTGCGTTAGCTCAAAGCTGAAAGCTGAAAGCTCAAAGTTTAAAGTAAAACTATAAATTTAACCGCGATTAACTCCCCTCTAAAGAGGGGCTAGGGGTGTGTAAAACAGGAATCTCTTTTAAAACCATTCATTCATAAGTAAACTTTAAAAGCAATCGAAATATTTTTTCTTTTTCTCCAACCCCCGCTCCGCAAAGTCTCCCGACTTTGAGGCGAGAACAACGAATTATAATTTGAACTCCTTTTTAAAAGATGCTGAACCAAGTTCAGCATGACGACTGCTCAAAATAAGATTCAATAAGAACAACCAACCCATACCTCAACAAGAACTGCAAGACCGCACGACTGCTAAACAATCCCTCATCCCTAATCAACAAAACCCGTATTATATTTTTTGGCATCCATTTTTATTTTATTTTTGCACAAACAATCCTCCATGTACAAAAGTATCCTTCGGCCACTGTTTTTTCAATTCGATCCCGAAAAAATCCATCACTTGACCTTTGCGCTCATCAAAACGGTTTCCAAAATTCCCGGAATTCCTTTTATTTTCAGAAGCTTGTATCAAATAAACGACAAACGGCTGGAGCGAAAAGTATTCGGACTCACGTTTAAAAATCCGGTGGGATTGGCGGCGGGTTTCGATAAAAATGCGGTGCTTTATAATGAACTGGCGAATTTCGGCTTCGGCTTTATAGAAATTGGAACCGTAACCCCAAAAGCACAGGAAGGAAATCCCAAAAAAAGGCTGTTTAGGCTAATTGATGACAACGGCATTATTAACCGTATGGGCTTTAACAATTTGGGCGTGGAAGCGGCAATCGCTCAGCTTAAAAAAAATAAAGGTCAAGTGATTATCGGAGGAAACATCGGCAAAAACACCGATACGCTGCCTGAAAATGTAATAGCCGATTATAAAATAGCATTTAAAGCATTGCATCCTTACGTGGATTATTTTGTGGTGAATGTGAGCTGCCCGAATGTGGGAACTTTTGCAAAACTGCAGGACAAAGAATATTTGTTGGAACTACTGAACAGCCTTCAAGAAATTAACAAGGAATTTACCACCCAAAAACCCATTTTACTGAAAATAGCACCCGATTTAAACACGATCCAGTTGGATGAAGTAATTGAATTGGTGGCAGAAACAAAAATAGCGGGCGTGGTGGCTTCAAACACGTCCATAAACCGAGAAGGACTTATAGCTGCTGAGGCACAACTGTCAGCCATCGGAAATGGCGGATTGAGCGGAAAACCCATTAAAGACCGAAGCACGCAAGTGATTAAATACT
>JACUUQ010000223.1 GCA_014859175.1 Lutibacter sp. | reverse complement strand
AACAAATAACATTGCCGAGGCATTTTTACAAGTAGCCACACAAGCGCCACATCCAATACATTCCGCTGCGTCAAAGGCATCAGCCGCATCTTCTTTAGAAATTGGCATTGCATTCGCTTCCGGTGCACTTCCTGCATTAATGGAATTGTAACCTCCAGCTTGTTGCACACGATCAAGTGCTGTTCTGTCAACCACCAAATCTTTTATCACCGGAAAAGCGTTGGCTCTAAAAGGTTCAATGTAAATAGTTTGTCCGCTTGTAAAAGAGCGCATATACAACTGGCAAGTGGTCACTAATTTTTTAGGACCATGCGCTTCACCATTAATAAATAAGGAACAAGTACCGCAAACACCTTCTCTACAGTCGTTATCAAAAGAGATTACATCTTCACCTTTTTCAATAAGTTGTTGGTTTAAAACATCCAACATTTCTAAAAAAGAGGTATCCGATGAGATATCGGTAACTTTGTATTCTTTCATGCTTCCTTGAGCATTGGCGTTTTCTTGTCGCCATATTTTTAAAGTAAAATCCATATTCAATATTTTTTACTTGTAATTATTTGTAATTACGTTGTTTTAATTCAATTGCGTTAAAAGTCAATTCTTCTTTATGAAGTTTAGGTTCATTGCCTTCACCAGTATATTCCCAAGCGGCAACATATCTATACTCTTCATCATTACGTTTTGCTTCATTTTCAGGCGTTTGTGATTCTTCCCTGAAGTGCGCTCCGCAAGATTCATTTCTGTTTAAGGCATCAATGGCAATTAATTCCGCTAATTCCAAAAAGTCGGCTACACGAACGGCTTTTTCTAATTCATTGTTAAACATTTCTGCTTTACCGTTCACTTTTACATTTTTCCAAAAATCTTCACGGATAGCTTTAATTTCGGCAATTGCTTCTTTTAAGCCCTTTTCATTACGTGACAATCCTACTTTATCCCACATCAACAATCCTAATTTTTTATGGAAATAATCAACGCTTTTTGTTCCTTTTATGGCGAGTAATTTTTCAATTTGACTATTTACGCCGGCTTCCGCTTTGTCAAACTCGGCTGTTTTAGTACTTATTGGTCCGGTATGAATTTCGGCAGCCAAATAATTTGAAATGGTGGCAGGCAAAACAAAATAGCCATCACACAAACACTGCATTAAAGATGAAGCACCCAAACGGTTGGCACCGTGATCGGAGAAATTGGCTTCACCAATAGCGTATAAACCGGGAATAGTGGTCATTGTTTCATAATCAACCCAAATACCGCCCATAGAATAATGAGAAGCCGGGTAAATCATCATTGGTGTCACATAAGGATCTTCACCTGTGATATTTTCATACATATCAAATAAATTGCCATAACGTTCTTTTATGGTGTTATGGCCCAAACGTTTAATTGCATCTTCAAAATCTAAGTAAACCGCAAAACCGGTTTTGTTAACGCCAAAACCGGCATCGCAACGTTCTTTGGCGGCTCTTGAAGCCACATCTCGTGGCACCAAGTTTCCAAAAGCAGGATAACGTCTTTCTAAATAATAATCCCTGTTTTCTTCGGCAATTTGGGTAGGTTTTAATTTTCCTTCCCTAATTGCTTTTACGTCTTCTATATTTTTAGGAACCCAAATTCTTCCGTCATTCCTCAAGGATTCTGACATTAAAGTCAGTTTGCTTTGGTTTTCTCCGGAAACCGGAATACAAGTTGGGTGAATTTGAGAAAAGCAAGGATTGGCAAAATAAGCGCCTTTTTTGTAAGTTTTCCAGGCAGCCGTTACATTGCAACCCATAGCGTTGGTAGATAAGTAATAAACATTGCCGTAACCGCCTGTGGCAATTACGACTGCGTGTGCACCAAAACGCTCAATTTTTCCGGTAACCAAATCACGGGCAATAATGCCTCTTGCTTTTCCGTCAACCACCACCACATCAAGCATTTCGTGGCGATTGTACGATTTAACTTTTCCTGCTTTTATTTGACGGTTCATAGAGCTGTAAGCGCCTAACAACAATTGTTGGCCAGTTGCGCCGGAAGCGTAAAAAGTTCTGGAAACTTGCGCACCACCAAAGGAACGGTTTGCTAAAGTTCCGCCATATTCTCTTGCAAATGGTACGCCTTGCGCCACACATTGGTCAATAATATCGCCACTTAATTGGGCCAAACGATAAACGTTTTCTTCCCGCCCTCTATAGTCTCCGCCTTTTACGGTATCGTAAAACAAACGGTAATCACTGTCGTTGTCGTTTTGGTAATTTCTTGAAGCGTTAATGCCTCCTTGCGCTGCAATGGAATGTGCCCTTCGCGGACTGTCTTGAAAGTAGAAAACTTTTACGTTGTAGCCTGCTTCCCCTAAAGTTGCAGCTGCTGCACCGCCAGCTAAGCCAGTGCCTACAATAATTACGTCTAGTTTTCTTCTGTTTGAAGGGTTAACTAAATTGCAATGAGACTTGTAATTTTCCCATTTTTTATCTATTGGTCCTTCCGGAATTTTTGAATCTAATTTTGACATCTTTAAAATAGATTAATATGGATTATTGAAATAATGATACAATGCAATAATTATAAATCCAAGTGGAATAATTACTGCATAAAGCGTTCCTAATTTTTTAATTGCAGGCGTGTATTTTTTGTTGTTGAAACCAACCGACTGGAAAGCCGACTGAAAACCGTGCATCAAGTGCAACGACAGCAACACAAAGGCAATTACATAGGCGCCAACCCTTAAAGGGTCGGTGAATTTGGCTTGAAGTTCAAGAAAATACCTGTTGGGATCCTCCGGCAAAAATTCAATGTATTTGTGGTTCATTTCAGGAAACCAAAAATCAATGAAATGCAATACAATAAAGGCTAAAATAACCAACCCGGAATAAATCATATTTCTAGACATCCAGGATGCATTTGCGGCACCGTTGTATTTTACATATTTAACGCTTCTTGATTTTTTATTCTTTAACTCTAAAACAAATCCCATCACAAAGTGAAAAACAACGCCAAAAATTAAAATGGGTTGCATTAAAAATTGCACTAAAAAATTAGTTCCCATAAAATGGGACAATTCATTAAATACATTTTCACTGAATAATGAAGTTATGTTTACCGTTACGTGAATAAGTAAGAAAACAATAAGGAAAAGTGCAGATAAAGCCATCGCTACTTTCCTTGCGATTGATGAAGATAAAAATCCGCTCATTTTTTAAATAAATTTTTAGAAAGTAACAAAGATACCAATTCATTTTTTGTATAAAAACTTATAGAAAAATAATTTAGGCATAAAGCTTTATTTAGAATGATTATAAAGAAAAAATTTAGAAAAGAAACAATTATGATGGAATTTAGAGGCTATTACTTTAAGATAAAATAAAAATTTCATCTCCAAAAAATTTAACCCTTTATTTACTTGAAGAAATTAAACATTTATTGTTGTGCCATGAATTTCCCAATGCTGATGAAGGAATTAATTCTCCGTCGCAAGTTAAATAATTTCCGGCAGTGTCCTTTTTTATCACTTTTAAATCACCAATCAAAATTGCATCAACAATATTTTGGGTAAGTTCATTTTTAGCCGAAGGAATTCCTTTTTTCGTAAAACGCAATCCAACTTTGTTGTTGAATAAGTCCATTTCTTTTGAGGCTTGGTCGGGCGCAATGCCATTTTCAGTCTGTTTCTTTTTAAACGTTCTGTAATTGTCTCTTTCGTGCGCTTTCCCCAAAGAAATGGCTGCACGCTTTCCAATTTCTTGCTGTAACCTGGCCGTCCAATACGCGTGCCTGAAGGCATCTACTTGTCCGCCGGCAGTATCTTTATCCAACAAATCGGTTTTGGCAACAGAATCGGAAACCTTGGTGGCTTCCATAGATATTTGGGAAGCTTTTTTTGCTTTAAACGGATGAGTCACAACCCAAATTTGATGTGTAGTGGATAGTTTCCAAAATTTTTCCCAATTTGATTGCGCAGTTAATTGGGTGCTTAAAAACAACAATAAAATAATAGTTGCGCATTTTTTCATATTTTTATACTATCCACAGCCCCTTCCGCGGCAGGTAAACTTTCCCGAGGAAAGGTAGCTTGATTTGAAATTACAGCTTTAAAAAACTTCAGTCTTCGGACTTCGGACTTCGGTCTTTTTTAGTGCGTTTTTGTCATTGTTTGAGGCACTAAAATAATAAAATCAGCTTTTCCCTTTTTTTCTTTATCGAACCTTTTTACATTTTTGGCTTCCAAAACACTTATGGTAACAATTTTTAAGCTCGGATTTCCTTGTTTCAAATACCAATAAATTCCTTCAAAAT
>JACUUQ010000222.1 GCA_014859175.1 Lutibacter sp. | reverse complement strand
GATTCTGGATAAATTCAGGCTAACCTATAACTTTCAGCTTTCATCCTATCCCCAATCCTTTCCTAAGGAAAGGGAGCTTGGTTCTGGATAAATTCAGGCTAACCTATAACTTTCAGCTTTCAACTTTCAGCTTTGAGCTTTGAGCTTTGAGCTTTCAGCTTTCAGCTTTTAACTTTTAACTATTTAGTATCGTCAACGCCAAACGAATTTTTGAATAATCCATTTCTTCTTTAAAATATTCAAAATAAGGTTTTAATGCTTCAGGACTTTCCAAGGCTTCTTTTGCTTTTCTCACCTTTTCAACATCGTCCTTGGTTAAAAATTGATAGATGTCAATGTCTTTTCCTTCAGTATATAATTTAGCCAAGTGGGAAAATATGGTGGCTGGTTTCAAATTTCTTTTTTCTGAAATTTCTTCGACAGATAAACCTTCTTTGTAAAACTCATAAGTTACCTGATAGGTATTTTCTTTATTTCTCTTTTCTGTTTTTTCATTCATAAAAGAAATGATTTCCGCAATAAAATCATCGCCGTAAACTTCGAGTTTCCTTTGTCCAACACCGCTTATCTCCAAAAATTCCGATGCGCTCATTGGTCTTGCCCGTTCCATTTCTCTCAACGCGGCATCACTAAAAATAAGGTAAGCAGGAAAATTTTCTTCCAAAGAAATTTTATAGCGAAGTTTTCGCAAACGCTCAAACAAGGAATCTTTTTGCACGCTTGTAGCTTTTGGTTCTTTATGAATTTCCGGTTTATCGGTTAGTGAAACAGGATATGTTAAATAAACTTTTTTGTTTTCAAACAACACCTTTTTTGAAAAAGACGTGAGCTGCAGCGCATTATTTTTATGAAAAGCAATTTCACAAAACCCTTGATTAATTAACTGAATTACATATTGTTGCCAATCGCGCCAAGAGATTTCTTTTCCTACGCCATGCGATTTAAGCTTGTTGTATCCTTTATCAAGTATTGTGGCATTTTGGGCGCCTCGCAATACATCAATCACAATTCCTGTGGCTTCAGACTCGTTGAGCCTTGTGATTACTGAGAGTGCTTTTTGTGCAATGATGGTTCCGTCGAAAAACTTTGGCGGATTTTTACACACATCGCAGTTCCCGCAATTTTCGGCCAACAATTCCCCAAAATAACTTAGCAATATTTTTCTTCGGCAGGTTGTTGCTTCAGAAAATTGCTGCATCCTTTCCAATTTAGCCAGCTGAACCTCTTCATTTGAAGCGCCTGCCGCAAAATTTCGAAGCTGAATCACATCGGCATAACTGTGAAATAACAAGGCATTTGCTTTTACGCCATCGCGTCCGCAACGCCCGATTTCCTGATAATAGCCTTCAATATTTTTGGGCATATTGTAGTGGATTACCCAACGCACATTCGATTTGTCTATGCCCATTCCAAAAGCAATGGTGGCGCATATTATTTGCGTTTTATCAAATAGAAAATTCTCTTGTGTTTTATTCCTTTCCTCAAAACTCAGGCCTGCGTGGTAAGGCATTGCTTTGATGCCGTTTTGTTTCAATTTTGAAGCTAACTGCTCGGTCGATTTTCGGCTTAAACAATAAATAATGCCGGCTTCATTGGGTTTTTTATTGATGAATTTAATAATTTGCGTAACACGGTCATTTGCCGGACGCACTTCCAACTCAATATTTTTTCGATCAAATGAAGTCAAAAATTGTTTGGCATTCGGGATATTCAATTGGTCCACAATATCTTGCCTTGTCGCTTTATCGGCCGTGGCGGTCAATGCAATAATGGGCGTATTGGGCAAGGTTTGTTTCAGAAAACCCAATTGCTGGTAGGACGGACGGAAATCGTGTCCCCAAGATGAAATGCAATGCGCTTCATCAATGGCCACACAGCTGATGTATTTTTCATTTACAATATTTGAAAGCAACGCCAAGCTCTCGGGTGCCACGTACAACAATTTTATTTTAGTATTGATGACTTTATCAAAAATTCCCTGATGTTCGGAATTTAGTTGGCTGCTGTTAAAAAAAGCAGCCGGAATTCCGTTTGCGGTCAATCCATCGACTTGGTCTTTCATCAAGGCGATTAAAGGTGAAATAACTAAGGTAATTCCATCAAATAACAGCGCCGGCAATTGAAAACAAACTGATTTTCCGCCACCTGTGGGCATAATCACCAGATTGTCCTTTTTGGAAAGAACAGATTCAATAATGGCTTGTTGTTGGTCACGAAAACTATCGTAACCAAAATATTTTTTTAAAGTTGGAATTAATATTGCCTGGGTCTCTTTTGTTAGCATTTTTTTATTTTATCATAGAAAGCAAATGTATGATTTTATTTTAACAGGATACTGATAAAATCATCCCAATTTTAGCTTTAAGGAGACCCAAAGAAAGATAAAAAAATCCGGCTTGCACCGGATTTTTAATTCAAACAAATATAAAGCAGTTATTTTTTATAGGCATCGGAATGCACATTGGCCACTGCCCGGCCAGATGGATCGTTCATGTTTTTAAAACTTGCGTCCCACTCCAGCGCAATTTTGGTGCTGCAGGCCACCGAAGCTTCCTGTGGCACGCAAAGCGCCGCGGCATCTGAAGGAAAATGTTCCTGAAAAATGGAACGGTAATAAAATTCTTCCTTGTTTGTGGGTGTTTGCAAAGGAAATCTGTATTTGGCATTTGCCAATTGCTCGTCGGTAACTTTTTCTGCCACCACTTTTTTCAAAGTATCTATCCAACTGTACCCAACGCCGTCTGAAAATTGTTCTTTTTGTCTCCAAGCCACACTTGCAGGCAAATAACTTTCAAAAGCTTTGCGCACTACCCATTTTTCCATACGTTCGCCGTTGATCATTTTATCTTGCGGATTGATGCGCATCGCCACATCCATAAATTCTTTGTCCAGAAACGGCACACGACCTTCAATTCCCCAGGCAGCCAGACTTTTGTTGGCCCTCAAACAGTCGTACATATGCAATTTGCCCAATTTGCGGACAGTTTCTTCATGAAATTCCTTGGCGTTTGGTGCTTTATGAAAATACAGATAACCACCAAACAACTCATCAGCTCCTTCACCCGAAAGTACCATTTTTACGCCCATAGATTTTATGACTCTCGCCATTAAATACATAGGCGTTGAAGCACGAATGGTGGTAATGTCATAAGTTTCCAGATTGTAAACAACATCGCGAATGGCATCCAAACCTTCCTGAATGGTAAATTTGATTTCATGGTGAACAGTACCAATATGGTCTGCCACCAATTGCGCTGCCGCCAAATCCGGCGAACCTTCCAATCCCACAGAAAAAGAGTGTAATTGTGGCCACCAAGCCGCTTGTGTATCATTAGATTCTATTCTTTTTTCCGCATATTTTTTTGCGATGGCTGAAGTTACCGAAGAATCCAATCCGCCGGAAAGCAACACGCCATAAGGCACATCGGACATTAACTGGCGGTGAACCGCAGCTTCCAAAGCATCATGAATTTCATCAATGCTTGTTTGGTTGTCTTTTACGGCATCATAATCAGACCAATCTCTGCTGTACCACTTGGTCAATTCCCCATCTCTGCTTGATAAAAAATGTCCGGGAGGAAACAGTTCAATTTTGGTGCAAACACCTTCCAAAGCTTTCAATTCAGAAGCCACATAAAAAGTGCCGTTTGCGTCCCAGCCCATATATAAAGGAATAATTCCCATATGGTCACGCGCAATAAAATATTCGTCTTTAGTTGCATCATATAAAGCAAAAGCAAAAATACCGTTCATTTCATCAATAAAACCAGTGCCTTTTTCTTTATACAAAGCCAAAATCACTTCACAATCCGATTCTGTCTGAAAATTATATTTCCCTTCAAATTGTTTGCGTAAGGCCCTGTGATTATATATTTCGCCATTTGCGGCCAACACCAATTTACCGTCTTCGCTAAATAAAGGCTGTTTTCCGGAAATTGGGTCAACAATCGACAAACGTTCGTGAGCCAATAACGCCTTTTCATCTGCATAAATTCCACTCCAATCCGGACCACGGTGACGGATTTTTTTAGACATCTCCAAAATTTGAGGTCTTAACAACGCTGCTTTCTCTTTTAAGTCAAACGCACAAACTATTCCACACATGTTATTTTATTTTAGTTTTAATTATAATGCAAATGTGGTTATTTAGTTTAGATTGACAAACATAAATAATGATAATGATTACAATTAATAATAAAATATTGTGTTTTTAGTAAAATATGTTATGTTTTTAATGCTTTTTTTGGAAGATTTATTGCTGATTGAAATTATTAAAGATTGTAGCCAATGGAAAACATGATTATTCTGGGTAAAATATAGGTTTTTGAATCT
>JACUUQ010000022.1 GCA_014859175.1 Lutibacter sp. | reverse complement strand
AAAAAATAAAATATAAACAGATGAAACGAGCCGTAACAAATTTTGATACACACAGCAATGATTAATGGCGAACAGCATCTGTACCAATAAAAAATAAAATATAAACAGATGAAAAGAAATTTGGGAATTACCGCTTTATTGGGCGCGTTAACAATTGTTTTGGGCGCTTTTGGTGCACATGCGCTGGAAGAAACTTTAACTGAAAATGCGCTAAAAAGTTTTGAAACTGCGGTGCGCTATCAAATGTACCATATTATTGTATTGCTGTTTGTGAATTCTTATTCGGAGTTTTCCTTAAAAACAAAAAACAGTGTCAGTTATTTATTTTTTGCGGGTATTTTGTTTTTTTCAGGGTCTATTTACGCCATTACTTTGGGCGTAAATCCTAAAAATATTTGGTTTATAACACCATTGGGTGGATTATTTTTTATTTTGGGATGGCTAAAAATGGGATTTTCCTATTTTAAGTCGGCATAAAAGGCTGATTTGATAATTAATTTACAATCCTGCAATTTTTTTTGTTCCACTAAACAAATAAATCTATTTTTGCCAAATATTTTTTAAAAGGAAAAAAGGGAAAAATGATTTTTTTTAACAAATTACGAAAACGATTTCGTTTAAAATGAATCAAGTGTAAAAATACTTAAATCACAGATTGATTGTGATTTATGGAAATGAAAACGTTATCGTAGATAGTCCGTTTTTACTGATAAATATCATAAAAGTAACCTTTAGTTAGTCCGAAATTTGTAATATAAATGATATGACATTACCAATAAAAAACATAAATAATACTGATAAGATGAAAAATATTAAAGTTATTCAGGAGTTACATGATTTAGGAATTACAGGATATCACGAGGTTTCTTATAATCCTTCTTATGAAGAATTGTTCCAAGCTGAGGTGTCGCACAGAAGGGTTGGATTTGAAAAAGGCGCTTTAACAGATAGTGGAGCAGTGGCCGTAAAAACCGGTATTTTTACAGGACGTTCGCCTAAAGATCGATTTATTGTAAAAGATGATGTCACCAAAGATACCATTTATTGGGATGATAAAGTAAATTTTCCAACCACCTTGGAAGTTTATAACGATTTAAAAGCTTTGGTGCTGGACCAACTTTCAACTTCAAAAAAATTATACGTGGTTGATGCGTTTTGTGGCACAAATCCAGATACGCGATTGAAAGTTCGTTTTGTGATGGAAGTTGCCTGGCAAGCCCATTTTGTCACCAATATGTTTATCCGACCTTCAATTTACGAATTGGAAAACTTTGGAGAACCAGATTTTATTGTGATGAATGGTTCTAAAACCGTAAATCCGAAATGGAAAGAACATAAATTGAATTCAGAGAATTTTGTGGTGTTTAACCTTACCGAAAAAGTGCAGTTGATTGGCGGAAGCTGGTATGGCGGTGAAATGAAAAAAGGAATGTTTTCTATTATGAACTATTACTTGCCACTTCGCGGAATTGCTTCTATGCACTGTTCGGCCAACGTTGGTGAAAAAGGTGATGTTGCTGTTTTCTTCGGATTGTCAGGAACAGGAAAAACCACACTTTCTGCCGACCCAAAACGCTATTTAATTGGTGATGATGAACATGGCTGGGATCACAATGGCGTATTTAATTTTGAAGGCGGATGCTATGCAAAAGTTATCGATTTGAGTGAAAAAAACGAACCGGATATCTGGAAGGCCATCAAAAGAGACGCTTTATTGGAAAATGTAGCCGTTAATGAATATGGTGAAGTCGATTTTTATGACCACACAATTACCGAGAATTCAAGAGTTTCTTATCCAATTTATCATATAAACAAAATTGTGTTGCCGTCTAAAGCCGGGCACGCAAGTAAAATAATTTATCTTTCTGCCGATGCTTTTGGTGTTTTGCCTCCAGTTTCTATTTTGGACGACGCCCAGGCGCAATACCACTTTTTATGCGGATTTACTTCTAAATTAGCCGGTACAGAAAGAGGAATTACAGAACCACAACCATCTTTTTCTCCTGCATTTGGCGAAGCATTTTTAACATTGCACCCAACAATGTATTCTAAAACATTGGTTTCAAAAATGAAAGAACACAATGCCAATGCATACCTAGTGAATACAGGCTGGAACGGAACAGGAAAAAGAATATCGCTGAAAGACACACGCGCCATTATTGATGCCATTCTTGATGGATCAATTGACAAAGCTGAAACAGTGCATATTCCTTTCTTAAATTTGAAAGCGCCTAAATCTTTAGAGAAAGTAAGTGATATTTTAGATCCAAGATCCACATATTCCAATGTCGTTGAATGGGAAGAAAAAGCGATCAAATTGGCCGGATTGTATATTAAAAACTTTGAGCAATATACCAATACCGAAGAAGGAAAAGCTTTGGTGGTTGCAGGTCCGCAACTTTAAGGATCAGTAAAATCTATGTAAATATTGAAGCCTTCTATTGAGAAGGCTTTTTTTTTATTTCAAAAGGCCTTATCTTGCCGACTTAATTATGAAGAAAAAAATAAAAGCAGTTAGCGGTTCCTTAAACCAATTTATGCACTTAGAAACAACCGCAAGTTTGTTGCTGTTTGCATTCTCTATTTTGGCCGTAGTTTGGGCAAATTCACCTTACGGAGATGCTTATGCCGATTTATGGCATTATAAATTCACAATCGGATTTACAAATACTAGTTTTCATCTGGAAAAATCTTTGATTTTATGGATTAACGATGGTTTAATGGCTATCTTTTTCTTTGTGATTGGCTTGGAAGTGAAGCGAGAAATTTTAGCGGGCGAATTAACCACCTTAAGAAAAGCATCCCTGCCAATTTTTGCCGCTGTGGGCGGCATGGCTTTTCCGGTGATGATATTTTTTTTCTTCAACCAAGGAAAAGCTGGGGTTGAAGGCTGGGGAGTTCCAATGGCAACAGATATTGCTTTTACCCTTGGGATTTTAAAATTATTGGGAAATCGTGTGCCGTTGGGATTAAAAATATTTTTAACAGCCTTTGCCATTGTTGATGATATTGGTGCTGTTTTGGTAATTGCCATTTTTTACAGCGCAAATATTCAGTGGGATCTAATTACTTATGCAATACTAATTGTTGGGTTGTTAGGATTATTAAGCTACAAGCATTTTTATTCTAAATACTTTTTTTTCATCATGGGATTTGTGGTTTGGGTATTATTCTTAAAATCTGGAGTACACCCAACAATTGCAGGAATATTATTGGCGTTTACTATACCAATGTACCGCGAGATTAATTTAAGTCAATACCAGAAAGAATTAACCACCCAACTTGATAGTTTTAAAGCGTGCAACTACAAAAACCCTCAATTGCTTAACAAAAAACAACTGGAGATTGTTGATGAGATTGAAACCATCAGCAACCAGGTGCAATCTCCATTACAACATTTGGAACACGGACTTCATGGTTGGGTTGGCTATGTGATTATGCCAATTTTTGCATTGGCAAATGCAGGTGTGGTGTTAAGCTTTAGTGGGTTGGAAAACACAAGCCATATCATTTTAAGCATTGCGATGGCCTTGGTTTTTGGGAATACCATTGGTATTATGCTGCTTTCCTATATAGCCATTAAATTTAAGTTTGCCGATTTGCCAAAAGGCGTAAAATTTAAAAATTTATTGGGCGTGAGTATTTTGGGCGGACTTGGGTTTACCATGTCTTTGTTTATCACCAATTTGGCTTACATTGATGAGGCTTTTATTGCAGCCGCAAAAATGGGCGTTATTTTAGGATCACTTGTGTCAGGTTTCTTGGGTTACATGATTTTAAGAATTCAGTTGAAACCTAAGAATTAAAGCGTTAAAAAAATCGTTGCCTGTATTTGTGCTCCACAAATTTAAAATAATTGTAAAGTTTATAGTTTACCTCTAAACCATAATCAACATTAAAATCATAATCTATTTGGTTTTCATAAATATCGCTGCGATATCTACTTGGATTTAGGGCTCTTATGTTCCATTCCGTAACATAAAAACGATTTTTGGTTTCATAATATTCTTTTGAATAAAAATTCATTGGTTTGGCGATGGTGTTTAAATAAGTCTCAAACCCAATGTCAAAAATAATTATTTCGTATTCCAAACTGTCATTGGCAATTCTCACAACTTCCTGCTCAAGATTGCCTTCTTTTGTCGCGGTTTTTGTAGTTGATGAACATGCGGCTATAAATAAACCAATGGCTGCATAATAAAATATAGTTTTCATAATCAATTGGTTTTAGGTCACTTAAAATTACAAAAAGAATGCCAATTTGTGTGTTAAAATTTTTAATTTAGAGATTCCTTTAAATAGAAATGAAATGGAAAAAACACGTTGTGGCTGGTGCAAAAACGATCCGCTTTATATGGCTTATCACGATACTGAGTGGGGAATTCCCGTTTGTGATGACGATAAATTATTCGAGTTTTTAATTTTGGAAACTTTTCAGGCAGGATTAAGCTGGATTACCATTCTTCGGAAAAGGGAAAATTTTAGAAATGCTTTTGACAATTTTGACTATAAAAAAATCGCCAATTATTCCGAAGCCAAGTATGAAGAATTGTTGCTCGATGCAGGAATTATCAGAAACAAATTGAAAATAAAAGCCACCATTTCCAATGCCGTTGCTTTTATGGAAGTCCAAAAAGAATTTGGTTCGTTTTCAAACTATATTTGGGGCTTTACTAAAGGAAAACCAATCAAAAATAAATGGAAAACACTGAGTGAACTTCCCGCAACCACCGAACTGTCTGATATTGTTTCAAAAGATTTAAAAAAACGCGGATTCAAATTTGTGGGTTCAACCGTAATTTACGCACACCTGCAAGCCACAGGAATCATCAACGACCACGTAACCGAATGTTTTAGATACCAACAAGTATAAAAAGGATTTACGATTTACGAATTACGAATTTTTTTATTTAGCATTTAAATAATATACTTTCACCTTTGAGCTTTTACCTTTATTTTATCGGTATATAAATTTCCGTTACCCACTTAGCCGGATTTTTGCTGTCATTTGGAGCAACTACATAAAACTCAAAAGGTTCTGCGCCTGGTATTTCAGTGAAACCTTGCGCAACCAATTCGGCATAAGCGGTTTCCCACGCTTCATTGGCAAATTTATAATCGCCCTTAAAAATAGTTTTAAAAGTTCTTTGCGGTTTTAAATAGCCTGTTAAAACTTCTGCTGTGGTAATTACCCTTTCTTTTACCGGAATACAGGCAGAAAACATGGCCGTATTATTTTGCTCATCCCATTTGTGGTTGAGCGTAAAAGGTTTTCCTGAGGCTTCAATATTATTTTTGGCCATATAGGCAACAATTACAGGAAACATTTCATTCATTTTTTGCTCAATTTCCTGAATTTGGCAGGAGACTGTTTGGTATAAATAAAATCCGCCCCCATAATCAACCGCGCCTATTGCTTCAAAAGAATGTTTTTCCAATTCAGTTATAATATGCTGTTCAAGCAATTGCAAACCGCTGTCGTAAATCGGAATCATATTTTTTTCAATGCCTCCTTTAAGCAACCAGTAAAATTTTTCGCCAAATGAAATTTTTCCTCGCATTCCCCAAGTAACTTCGGTGCCTTCATCAACTTCATTAAAATTCCAATAAACTTCAGCAACATGGCCTTTGCCAAAATCAATTTGTTGCATAATTTCTTTGTTTGGCGTGGTGGAAATGGTTTTTATAAATCCACTTTCATCTTTTCCTTTCCAGTTGTAAGTTGCGCCAACGCCCGAAGCGGTATCTTTATAGGAAGTGACCATGGTCGGATCTTTTTCAAGCCACGGACTCCAATTTTCCCAAGTTTTAAAATCATTGACCTGCTCAAAAATTACTTCCGCAGGGGCTTTTATAATTCTGGAACGTTGGAATTCATAGTCACTTTTAAGAACAGCGCCGTAAATGGCGACCGCAATTACTGCGGCCAAAAGCAAAAAAACGAAGTATTTTAGATATTTCAAAAGAGAAAATTTAGCATTACTAATCACTAATTTAGCGATTTATTCTGTTATAAAACAGTAAATTTGTAGATAAATTTTAAATTATCCATCAAATGAAGATTAAATATTTTTTACCGATGCTGTTAATGGCATCATTTTTATTTTCTTGTGCCGATCAAAAGAAAGAAGAAACTCCAAAAACAGAAGTTGCAGCCGAATTTAATTATGAAGTGGAACAATTTGCAGATGTAAAAATTCTGCGTTATCAAATTCCGGGTTTTGAAAACCTGACATTGAATCAAAAAAAATTGGTGTATTATTTATCACAGGCCGGTATGGAAGGACGTGATATTATTTACGACCAAAACTATCGCCATAATTTAACCATAAAACGTGCTCTGGAAAACATCTACCAAAATTATGTCGGTGATAAAACAACGGATGATTGGAAAAATTTCGAAACCTATTTAAAAAGAATCTGGTTTTCTAACGGTATTCATCATCATTACTCAAATGATAAATTTAAACCTGAATTTTCAAATGCCTATTTTGATATTTTGTTAAAAGAAACCAACACCAATCTTACAGGTGAAGCTTACGAGGTAATTTTTAACGATAAAGATGCCAAAAAAGTAAATCTTGACGAAACCAAAGGTTTGCTGGAAGGTTCTGCCACAAATTTTTATGCACCAAATGTTACGGCAAAAGATGCTGAAACATTTTATGCGTTGAAAATTAATAAAAACGACAAAATGCCTGTCGAGTTCGGTTTGAATTCGAAATTGGTTAAAAACGCTGACGGATCTTTGGAAGAAAAAGTTTGGAAAGTTGGCGGTATGTACAGTGCATCCATCGAAAAAATGGTTGGTTGGCTAGAAAAAGCGGTGGAAGTTGCTGAAAACACAAAGCAAGCTGAAGCGCTAAAATTATTGATTGAATATTACAAAACGGGCGATTTAAAAACTTGGGATGCTTACAATGTTGTTTGGGCAACAAGCACCGAAGGCGATATCGATTATATCAACGGATTTGTGGAGGTTTATAACGATCCAATTGCGCACCGGGGTTCTTTTGAGTCTGTTGTTCAAATAAAAGATTTTGATATGTCTAAAAAGATGGCCGTTTTGGCCGAAAATGCCCAGTGGTTTGAAGACAATTCAACATTACAGGCTTCCCATAAAAAGAAAAATGTGGTGGGCGTTTCATACAAAACAGTGAATGTGGCCTCAGAAGCCGGCGATTCTTCACCTTCAACACCAATTGGCATCAATTTGCCAAACAACAACTGGATTCGTGAACAACACGGCTCAAAATCTGTTTCCCTAGGAAATATAATTGAAGCTTACAATATGGCCGGTGGAACAGACAGGTTAAAAGAATTTGCTTTTGATGCTGCTGAAGTTGACAATGAAATTAAATATGGACAGGAAGCCGATAAATTGCACACAGCTTTGCACGAAGTTATTGGGCACGCGAGCGGACAAATAAATGACGGCATCGGACAGCCAAAAGAAACCTTAAAAAATTATGCTTCAACCTTGGAGGAAGCACGTGCAGATTTGGTTGGATTGTATTATTTGCCAGACACAAAATTGGTGGAAATGAAAATTTCTCCTGATGCACAAGGAATTGGTAAAGCGGCATTCGACAATTATATCAGAAATGGTTTAATGACACAATTGATTCGTTTAAATTTGGGTGATGACATTGAAGAATCACACATGAGAAACCGACAATTGGTGGCTGCCTGGGCTTTTGAAAAAGGCAAAAAAGACAATGTGATCGAAAAAGTGACAAAGGACAACAAAACATATTTTGTGGTGAGGGATTACACAAAATTAAGAGTGTTGTTCGGTGAATTGTTGAGCGAAATACAACGCATTAAATCGGAAGGGGATTTTAAAGCCGGAAAAGCTTTGGTCGATACTTACGGCATAAAAGTTGACCAAGCCATCCATAAAGAAGTGTTGGACCGCAACAGCAAATTTAAATCGGCGCCATACAGCGGTTTTGTGAATCCGGTTTTGACTGCAGAATTCGACGCGGATGGTAATATTATTGATGTAAAAATAGTGCAACCTGCCAGTTTTGCCGATCAAATGTTGGATTATGCAAAAAGATATACCACTTTGCCTAACATAAACTAATAACACATAGCGTTTTTGTAAAAATCCGCTTCAATTTATTGAAGCGGATTTTTTTAATGAACTTAATGCAATGAGAAGGTGATTAAGGTGAAAATTATAATGATTAAAATAACAGAAATAAGCACAAGAAATGCGTTTTTATAATACTTTTTGTGAATTTTGATGTCCTTTTTGTAACTCCAAACCATCGCGATGATAAAAGCGATTACAAAAAATACCGCAAAAATTAATTGTCCTTTACTAAACATATAAATGTGTATATTTATCAACAAAAATACATAAATTTCGGGTTGTAATTCTGCATAAAAATAAATATATGAAAAACGCATTGGTTATTGGAGCAACTTCAGGAATAGGAAATGAACTTGCCAAATTGTTGGCGGCTGATTACGGCAAGGTTGTAATTACCGGCAGAAGGGAAAATTTATTACAGGAAATTAAGGCGATGAATCCTGAAAAATATGTGGTTAAAGTCCAAGATGTTACAAATTTAGCATCTTGCGAAACCTTGTTTTCCGACCTGAAAAATGAATTAAAAACCATCGATTTAATTGTTTACAGTTCGGGCGTTGGCGATCCAAATTATGAGTTGGCCTGGGAAAAGGAACTGCCAACTTTGCAAACCAATGTTATTTCAGCAGTTAAAATTTACGGACTTGCCTACAATTTATTCAGAAAACAAGGTTACGGCCATTTGGTGGGAATTTCTTCCATCGCTTCCATCCGCGGAAACAGGCACGTGCCGGCATATTTTGCTTCAAAAGCGTTTCAGGCAAATTATTTGGAATCGCTTTGGATGAAGGGAAAAAGGAGCAAGGCGGAGATTTACGTGACCGATATTCAGCCAGGATTTGTGGATACGTCTATGGCAATCGGCAAAACATTTTGGATGGCTTCCGCAGAAAAAGCAACAAAACAAATTTATGCGGCGATTAAATCGAAAAAGAAAAAAGCATACATTACAAAACGCTGGAGATTGGTGGCATTTGTCTTGAAATTTTTGCCGTCTTCCTTGTTGTTTAAGTTTACCTAAATACAAACCAATAAAATCATTGAAATGATCAATAAACTGAAAGCCGTTCAGGAATTTCACGCATCCTTCGGATTGGGAATTCAGCACAAACCAATTGCGAAATTGCATGAAGATAAATTAAAATTACGTTTCGATTTAATGGCCGAAGAAAATGAAGAATATTTGGAAGCCGCCAAAAATAATGATTTGGTTGAAGTGGCTGATGCTTTAGGCGACATGCTGTATATTTTATGCGGCACTATTTTAGAGCACGGAATGCAACATAAAATAGAAGAAGTTTTTAATGAAATACAGCGCAGCAATATGAGCAAATTGGGTGAAGACGGCAGTCCGATTTACAGGGAAGACGGTAAAGTTTTAAAAGGCCCGAATTATTTTAAACCAAATATTTTAAAAATTTTAAATGATCAATAAAATCCTAAAACAATGAAAAGTAACACAAATTTTAAATGGATAAGCTTAATGCTTTTAGCGTTTACGATAACGCACCAAAGTGAAGCACAAAACATGAAAACCAAAAAAAACACACCGGGAATCAATGTCCAGAATATGGATCCCAAAACAAAACCATCGAATGATTTTTTCAGATATGTAAATGGCGCTTGGCTGGATAAGGCTGAAATTCCTGCCGACAGAACTTCGTGGGGAAGTTTCAACGAACTCAGAAAAAAAACAGATGCCGATGTGTTGGAAATTTTAAATGAGGCGATTGCGAAAAAAAATGCTCCTAAATTAAAAGATGGACAAGGAAATTTAATGGCAATGTCCGATCAGGAAAAAGCGGTAAATTATTATGAATCCATTATGGACACCGTTACACGAAACAGTCAGGGCATCAATCCGGTTCTTCCTTTTTTGGCTAAAATTGACGCCGTAAATAATTTAGAAGATTTGAATCGACTTATGGTTGAAAGCGCTCCTTATGGCGGAATAGGATTTTATAATTTTTACATCTCCAATGATTTGAAAAACAGCAATCGATATGTTGGTTATGTTTCACCTGCAGGATTGGGCTTGTCGCGCGATTATTATGTTGACCAAGATGACAACACCAAGCTAAAAAGAGAAAAATATATTGCGCATATTGCCAAAATGCTTCAATTCTATGGCGATTCAGAAGAAATTGCAAGCAAAAATGCACAAAGTATTTTCAATTATGAATACAATTTGGCAACCCCAAGAATGACTAAAGAAGAATCAAGGGATCGCAGAAAATCGTACAACCCGAAAAGTGTCGGCGAATTAACTGCGCTCACTTCAACCATACATTGGGATACTTATTTTACGGGTATTGGCATCGCTAAAATAGATACGGTCGTTGTTAGTCAGCCAAAATATATGGCAGCAATGGACTCTATCATCAAAGTGAGTTCCATTGATGACATTAAATTATATTTAAAATGGAAAGCAATAGACGGCGCCGCAAATATGTTAAGTGATGACATAGAAGTTGCAAATTGGGAATTTTACAGCAAAGAATTGACGGGTGCCGTGCAGCAACTTCCTCGCAATGAAAGGGCTTTAGCTTCCATAAACCGCGTTTTGGGTGAAGCGTTGGGGAAATTGTATGTTGATAAAAAATTTCCGCCCGAAGCCAAGGCCAAAGCTATGGAAATGATTAAAAATGTGATGGCAGGCTATGAAATCAGAATTCAAAAATTGGATTGGATGAGCGATGCCACAAAACAAAAAGCCATAGAAAAATTACATAAATTAACCGTTAAAATTGCCTATCCCGATAAATGGAAAGATTATTCGGCGTTGGTGGTTGTTGGCGTAAAAGACGGCGGTTCTTATTTCCAAAATTCAATGAATGCCCGTAAATGGAACTTCGATAAAAATATCGCGAAATTTGGAAATCCGGTTGACAGAACCGAATGGGGAATGTCACCTCAAACTGTGAATGCTTATTTTAATGCCACGAATAACGAAATTGTATTTCCTGCCGCTATTTTACAGCCGCCTTTTTACAATTATTTGGCCGATGAAGCGGTTAATTACGGCGGAATTGGCGCAGTAATCGGACACGAAATTTCTCATAGTTTCGACGATTCAGGTTCCCGATTTGATGGTGACGGGAATTTAGTGGATTGGTGGACTGCTGAAGATTTGGAAAAATTCACCTTGTTGGGAACTAAATTGGCCGACCAATACAGTGCGGTGGAGGCATTGCCGGAAGTTTATTTAAACGGTAAATATAATTTAGGTGAAAATATTGGTGATTTAGGCGGTGTTAATGCTGCTTTAGAAGGCCTGGAATTGTTTTATAAAACAAACGGCAGACCTGAAAATATAGACGGATTTACAGCAGAACAACGATTTTTTATATCTTGGGCAACTGTTTGGCGCACAAAAATGCGAGAAGATGCATTGCGCAATTTAATTAAAACCAATCCGCATGCACCGGGAATGTTTAGGGCTTACATGCCTTTAACAAATGTTGATGCCTTTTATGAGGCCTTTAATATAAAACCAGAAGATAAAATGTATTTGAAACCTGATGACAGGGTTAAAATTTGGTAAGATTAAACAATAAAAAAGGAGCTCTAAAGCTCCTTTTTTATTAAATCAACATTATAAAATCCGCCCCTGTTTTCTTTTCTTGCTTTAGAAAATCGCGTGATTAAAAATGCTGTGGTGATTAAGTTTCTTAGCTCGCACAAATCCACAGAAAGTTCTGAATGATCATATAAACGCTTGTTGTCTTCAAATAACACATGCAGTTTTCTTTCTGCTCTCAATAAACGTTCATTGGATCGAACAATGCCAACGTAATTGCTCATAATGGTTTTCACTTCATTTCTGTCGTGCGTAATTAAAATTTTCTCCATGTTTTTTACCACGCCGCTGTCATTCCAATCCGGAATATTTTTTGGTGCTTTAATTTTGTCAAATCGAAGGGTTAAATTTTCAAAAGCCCTGTGCGCAAAAACAATGCCTTCCAACAAAGAATTTGAAGCCAGCCTGTTTGCGCCATGCAATCCGGTTCGGGTAGCTTCGCCGGCACCATATAAATTTTTGATAGAAGTTTTTCCTTTTTTATTCACATTTACGCCACCGCAAATATAATGTGCCGCCGGTGATACCGGAATAAAATCCTTTCGAACATCAATGCCCAACGTCAAACATTTTTCGGTAATGTTCGGAAAATGTTTTAAAAAAGTTTCATAATCCAAATGCGTACAATCTAAATAAACGTTAGGCATTCCGCTTATTTTTAGCTCGTGGTCAATGGCTCTTGCCACAATATCGCGCGAGGCCAATTCTTCACGAACATCGTACTTGTGCATAAAACGGTTACCATAATAATCTCTTAAAATAGCACCAGCGCCACGCACAGCTTCCGAAATTAAAAAAGCCGGGTATTCGCCCGGATTGTATAATGCGGTTGGATGAAATTGAATAAACTCAACCTCAGAAACTTCTGCCATCGCCCGGTAAGCCATCGCGATTCCGTCACCCGTGGCAACTACCGGATTTGTAGTGGAAAAATAAACTTGTCCGCTTCCTCCTGAAGCCAACATGGTGACTTTTGCTGAAAACGTTTTTACCGAATTATTTTCCTCATCCAACACATAAGCGCCAAAACAGGTGATTTTTTCTGAAACTGAGGTTTGTCTTTTTTTAACCTGATGCTCTGTAATCAGGTCAATTGCAAAGTGGTGCGTTAAAAACTCGATATTTTCGGTTTTGTCCACTTCGGCAATAAGCGCTCTTTCAATTTCGGCACCAGTAAGATCCTCGTGATGCAGAATCCGGTCTTGTGAATGGCCACCTTCTCTTCCCAAAGAAAAGCTTCCTTTTGATGTTTTATCAAAAATAGCGCCCCATTCCATCAATTCTTTAAGGCGGGCTGGAGCATCTTCAACCACCATTTTAACCACTTCTTCATCACACAATCCGTCGCCGGCAATTAAAGTGTCTTCAATATGCTGTTCAAAAGAATCTACGGTTTCATTCCAAACGGTGGCAATACCGCCTTGTGCATATTTCGTGTTGCTTTCGCTTTTTTCGCCCTTTGTAATGATGGTTACCTTGGCATCTTTAAAGTGATTTGCCACTTTTAAAGCAAAACTCAACCCTGCAATTCCCGAACCTATGATTAGAAAATCGGAGGTATATAATTTTTTTTCAGCGTTCATTTGATTGGTTTGTTATTTAGAAAGCTCCAGCATACGTTCTATCGAAACCAATGCTTTTTTTCGTAATTCTTCTTCTACATTAACTTCCGGCAATTCATATTTTAAGCACAAATACAATTTTTGCATCGTATTCATTTTCATATAAAAACACTCGCTGCAATTGCAATTGTCATCGTCAATCGGTGCAGGAATTAAAATTTTATCTGGTGATTCCTGATGCATCTTGTGCAAAATACCAACTTCGGTTGCCACAATAAATTTTTTCGCTTTGCTTGTTTTTACGTAATTCAACAATCCTGATGTTGAGCCAACATATTTGGCAACTTTCAGTAAATGCTCTTTGGATTCAGGATGCGCAATAATTTCGGCATCCGGATTTTCAGCGTATAATTTCAATATTTTATCTATTGAAAAAGCTTCGTGAACCATGCAGGCGCCATCCCAAAGCACCATATCCCGACCTGTTTTTTTTATCAGCCATGCGCCTAAATTCCTGTCTGGCGCAAAAATTATCGGTTGGTCTTTTGGTATGGAATTGATTATTTTTTCGGCGTTTGATGAAGTGCAAACAATATCGGTCATCGATTTTATTTCTGCGGAAGTGTTTACGTAAGAAACCACCAAATGATTTGGATGCTGTTTTTTGAAAGCGGCGAAATCGGCGGGCGGACAAGAATCGGCCAACGAACAACCCGCTTTTAAATCGGGTAACAGAACTTTTTTGGACGGATTTAAAATTTTTGCGGTTTCTGCCATAAAATGTACGCCCGCAAACACAATAATATCGGCATCGGTTTTAGCGGCTTGTTGCGCTAAAGCCAAGCTGTCACCCACAAAATCTGCAATGTCCTGTATGTCGTCTTCTTGGTAATAATGCGCCAAAATAACGGCGTTTTTTTCTTTTCGAAGCTTATTTATCTCCTTTACATAATCAACGCTCGGGGTTTTAATGTCTAAAAACCCTTTTTCCTGAAGCGCATTCTTAGCTTGTTCTAACGTAGCCATATTTTATTTTTTTTTGATGGATGATGACCAAATAATATGCCAAACAATCGGATGGTTAATCCGATTGTTTGGTAATTCCCATGCAATAAATGTATGCTTTTTGGCAAAGTTATCCAAATTGAATTTATTTTACCTTATAAGTCCAGCCAAATTTGTCTTCCGCTTTTTTGCGTTGGATATCTGTAATTCCTTTTTTTATGGTTGCGGCAAAACTGTTTTCTGTTTTTGGCAATTCGAAGTTTTCTCCTTTGTTTGAAAAAGCATTGATAACGCTAACAACAGCAGCTGTTCCTGCACCAAACATTTCCAATAATTCACCTTTACGGGCAGCTTCCACAATTTCGGTAACTCTTACAGGCCTAACTTCAACGTTGATTCCTTGATCTTCACAAAATTGAATGATGCTTTTTCGTGTTACGCCATCTAAAATTCTGTCGCTCACCGGGGCAGTCAACAAAGTGTCGTTTACCCTAAAAAAAACATTCATCACGCCGGCTTCTTCCAACAATTAATGGGTGCAGGAATCTGTCCAAACCACTTGTTGAAAACCTTGCTGATTTGCCAATTTGGTTGGATAAAAAGATCCGGCATAATTTCCTGCCGCTTTTGCTGCGCCAACGCCGCCATTTGCAGATCGGCTGTATTTATCGGCAAAAATCACTTTTACTTCTCCTGAATAGTAGGATTGTACGGGAGAACAAATGATCATAAATTTATACTTGGCTGATGATGAGGCATTAACTCCATATTCCGTAGCAATCATAAATGGCCTGATATAAAGCGCATTATCCGCTCCTTTTTTTACCCAATCTTTGTCCAATTTCAACAATTCATTCAATCCTTCAAAAAATAAATCTTTAGGAAAAGCAGGCATATCCAAACGTTCAGCCGATTTGTTGATTCTTTCTTGATTTTGGTCCGGCCTAAACAACCAAACGTCATCATTATCATCTTTATACGCTTTCATGCCTTCAAAAACGGCTTGTCCATAATGAAAAACTTTTGCGGAAGGATCTAAGGTTAATGGATGATAAGGCACAATTTGAGGCGTTTGCCACGTGCCATTTTCATAATCACATTCGAACATGTGGTCGGTAAAAATTTTTCCAAATGTTAAATTGTTAAAATCAACTTCAGAAATTTTCGATTTTGTAGTTTTTTCTATATGTAAAGCCATAGTTAATCTTTATTGTTTACGCAAATTTACTATAATTTTTTAATACACAGTTTTAATTTTCGACGGGCTTCATATCTTATTTTTAATATATTTGTGAAAAATGTTAAATTTAAATAATTTGAAATGGGAAAAAATGTAATATTGCTATTTCTGACAGTTTTTGTGTTCTATTCATGTAAAAATGAGGGTGCCAACAAAGAGTGGAAAGAAATTGAAAAACAGGAGATTACCTACCTTTCTTTCGGAGAAAACATCAAGGCTGAAAACAGTATTTCAAATGCTGAAATGGCCAAAAAATATAAAGATTTAAAAGAAGGAGATACGTTGAACATTAAATTTAGTGCGCCCATTAAGGAAGTTTGTAAGTCGAAAGGCTGTTGGATGAGGTTGGATTTGGGGAACGGACAAGAGTCTTATGTGAATTTTAAGGATTACGGATTTTTTATGCCGATGAATGCTGATGGAAGGGAAGTGATTGTAAACGGTAAGGCATTTGTAAAAGTCGCAACTGTTGATGAGTTACAACATTTTGCCAAAGATGCAGGAAATTCTGAAGAAGAAATCGCGAAAATTACGGAACCAAAATATACTTTGGCTTTTGAAGCAGACGGCGTTTTAATGAAAGAATAATGAAAAAAATCGGATTAATAATTTCACTTTGTTTTATAGGTTTTTCTTGCAATACTTCCAAAAAAGAAGAAATTGTAAAAAATGCAGAATTGGTGATGTACAAACCTTCTGAAATGGCCTTGTTGATGAATGAAATGTACCAGTTTAATGAAAAAACGAAGGAAAAAATTATTAAAAATGAGGATTTGGGTGAATTTCCAGCGAATTTTTTAAACATTCATTCTGCAATTTTAACAGATCCAACTGTTAGAACCTCAAATTTTGAAGCTTTTTCAAAAGGATTTATCACAAACCAGCAAATGCTTTTTTCAGACCCTTCAAAAGCGACAAAAGAACAGTTTAACGTGATGGTCAATTCTTGTGTCGCCTGCCATAAAACCACTTGCATTGGCCCAATTCCTAAAATTAAAAAATTACTGATACCCTGAGTTTGGAAAGAAAAATAATGATTACTGCCGATGGTTCCACAACCATTCACATTGCGGAATGGGATGAACAATACCATTCCAAACATGGCGCTATCCAAGAGGCGAAACACGTTTTTATTAAAAATGGCTTGTCGCTTTACGCCAATCGGAAAATAAGCATTCTGGAAATAGGTTTTGGAACCGGACTCAACTGTTTCATTACTTTTTTGGAAGCACAAAAAATCAAATTGGCCATCGATTATGTTGGTGTTGAAGCGTATCCGTTAGTAGCGGATGAAGTTGAAAAAATGAATTACGTTGCGCAATTGGACGCTAACGATTATTCTGATGTTTTTAACAAAATGCACCTGCAGGATTGGGAAATAATAAGGAAAATTTCACCAGATTTTTCTCTCACAAAGCGCAAACAGTTTTTTAATGAAATAAACGATGAAAACGAGTTTGATCTCATTTATTTTGATGCTTTTGGCGCCAGGGTTCAACCGGAGTTGTGGACAGAAGAAATATTTGAAAAAATGTATAATGCCTTAAAACCAGAAGGTGTTTTGGTCACTTATAGCGCAAAAGGAAGCGTAAGAAGAGCGATGCTGGAAGTCGGTTTTTTAGTTGAAAAATTGCCTGGCCCACCGGGGAAAAGGGAAATGTTACGAGGAACAAAAGGCCCCCTAACCCCCGAAGGGGGGACAGAGCGTTAAAAAAACAGCTGGTAGCTGTTTTTAGCGATAGGGCCAGCAGGCGCGTTAGGCATTAAAAAGTTAAAAGTTTAGGGTTATGTTAGAAAGTCTTTTTTCTCTATTTTCTATTCTCTTCTCTCTTTTCTAAATTAGAAATTCTCAAAAATAATGGAACACAGATTTAAAAAAAGAAAAAAACCAAATTATATACGAGGCATTATTTTGGCAATTTTATTGTTGGTGATTGTCTATTTATGGATGAATCTGGAAAGCCTTGTGAATGCATTTTTTGGCGTGAAATCTTAGGTTGGAATTTTTATCTGAATTTTATTTTTTAAAACTTCGGCCTTTCCAATCGTAGTTTTTAAAAGTTGTTAGAAATCCGGTAAAAACAATGAAAAAGGGATACAATAAACTTATGGGCAAATAATATTTTAATGATTTTGTGTTTTTAAAAAAAATGGAAGTCTGGGTAATCAACATAAAATCAACAATAATTTTTAAAGTAAAAATTAGTATAGCATAAATCCAAAATTCAGGAAATAAAATTGCTAAAATTCCTAAAACAAGAATCGTCAAATTTTCTAAAAACATCACAATTCCGACATATTTTGCAAAAAAACTTTTGTAGGAAGCCGATTTGGAAGCCCACCGTATTTGCTGATTTATAAACAGCTTCCCTGTGTTTTCGGCATTGGTTTCCACAATATTTTCATCCGATTTTAAAAATTTCACTTTTTTCGGGTAGGCTTTCATCATTTTTTCCATCAAAAAAATATCATCGCCGCTGGCAATATTGTCGTTTCCTTCAAAACCGTTCAGTTCAAGAAAAGTTTTTTTGTGATAACATAAATTGGCGCCGTTGCACATAAATGGGTTGCCAATTCCAAATCCGCCAATGGTACTCCCCATCAAACTTGTAAAATTCAGATTTTGAAAATGAAAAAGCCATGAATTTTGAGTACTGAATTTTACAGGAGCGCTTATAAAAACGGGATTTTCATCTTCAATAAATTGATTGAACAATTTCAGCCATAATTTTGGAACCAAACAATCGGCATCGGTAGTGACAATCCATTCAAAATTTGACAAATTTATGGCTGTGTTGATGGCCTCTTTTTTAGGAGAATTTGTTATTCTGTTATTTTGCAATAAACGCAAATTCAATAACGGATTTTGTTTTTTGAATGCTGCAATAATCGGCTTAAAATTGTCTTGGGAATCATCGTTTACCAACAAAATTTCGAACAATTCCGAAGGATAATTCAGTACTGAAAGTGAGTTTAATAAATTTGGTAGATTGTGTGCTTCGTTTCTGAACGGAATTATTATTGAAAACCTGTTTTTAGGAACTGTATTTTTGTTTTTCACAACCTTGCTTTTATTCATACCAAAAATAAAAGCCAGAATCAGCGACAAATAAATGATCGAAATTAGAATTGAAATTGAAATCATTTTTCTGCGGACATTTTAAAGTTCAACACAAAAATACTTCCTAATATTGCCGGAACGGCGAAATTAAGCAACCACATAAAAGTTATAATGGTTATTATTGTTATCGGATTAGCGTCAATTAAACCAAAAATAAAAACCGCGACAGAACCTTTAATCACCCAATCGAAAATGGCCAAACTTGGTATAACGGAAGCGATAAAATAGGTACTAAATATCAGGCTCATTAACATAAAATAAGGGGCTTCAATATGAAAAAGTTGTAAAAAAAAATAAAACTGATGTGAAAAAACCAGATAACGAAACAAAGAATAAGCCAAAGTTTTCAACTGAATTTTAAGCGGTAATTCTTTTGTGTAATTGAAAATTTTAATGGTTAATTCTGTCAATTTTTTTGTGATTCCGAAATATTTTCCAATTAAATAAAGCAGCAACAAAACATTTAAAACAAGTAAGAATTTACCTGTGTTAAATGAGAAAATGTTAACTTCAAAATAAAAATTTAAAAAGAACATCCCGAAAATTCCGAAAAAGATTGTAATTGTTAACTGACTTAAATTTCCGATCAGGTTTAAAACCATCACTTTTTTTCGGTGTTTCTTTTCAAAATAAAGTGCTTTTGCGCCGTATTCCCCAATTCTGTTTGGGGTGATCAAAGAGGCAGTTAAGGATGCAAAACACTGTTCATAAGCTTCAAAAAACGTGATTTTTTTTTCGTTGGAGGCCAATGTTTTCCATTTAAATATTTCCAGTAGCCAATTAGCGTCGGTAAATAAAAGCAACAGCAAAATCAACCAACTATTTTTAGAAAAAAGCACAAAAAATTGTTGTTTCAGTTGTGTAAATGACAAAAGTTCATTGTTGGCCAATTGCTGATACATAAAATAAAACGCGCCGAGAACAATCGCTAATTTTAGCGGCAAAAAAATGAAGCGTTTGTATTTGTGCAAGATATTGTACATTTGGTTTTACAAATAAACAACTAATTGAGCACAGAAAAAATCATATTGGGAATTGATCCGGGAACCACCATCATGGGTTTTGGGTTGATAAAAGTAATCAATAAAAAAATGGAATTGATACGGATGGACGAATTAATGCTCAAAAAATATGACGACCATTATTTAAAGCTAAAACTCATTTTTGAACACACCCTTCAACTTATTGATACCTATCATCCCGATGAAATTGCGATTGAGGCCCCTTTTTTTGGAAAAAATGTGCAGTCGATGCTAAAATTGGGGCGCGCACAAGGCGTTGCGATGGCTGCAGGATTGTCGAGAGAAATTCCGATTACGGAATATTCGCCCAAAAAAATAAAAATGGCCATCACCGGAAACGGAAATGCAAGCAAAGAGCAAGTGGCTAAAATGTTGCAGAGTTTGCTGAAAATAAAGGAATTGCCAACCAACTTGGATTCCACCGACGGATTGGCCGCTGCGGTTTGTCATTTTTACAATTTCGGAAAAATAAACTCAGATAAAAATTACACAGGTTGGGATGCTTTCGTAAAACAAAATGGAAAAAGAGTGAATAAATAATTTAAGAATTTCGATTTAAGAATTACGATTGAAAATTCAAAGTAGGGACAGGTAGCTACCTGTCCGTTCCAAAAAAAGTTTTTTTATTCTCTTTTCTAAAATCTAAATTCCAGCTCTAAACAATCACGTCACATTCGTAAGTTTCGCATTTTTTCTCGATCACCAATTTTCTGTGTTCATGAAAAAGTTGGTGTTCTTTGGAAGCTTCCAGCTTATCTTTGTCCGCTTTAGAATTCCAATATTCCACCAAAAAATACTTATTTTCTTCGATTCTGTCTTTGAAAATATGAAAATGATCCAAGCCTGCGGGTTTTGCTTCGGTCAATTCCTCAAATTTTTGTAGTTCAACAAATGTAATTCCTTCCCCGTCTTTTACCTTAAATGAAACGATATATGCATACATAATTTGTCGGTTTTCTCAAATTTACAACACGCTTTTCATAAAAAAGGTAACAAAAATCACTTTTCTCGGTTTTTTAAAAAATGCGTACATTTATAAAATAATAAAAACGCATTTTGGCAGGAATTTATATACACATACCTTTTTGTAAACAGGCTTGTTATTATTGTGATTTTCATTTTTCGACTTCCTTAAAAAGAAAAGAAGAAATGCTGATTGCGATAAAGCGGGAATTGGTGTTACGGAAAGACGAACTAAATAAAGAACAAATTGAAACCATTTATTTTGGTGGAGGAACGCCGTCTTTATTGACAATTGGCGAATTGCAACTACTGCTAAACACCATTTATGAAAATTATGAAGTGGTTGAAGACGCTGAAATTACCATGGAAGCAAATCCCGATGATTTATCCGCCAAAAAAATTAAGGAACTTGCAAAACTCCCAATAAACCGTTTAAGCATAGGAATTCAGTCTTTTTTTGATGACGATTTAAAATTTATGAATCGTGCGCACACTGCGGAAGAATCGAAAAAATGTTTAACGGAAGCCACCAAATATTTCGACAATATCACCATCGATTTAATTTATGGCGTGCCCAATATGAGCAATGAAAAATGGCTGTCGAACTTAAAAACGGCATTCGATTTTAATATTCCGCACATTTCCAGTTATGCGTTAACCGTGGAAGAAAAAACAGTGTTGCATAAGCTCATTGAAAAAGGAAAAGTGCCTCCGGTTGATGAAAATTTGGCCTTGGAACATTATCATATTTTGGTTGCAGAAACCGAAAAACGAGGCCTTGTAAACTACGAAATTTCAAATTTTGGGAATCCGGCTTATTTTTCGAAACACAATACTTCTTACTGGTTTGGCGAGAAATATTTAGGAATTGGTCCTTCAGCACACTCTTTTACAGGTTTTGAAAGAAGCTGGAATGTTTCAAATAACACAAAATACATCAAAGCTTTGCTTGTTGATGAATTGCCTTCCCAAAAAGAGCAGCTTTCGGAAACAAACAGGTTTAATGAATATATAATGACGGGTTTGCGTACTATTTGGGGCGTTTCTTTTCAAAAGATTGAAAAGGAATTTGGCGCGATGTATTTGCATGATTTAAAAAAAAGTGCAGAACGCCATATAAAATCGGGATTGCTGGAAATTGAATTGCGTACTTTTTCAGGAAAGTTTTTGGTCACCACCAAAAAAGGCAAATTTTTAGCCGACGGCATTGCTTCGGATTTGTTTAAAATAACTTCCTGATTAATATGTAATTATAGTTACATAATCCTATTTGTTATCGCAATAACTTTGCTGAAAATTAAATAGATAATTATGGAAATACAGATAAAATTTGATAAAAACGGCAGCATTGTTCCATTTATGAATGGCAATGAAATCACGATGAATGAATCTCCTTTTTTAATATTTTTGGCAACCGCAGGAATGTGTTCGGCAGTATTTGTAAGGTCGTTTATGCAACAAAGAGGATTGCCTTTTCAGGAAGTCGGGATTACCCAAAAAATGAATTACGACAGAACAACCAATATGGTTGGAGATATTGACATGGTTGTTGATTTGCCTTCCAATTTTCCTGAAAAATATGTGAGCGCCATTAAAAATGTAATCGCGCAATGTCCGGTTAAGCGTCATTTGGCAGCACCGCCAACGTTTAATGTTATTGCGAATTTAAGTCCGGTAATGGAATAATAATTTAAACAAATTCAAAAAAAGGCAGCTGTTAAAAGCTGCTTTTTTTATGCGTAAAGCCCAAAATATTTTGGTAATTTTAAGGTTTTAAAAACCGTGAATGTTTAAATGAATTGAAATGAATATCGAAGAATTCAGGGAATATTGCATTGCTAAAAATCATGTGACCGAAAGTTTTCCTTTTGATGAAGAAACCTTAGTTTTTAAAGTGGCCGGAAAAATGTTTGCTTTGGTGGGTTTAGAGCACCATCCGGCAACAGTAAGTCTAAAATGCGATCCTGAAAAAGCGTTGGAACTTCGGGAGGAGCATGAAGAAATTATGCCGGGTTATCATATGAGCAAAATTCATTGGAATTCCGTCATTATTGATGGCGATTTATCTCATAAATTAATCAGGGAATTAATTGATGATTCGTACAATTTGGTGGTAAAAGGACTGACAAAAAAGCAGCAAAAAGATTTTGGGTTTGATGTTTAAGCTGTTAAATGTTTAATCGTGTAATTGTTTAATTTATATAAATATTAAAAAATGGCTTATCGGCTAATTATCTAATTATAAATTTTAATCTTTTTTCTCTGTTCTCTATTCTCTTTCCTTTTCCAATAAGGATTCCCCCTTCGGGGGTTAGGGGGCCAGTTGTTTCCTTCTGTAATCAGATGGCGTTACGCCTTTTATCGATTTAAATTTCCTGTTAAAATTGGCCAAATTGTTAAATCCGGACTTGTAAGAAATTTCGGTGATGTTTAAGTCGCTATTTTTAGTCAGCAATTTGCACGCATTTCCAATTCTGATATCAATTAAAAAATTCACAAAAGTTTTGTTTGTGCGCTGTTTAAAATATCTGCAAAAGGCATTGGGCGTCATATTCGCAATATCGGCAACTTGGTCTAAAGTAACTTCTTTGTGAAAATTATTCATCGTGAATTGAAAAATATCGCTCATTCTTTTGCCTTCATCTCCATCATATTTTTTTAGGTTGATCAACGATGACAATGTTTCTTTTTTCGCTTCAGAAATTAAAGAAAGGATGTCTAAAAAAGCGGTAAACTGCTTGTATTTCGAATAATTGTCAATTTTTGTCAATAATGAGAAAAGTTCCGGTTTGTTGGAAAGTACCTCAAAACCCAAAACAGCATCGTAAAAAAAAGCGTTGAAATGTTCAAATTCGGGTAAATTAAAAAAATTTTCTCCGTATGAATCTTTAGAAAAAAATAAGGTAATCATCTCAGTCTCGTGTTCAAAAGCGGCGTCTCTTTTAAAAATATGCGGCAAATTTTCGCCGATGACAAAAATGTCATTTTTTTTAAATTCCCCCACGCAATCGCCAATAATATAAGTGCCTTCGCCCTCTGCAAAAATACTTATCTGAATTTCCTGATGTTGGTGCAGTTTTTCGTAAAAAGACTCGCCATCATATTTTTGAATGTATAAAGTTACATTTTCAGGTTTCGGAATTTTAAATGGCAATACCTTCATGTCAGCGAATTATGCGTCGAAATTAATCTATTTTTTTGATTAAACCACAAATATAAGGTAAAATACTATTATGAATAGATAAAAATAAGGATAGCGTTGAAACTTAGAAAGTATTATTTTGGTGGAAAAAAGCCCCCTAACCCCCGAAAGGGGACAAAGCGTTAAGAAAACAGCCAGTGGCTGTTTTTAGAGATAGGGCCAGCCGGCGCGAAGGCAGTTAAAAAAGGTATCATATACATTTTTAGTGAAAAGGCCAGTTTGATCATGGGCGCTGCAAAAATTAAAACTAAAAACTAAAAAACAGCCAATTAAAAGCAATAACTATGAGCATACAATGGAACGGCGTAATGCCGGCAGTTACAACCAAATTTACTTATGAAGACACCTTGGATTTGGTGAGTTTTGAGAAAAATATCAATGCGCAATTGGCAGCCGGCGTCAACGGAATTATCCTTGGAGGAACTTTAGGCGAGGCCAACACGCTTACTGCGGATGAAAAACGAATCCTGATAAAAAAAACGGCCGAAATTGTAAAAGGCAAAGTTCCGGTGATACTCAATATTGCCGAACAATCCACTACCGGAGCCATTGAAGCGGTTCGCAAGGCTGAAGAATATGGAGCAAACGCATTGATGTTGTTGCCGCCGATGCGTTACAAAGCCGATTCCAGAGAAACAGTCACCTATTTTAAAAAGATAGCCAAAAGCACTTCGCTGCCAATAATGATTTACAACAATCCGGTGGATTATGGCATTGAAGTTACGTTGGATATGTTTGAAGCATTGACGGAATGTGAAAATATTCAGGCGGTAAAAGAATCTACCCGCGATATTTCAAATGTGACGAGAATGAAAACGCGTTTTGGCGACCGTTTTAAAATTTTATGTGGCGTTGACACCTTGGCATTGGAGAGTTTACTGATGGGCGCAGATGGATGGGTTGCAGGGTTAGTTTGCGCTTTTCCGGCGGAAACTGTTGCCATTTATAAATTGGCAAAAGCAGGAAAAACAAAAGAAGCCATCGCCATTTACAGTTGGTTTTTACCCTTGTTGGAATTGGATATAAACACTAAATTGGTGCAAAATATTAAATTGGCGGAAGTGGCCACAGGAATCGGCACCGAAAATGTACGTGAGCCACGTTTGCCATTGGTGGGTGAAGAAAGAGAAAATGTGTTGGCAATTATTGAAAAAGCGTTGAAAAATAGGCCGAAGATCAATTAAAAAAGCTCAAAGTTCAAAGCTCAAAGGTGAAAGCTCAAAGGTGAAAGCTCAAAGGTGAAAGCTCAAAGGTGAAAGCTCAAAGATGAAAGCTCAAAGGTGAAAGCTCAAAGGTGAAAGCT
>JACUUQ010000221.1 GCA_014859175.1 Lutibacter sp. | reverse complement strand
GAGATGATATGCCTAATTTTGACAAAAAACTTAAAAACGATGAAGATCGTTGGTTGATTGTGAATTATGTAAGAACCCTGAAAAAATAATTTTCACTACAAAACATAAAAAAACCGAACAAATTGTTCGGTTTTTTTATGTTATATGGTCATCGAGAAAATCCGAATTTCCGGCTGATTCTCTACCAGCCTTAAATCAAATGCCATACAAATATTTCGCACAAACATCCTTCCCTCCTCTTTTACGGTTATTTTGGTGTCAGAAACTTCAATTAAGCCATCGCCTATAATTTCTCCCAAGCGTGCAATTATTTCGTTTTTAACTTGAGCAGTTAAGCCAATGTTCCATTCCGTTTCCAAATTACACATCAAATTTAAGATATGCTTTCTGATGATTAAATCGGTATCTGTTAACAAATGGCCTCTAAAAACCGGTAATTCACCTTTATTTACGCGGTCTGTATAATCATCAATTTCCTTTTCGTTCTGCGCAAATGCATACCAGGAATCGCTGATTGAAGACATTCCCAAACCAATCATCAATTCGGTTTTGCCTGCCGTATAACCCATAAAATTACGGTGCAGTTTTTTAGCTTCCATCGCTTTGTGCAGCGAATCACTTGGCAAAGCAAAATGATCCATTCCTATTTCAACATAACCATTGTCGAAAAATAACTGTTTTCCCAATTCATACAAATGCCTTTTTTCATCGTCTTTAGGCAAATCGCTGTCCTCAAAACCTCTTTGTCCAACGCCTTTTATCCAAGGCACATGGGCATAACTGTAATAAGCAATTCTGTCTGGTTTTAATGCGATGGTATTTTTAATGGTATTTCTGATACTTTCCTCTGTCTGAAAAGGCAATCCGAAAATTAAATCGTGGCTTATGGATTCATAGCCAATTTTTCTCGACAAATCATTTACTTTTTTCACCTGCTCAAAACTTTGAACCCGATGAATTGCTTTTTGAACAATAGGATCATAATCTTGAATACCAAAACTGTTTCTTCTGGAACCTAAATCGTACAATGTTTGCAATTGCTCTTCAGAAGTGTGGTTTGGGTGACCTTCAAAACTAAAGTCGAAAATTTCAAATTTGTCGGCTCTTTTAAAAATTCCGTCAATCAATTTTCTTAAATTTTCAGAAGAAAAAAAAGTCGGCGTACCGCCTCCCAAATGGATTTCTCGAATTTTTGGACGTTTCCCCAACAAATCACAATACAAATCCCATTCTTTTAAAACGGTTTCAATATAAGGTTGTTCAACTTCATCATGACGTTTGGTAATTTTTTTGTGGCAAGCACAAAATGTACATAAACTTTCACAAAAAGGAAGATGAATATATACACTAATCCCTTCACTGTCATTGCTTTCATTAAAAGATTTCTCCACTGTTTTTTTCCAGTCTTTCATCGCAATCCCTTCTTTGTCCCAAAAAGGAACAGTTGGGTAGCTGGTGTATCTTGGGCCAGGAATATTGTATTTTTGAATTAAAGTTGAATTCATTTTTTTAGTTTTTAGTATTCAGATTTTAGCAATAATTTTTGAAACTTTTAATAAAATCTAGCTTTTATATTCTTTTACTGCATCAATAAACGCTTTCGCGTTTTCTAAAGGAACATTTGGTAAAATTCCATGACCTAAATTAACGATGTATTTATCTTTTCCAAAATCGTTGATCATTTGGGTCACAATTCTTTTGATTTCTTTTGGAGGCGACAACAAACGGGCAGGATCCATATTGCCTTGCAAGGTGATATTGCCTCCTGCGAATTTTCTTGCCATTTGCGGCGTAATTGTCCAATCCACACCCAATGCCGATGCATTTGATTTCGACATTTCTTCCAACGCAAACCAGCAACCTTTTCCAAAGGCAATTACCGGCGCATCATCTTTTAAAGCTTCAATAATTTGATTGATATAGTTCCAAGAAAATTCCTGATAATCAACAGGAGAAAGCATTCCTCCCCAAGAATCAAAAATTTGAACCGTGTCAACACCAGCTTTTACTTTTTCTTTTAAATAAGCGATGGTGGTATCGGTAATTTTTTGCAATAAAGTATGCGCTGCAACAGGTTGTGTAAAACAAAACTCTTTCGCAATATCATAGGTTTTAGAACCTTGACCTTGAACGCAATAGCACAAAATTGTCCAGGGAGAACCCGCAAAACCAATTAACGGAACTTCGTTATTCAACTTCTCTTTGGTCATTTTAATGGCATCCATCACATATTTTAATTCAACAGTAACATCCGGCACAATAACGTTGTCAACATCTTTTTGGGTACGAATCGGGTTTGGCAACCAAGGCCCGGTTCCTTCTTTCATTTCCACTTCAATATTCATTGCCTGCGGAATCACTAAAATATCCGAAAACAAAATAGCCGCATCCATGCCAAATCTGCGATAAGGCTGTACGGTAATTTCTGAAGCCAATTCAGGAGTTCTGCAACGCGTAAAAAAATCGTATTTATCACGAATTTCTCTAAATTCAGGTAAAAATCGCCCTGCCTGACGCATCATCCAAACTGGCGGACGTTCAACTACTTCTCCTTTTAGTGCCCTTAAATATAAATCGTTTTTGTACATTTTTTTGTTTTTTGGTATTTTAGTAATTTAGATTGTTGGATTTTTTTTGGGCGTTCCTTTCAGGCCGCGCCATCCGCTATATCTTTTTTTCATTTCATTTCAAAAAAGGATGCCACTGCTGTCGCTAACGCAAATTGGTTTTCAATTTCAATCGTTAACAACTTATCCCATAATAACTATAATTGTTAATTATCAATTATCAATTCCCCCTTCGGAGCCTGTCCCGCTTTTATTGCGGGAGGTTAGGTGGCCTTATTCGCCACCGCTTTCATCGCGATATCAATGGCAGCTTTCACTTTAAAAATATCTCTTTTGCTTATCGCAGTTCCTAAAAACCAGGCTTCAAATTGAGAAGGAGGCAAAAACACGCCATGTTCCATCATTTTCCAAAAGAAGATTTTAAATTTTTTGGTATCGCTGGTTAACGCTGTTTTAAAATCGACAACCGGTGTTTTTGTAAAAAATGGTGAAATCATCGATCCAAATCGGTTTACCTGTAAATCAATTCCGTTTTCTTTTGCGGCATTTAATAAAGAGCGCTCTAAAAAAGAAGCCGTTTTTTCAAAATCCTTATACGGATCTTGTTTTTTCAATTCAGTTAACGTTGCAATGCCGCAAGCCATAGCTATCGGATTGCCCGATAAAGTTCCGGCTTGGTACATATCTCCCAAAGGCGCAACCATTTCCATAATTTCATTTCTGGCACCGTAAGCGCCAACAGGAAAACCGCCGCCAACAACTTTTCCCAAACACGTGATATCTGCTTGTACACCCAATAATTCCTGGGCACCACCAAATTTTGAACGAAATCCGGTCATTACTTCATCCATAATTAAAAGAACACCGCTTGCTTTGGTCAAATCTCTTAATTCTTGAATAAATTCTTGGGTCGGATTTACAACGCCCATATTGCCCGCTATTGGTTCTATAATTACAGCGGCAATATCATCATGCTTCGCCAAATGTTGCTCAACACTGTCAATATTATTGTATTCTGCAACCAAAGTATTTGCAACCGCTTCCGGCGGAACACCTTTACTGCCTGGGATGCTCAATGTTACCAAACCTGAACCGGCGGCGACCAGCATATCATCTGCGTGCCCGTGATAACAGCCCGCAAATTTGATTATTTTATTTTTTCCTGTGAAAGCCCTTGCCAAACGAATGGCGCTAAAAACAGCTTCCGTTCCCGAACTCACAAATCTTACTTTATCCATTCCCGGAAATGCATCGCAAACAATTTTGGCCAATTTAATTTCGCCCACTGTTGAAGCGCCAAAAGTAGTTCCCTTTTTTAAGGCCTTTTTCACCGCTGATTCAACCGTGCTGTTTCTGTGTCCCAATATCATTGGACCGTAGGACAATACCAAATCAATGTATTCGTTTCCGTCAACATCAATAATTTTGCTGCCTTTTGCCCTGTCTATAAAAATAGGAACGCCGCCAACAGATTTAAAAGCCCTAACAGGAGAATTAACCGCTCCCACCAAATTCTTTTTGCCTTTTGTATATAATTCTAATGATTTTTCTAGTTTCATCTGTTTAAATTTTATTTTTTAGCGGTAACAGCTGCTGCCTGCCCGCCTGCTGGCTGGTTCGCCATTAATCATTCCTTCGTGTATCAAAATTTGTTATGCTCGTTTCATCTGTTTAAATTTTATTTTTTAGCGGAAACAGCTGCTGTTCGCCATTAATCATTTCCTTTTGTATCAAAATTTGTTATGCTCGTTTCATTTTATTTTATTTTTGTGTAACTGTTT
>JACUUQ010000220.1 GCA_014859175.1 Lutibacter sp. | reverse complement strand
ATTCAACATTCAACATTCAACATTCAACATTCAACATTCAACATTCAACATTCAACATTCAATTGATAACTTATGCTACAAATGAATCACTTCCCCGTAAGCATCGGCAACAGCTTCCATAACCGCTTCGCTCATCGTTGGATGCGGATGTATGGCTTTTAGCACTTCATGGCCTGTGGTTTCCAGTTTTCTTCCCAATACGGCTTCAGCGATTATATCGGTAACGCCGGCGCCAATCATATGGCAACCTAGCCATTCGCCATATTTTGCGTCGAAAATCACCTTTACGAATCCGTCAGGCGTTCCTGCAGCTTTCGCTTTTCCTGAGGCTGAAAACGGGAATTTTCCAATTTTCAGTTCGTAGCCTTTTTCCAAAGCCTGAGCCTCTGTCATTCCCACGCTTGCAATTTCAGGTGTTGCATAGGTACAGCCGGGAATATTTCCATAGTCGATGGCTTCGGTATGCAAACCTGCAATTTTTTCAACGCAGGTAATGCCTTCTGCGGAAGCAACGTGCGCAAGGGCAGGACCCGGAACAACATCCCCAATGGCGTAATAGCCCGGAATATTTGTCTGGTAAAAATCATTCACGATGATTTTATCACGGTCGGTTACAATCCCTACATCTTCCAATCCGATATTCTCTATATTTGATTTAATTCCAACCGCTGAAAGCACGATATCTGCTTCCAATATTTCTTCTCCTTTTTTTGTTTTTACCACCGCTTTAACGCCATCGCCTGAAGTATCTACAGATTCCACAGAAGAACTGGTCATTACTTTAATACCCGATTTTTTAAAGGAACGTTCAAATTGTTTGGAAACGTCTATATCTTCCAAAGGCACTAAGTTTGGCAAAAACTCCACAATGGTTACTTCCGTTCCCATCGCATTGTAAAAATGGGCAAATTCAACGCCGATAGCTCCTGAGCCCACCACAATCATTTTTTTAGGTTGCGAAGGCAAGGTCATCGCTTCCCGGTAGCCAATCACTTTCTTTCCGTCCTGCGGCAAGTTTGGCAATTCGCGGGAACGTGCGCCGGTGGCAATAATAATATGGTCGGCAATGTACTCGGTCACTTTTCCTTCCGCATCGGTCACATCAAGTTTTTTGCCGGTTTTTAGTTTTCCAAAACCATCAATCACGTCGATTTTATTTTTTTTCATCAAAAACTGAACGCCTTTGCTCATGCCATCAGCCACATTTCTGCTGCGTTTAATCACGGCGTCAAAATCTTTGTCAATAGCTTCGGCTTTTAAACCGTATTCATCCACATGTTTTAAATAGTCGTAAACCTGGGCGCTTTTTAACAAGGCTTTGGTTGGAATACAACCCCAGTTCAAACAAATGCCGCCTAAATTTTCTCTTTCTACAATAGCTACTTTAAAACCTAGTTGTGATGCTCTAATTGCGGTAACGTATCCTCCCGGACCACTTCCTAAAATAATAATGTCGTATTTCATGTTTTATTTGTTTAATCGTTTAACTGTTTATTTGCTGAAAAGATGAAAGTTAATTTGCTAATTATTTTTAGTCTTTTCTCTCTATTCTTTATTCTTTATTCTTTATTCTGAACTCTTAACTTCTTAATTATAAATTATCAATTCCCCCTTCGCGGGCTAGGGGGCATTGGGGGCTAGGGTGCTTACATCCTCTCCGGAACCTCAATCCCCAATAACTTAAACGCGGTTTTGATAATTTCTCCAACTTTTGCCGAAAGCTGTGTTCTCAGTATTTTTTCATTTTCGTTCTCGTTTCCTAAAATTGGCAGACTCTGGTACAACGAATTATATTCTTTTACCAAATCGTAGGTGTAATTTGCAATCAAGGCCGGACTGTGGTTTTTGGCGGCATTTTGTATGATGTCAGGGAACTGCTGAATTTGTTTGATCAATTTACGTTCCTTTTCGTGCAATGAAATTTCTTTTATTTCTCCTGAAAAATCAAAATCTGCTTTTCTGATGATGGATTGAATCCTTGCGTAAGTGTATTGGATAAACGGCCCCGTGTTTCCGTTAAAATCGACAGATTCTTCAGGGTCGAACAGAATGCGCTTTTTCGGATCTACCTTTAAAATATAATATTTCAGTGCGCCCATCCCGATTATTTTGTACAAAGCCTCTTTTTCCGGTTGCGAGTAACCTTCCAGTTTTCCCAATTCCTGGGAAATGTTTCTTGCGGTATCGACCATTTCCTGCATTAAATCATCGGCATCCACCACGGTTCCTTCACGAGATTTCATTTTTCCGCTAGGCAAATCGACCATTCCATAAGACAAATGATACAAGTTATTGGCCCATTCAAAACCCAGTTTTTTAAGGATCAGAAACAATACCTTAAAATGGTAATCTTGTTCATTACCAACAGTATAAACCAATTCACTTAAATCAAAATCTTTAAAACGTTCAATGGCGGTTCCTATGTCCTGAGTCATATACACCGCGGTGCCGTCCGATCGCAACACAATTTTTTCATCCAGGCCGTCGGCGGTTAAATCAATCCAAACCGAGCCATCGTCTTTTTTATAAAAAACGCCTTTCTCAAGTCCGGTCGCAACCACATCTTTTCCCAGTAAATAAGTAATACTTTCGTAATAATTTTTATCGAAATCAACGCCCAGTTCCTTATAGGTTTGTTCAAAACCTTTATAAACCCATTCGTTCATGGTTTTCCAAAGCGAAACAACAGCTTCATCGCCGGCTTCCCATTTAAGCAGCATTTCCTGGGCTTCCAGTAAAATGGGCGCCTGTTTTTTTGCTTCTTCTTCAGTTTTTCCTTCCGCAATTAATTGGGCAATTTCTTCTTTATAGGCTTTGTCGAAGGCCACATAGTAGTTTCCCACCAGTTTATCGCCTTTTAAACCCGTGCTTTCCGGCGTTGCGCCATGGCCAAAACGTTGCCAGGCCAGCATGCTTTTGCAAATATGGATGCCACGGTCGTTAATGATTTGTGTTTTATAGACTTTTTTTCCGGAAGCCTTTATAATTTCTGCCACGGAATAGCCCAATAAATTATTTCTGATATGCCCTAAATGCAACGGTTTGTTAGTGTTTGGTGAAGAATATTCCACCATCACGGCTTTTTCGAATGGATTGGGCGCTACAAATCCGAAGTTTTGGGTTTTGTAAATTTCATTAAATGCATTCAGAAAGAATTCATCAGCAATAACCAGATTCAAAAAACCTTTGACCACGTTAAAATCGGCTACTTCGGGTACGTTTTCTTTTAAGTAGGTGCCCAGTTTGGTGCCAATTTCAACAGGATTTCCTTTGATATAGCGTAAAAGCGCGAAAATAACCACGGTGATGTCTCCCTCAAAATCTTTGTTGGTTGCCTGAAATTCCACCGAATCCACATCGATATCGTAAATTTCTTTGAACCCTTTTTTTATGGCTTGCGTTAAACTGTTTTGCATCTTTTTTTGCTGAAATCTGTTAAGGAGCAAAAGTACGATAATTTTTAAAAGTTTAAATTGTATTTTTGCCAATAAATTAAATAGATGGAAGCGTTTTTAAAAGAATTGCCGGTATTGGCGAAAGAAAAATACCCCGAAACCAAAAAGTATTTTGAAAAATTGAAAAAGCGCACGCCTAACAATTTGGATTTTGTTGTGCAGGAATTACACAACAGTGAGTTTAAACGAACGGATTGCTTAACCTGTGGGAATTGCTGCAAAACCACCAGCCCTATTTTTACCGAGAAGGATATTCAACGCATTGCCAAGTATGTGAAAATGAAAGAGCATCAGTTTATTTCAACCTATTTGGAAAGAGATCAGGACGATTTTTATGTGTTAAAAATTTCTCCTTGTTCCTTTTTGGATTTAAACGACAATATGTGCACTATTTATGATGTGCGCCCAAAAGCCTGTAATGAATATCCGCACACCAACAGACGAAAATTTATCCAGCTCACCAATTTAACGATGAAAAATACGGAAATCTGCCCGGCGGTCTATAATATCGTAGAAGTATTAAAAAAGAAATTGCCGCTTTAAATGTTTAATTGTTTAATCGTTGATGTGTGTAATCATTGAACTATTCGCTTTCACCTTTCTCCTTTCCGCTTTTAACGTATAACATTTAACCAATAACCTTTAAGTTCCCCCCTTCGGGGGTTAGGTGGGCGGGCAAAACGAAGAAAGGGAAGCTAGTAATACCGCTTGTAACCCCTTACAATCGATATTTTAGTAGCTTCCCGTTTTTTAAGCAACACAATTTAAGTGATGCCTTTAGGATTTTAAAAACCGCTATATTTTTTTGAAAAACCGTTGTGGGGACAATGATTTTTTGTAAACTTTTAATCTAAAACCGTTGTGGGGACAATGATTTTGTTTTGAACTTTTAATC
>JACUUQ010000219.1 GCA_014859175.1 Lutibacter sp. | reverse complement strand
TAATAACATCATCCGGTTGTGTCCATAAACTGTAAGAATAGTTCGTGCCAATCGGAAAATAATCCCAATTCATACCATTAACTATAAAATCCTTTCCATCAACAACCAATTTCATTCCTTGATCATTTTTTATAACGGAAACTTGATTAGACTGAGCAGAAACAAAAGTTGTAAATAGCAAAAATGCCAATCCTAGAAAATTGTTTTTAATTGTATACATATTTTTCATTTTTGAGATATACAAGATAATAATAAAAAATAATTCAACAAATAAAGACAATAACAAAAAAACTGTACAGGATTGATAAATACATGTTTTTTAAGCAAAAAAGCATTAATAACAGAATCTGATAACTTATAAAATCCTATATTTATTTTCTGAATTGAAATAAAAAAATTAATAATGTATGGGTAATGTTGTGGTAAACTATTTTATAATTGGGTTAGAAATCTAACATAAAATTGACCAAATTTATCTTCAACGGCGATTTAAACCTTTTTTAAAGCCTTTATTTTTAATTCGATACATTTCTTGATGACTTGTTCCGTAGTTGTCTTAGCTACTTTGACAGCAAATCAAGTCTTAAATAAACAGAAAGTTAGTTGTTAAGTATTGTGTAGTGATTTTTTAACTTATACATGGTATTCAATTCTTCCAAAAACTGTATATCATCAGAAAAAGAGAATCAAAAACTAAAAAGACCGGTGGCAAGATTATTAACTGAAGGAAAAAGAAAAAATCAATATTACATAAATTACAATCAAATAAATTTAAATAAATATTTGGTTGTGCTCTTATTTATCGTAATATTGCAATAAACTTATAAAGCATTATGGGAGTTACAAAATCAGAGAAGTTTTCTGAAGAACAAAATCAAATTGCCAACATTTCCAAAGCCTTTGCACATCCGGCCAGAGTGGCCATTTTACAACAGCTTTTTAAAATGGATACCTGTATTTGCGGTGATTTGGTGGCCGAAATCGGTTTGGCGCAGCCCACTATTTCACAACATTTAAAAGAACTTAAAAATTTGGGATTGATCAAAGGAAATGTGGAAGGCACCAGCGTTTGCTATTGCATCAATAAGGAAGTTTGGGAAACTTTTAAGGAACTTTTTACCGCATTCTTAAATCAAGATCTCAATTCTAAAAACCAATGTTGTTAAAAACAATAATTCAATAATCATTTTTTTTAAAAAAATAATATAGAATGAAAACAGACAAAGAATTAAAAGATTTGGTAAAACAAAAATACAGTGAAATTGCCTTACAAGATCAAAATGAAAACAAGGCTTCTTGCTGCGGATCAGGAGGTTGCTCAACAGAAGTGTACAATATAATGAGCGATAGTTATGAATCCATTGAAGGATACAATCCGGAAGCCGATTTGGGTTTGGGCTGCGGACTTCCAACAGCATTCGCGTTAATTAAAGAAGGCGATACCGTGTTGGATTTAGGAAGCGGCGCCGGTAACGACTGCTTTGTTGCACGCGCGCAAACAGGTGAAAAAGGAAAAGTGATTGGTGTTGATTTTACGCCAATTATGATAGAAAAAGCACGAGAAAATGCAGAAAAAAGAGGATTCAACAATGTGGAATTCAGATTGGGAGATATAGAAAAACTGCCACTAACTTCGAATGTGGTGGATGTGGTTGTCAGCAATTGCGTACTTAATTTGGTTCCCAATAAAAAAGCAGTCTTCCAAGAAATACTTCGAGTTTTAAAACCTGACGGACATTTTAGCATTTCAGATGTGGTTTTGGTTGGAGATTTACCGGCTGAACTGGCGCAACAAGCCGAAATGTATGCAGGCTGTGTTTCCGGTGCCATTCAAAAAGAAACCTACTTAAATTTAATTGCCGAAAGTGGTTTTACTGACATAAAAATTCAAAAAGAAAAGGCAATTTTACTTCCGGATGATATTTTGAAAAACTACTTAAATAAAGAAGCGCTTGATTCCTTTAAAAATTCCAAAACAGGAATATTCAGTATCACAGTTTTCGCTCGTAAACCGAATTGCTGCAAACCCGGAAATGGCTGTTGTTAAATTATAAAACAGATTAAAAATGTTATTCAAACAAATCGAAAACACCATTGCTTCATTAAATTTGGACGCAATTTCCGTTGAACGCAAACAAACTCTGCAACCATTAATTGATTATATTCAGACAAAATTGACTGAAAATAAAAATGCAAACCTTAATTTTATTTGCACGCACAATTCACGAAGAAGCCATTTGTCACAAGTTTGGGCGCAGGCAGCCGCGCATTTTTACCAAATAAAAAATATATATTGCTACTCAGGCGGCACAGAAGCCACGGCGTTATTTCCTATGGCCGCAAATACATTGAAACGCGCTGGTTTTGAAATTAAAGTTTTATCCGAAGGAAAAAATCCGATTTACGCCATTAAATGCGCTGAAAATGAACATCCAGTTATCGGGTTTTCTAAAACTTATGATGATGCTTTTAATCCGCAAAGTGAGTTTGTTGCCATTATGACCTGTTCAGATGCCGACGCCAATTGTCCGTTTATACCAGGCACGGAAAAACGTATTCCGGTAAAATATGACGATCCAAAAGCTTTTGACAACACGCCGCAACAAGCTGAAAAATATGAAGAACGCAGCAACCAAATTGCGGCTGAGATGTTGTATGTATTTTCAAAAATTAAAGAATAAATGAATTTTAAATGTTAAATTATGAATGTTGAATTATTAAAAAATTGAAAGTTTGATTTTAAATTATAAATTAACATCCAAAATTTAGAAATTAACGATAAATAAAAAAATGTTATGAAAGAAAATATTATACAAGAAAAAAGTTTTGATTTTGCTTTGTTAACAATTGAAATTTACATAAAAATGAAACTTCAAAATGAATATGTGCTCTCAAAGCAACTTCTAAAATCAGGAACAAGTATTGGCGCCAATGTTGAAGAAGCCATTGCTGGTATTTCAAAAAAAGATTTTACTGCTAAAATGTCAATTTCGTCCAAAGAAGCGCGAGAAACAAAGTATTGGCTTAGGTTAATTGACAAAAGTAATATCGTTCAAATTGATGTTTCTAAACCACTCATCGAAATTGAATCAATCATAAATATTTTAACTAAAATTGTAAAAACAAGTCAAGAAAATTAATTAGTCTTAATTTTTAATAAAAAAATTCAAAATTTAAAATCAAGCATTTAAAATTAATGCGTACAGCAATGAAAAAACTAAGCTTCCTCGACAGTTACCTAACCTTATGGATATTTATTGCCATGGCCATTGGTGTGGCAATCGGCTATTTTGTACCTTCATTTCCAACATTAATCGATTCTTTCAGCAGCGGCACCACCAACATTCCAATTGCCATTGGTTTAATTGTGATGATGTATCCGCCATTGGCAAAAGTGAATTATGCCTTGTTGCCAAAAGTATTTAAAAACGTAAAAATCCTTACCATTTCGTTGGTATTAAACTGGATTATTGGTCCGGTTTTGATGTTTGTGCTGGCCATTACCTTTTTGCAGGATTACCCGGAATATATGGTGGGTTTAATTTTAATTGGCCTTGCGCGTTGCATTGCGATGGTATTGGTTTGGAACGATTTGGCCGAAGGAAGCAGTGAATATGGTGCCGGTTTGGTGGCTTTAAACAGTATTTTTCAGGTATTTGCCTATAGTTTTTATGCCTGGCTTTTTATTACGGTGCTTCCGCCCTACTTTGGTTTTGAAGGTGCCATTGTTGATATTTCCATTGCAACAATAGCCGAAAGTGTGGCTATATATTTGGGAATTCCTTTTGTTTTGGGAATTTTAAGCAGGTTGATTTTGGTAAAACTAAAAGGAGAAGAATGGTACAACAAAAAATTTATTCCAACCATTTCACCGTTAACCTTAATTGCTTTGCTGTTTACCATTGTGGTGATGTTTTCCCTAAAAGGCGAATTAATTGTTGAAATACCAATGGATGTGTTAATTATTGCTGTTCCGTTGCTTATTTATTTTACCATCATGTTTCTTATTGGTTTCTTTGTCACCAAAGCGATGGGCGCCACTTACGATAAAACAGCCGCCGTTGCTTTTACGGCTGCCGGAAACAATTTTGAGTTGGCGATTGCGGTGGCGATTGCAGTATTTGGGCTGAATTCCGGACAAGCATTTGCCGGTGTGGTTGGACCTTTGGTGGAAGTGCCCGCCTTAATTTTATTGGTAAGGGTTTCTTTTTGGCTGAAGAAAAAATATTTCAGCGAAAAAATATTAAATATTAGAAGTTAAATATTAGAAGTTAGATATTAGAAGTTAGATATTAGAAGTTAAATATTAGAAGTTAAATATTAGAAGTTAAATATTAGAAGTTAAATATTA
>JACUUQ010000218.1 GCA_014859175.1 Lutibacter sp. | reverse complement strand
AGGTAAAAGGTAAATCTATTGGTTATAGGGGTATAGGTTTTAAATCAGTAGTCGGTTTTTCAAAAGAAGTACACATAATCAGTGGGGATTTGGAAGTTACCTTTTCCAGAGAAAAAACGAAGATTGAAATACCACAATCGACACGAGTTCCTTTAATTCGTATTCCTCATTATCTTAGTATTGAAGATAAAAATTTATATCAATCAACTTTTGATGACCTTATTTTAAATGGCTATTCAACAATATTTTTATTTACTGGCGTTACAGAAAATGAAATAGAATTAGAGTTTGAATCACTTGATTCAACCTCATTATTATTTCTTAGGAACATACTTGAGACTGAATTTTGCACCTCAAAAACTATTAAAACTGTCATTCAAAAAAAAGAAATTTCTAATGCAGAAGTTAGATTAATAATTCAAAGTAATAGCGGAAATTCTGAATGGCTTTTATTGAAAGATATAGAAAGTACTATTGCATTTGCAATTAATGACAATAAGATTCAGAAACTAGAAGAGTCTAATTCGTTAGTTTATGCGTTTTTGCCAACTGAAGATAATTGCGGTTTAGGTGTTCTTTTTAATGGAGGGTTCAGTACAGACCCATCAAGACGTCATTTAATATTTAATGACGAGACGTTGGATGCAATAAAATCTTGTAGTAATCAGATTTTAAAAATAATTGAAAGTAAGCTCAAAAGTAAAAATAGCTTAAATATTGAGATTGTTAATTCCCTATTACCTTTTAGTGACCCAAGAATGCTTCAGTTTAAAAAAACCTCTTTTGAAAAGTATTTATTAGAAAATTTAAAAAATAATAGTTCGTTTTTTTATAAAGAATTAAAGATTAGTCCAAGCTGGTTAAATGATAAAGATTATAATGGTTTAACCGAGTATAGGGGCGATAATGTAATTGAAGCTGGTTATTTAGCATTAGACGGTTTTAAATCATTTGTAAAATATTTAGGAGCGACTGAAGATACTTTTACAACACTCCAGAAAAATTTCAATAACGTTAAAGTTACAACTTTGGGTTGTGCTCAATTTACAATTCAAATAGTAAAATCTATAATATCAAGTAATGGTGATTTTGTAGAATCAAATCTAGATTTGAAAATATTTAAAAGTGATAATAAGCGAGTTTCATTTAATGATATTAAAAATGAAGATGTTCGTGTAGATGAATCATTTTTAACACTTCTTATTGAAAATGGTTTAACTGAATTTGATATAAAATCTGTTTTTAAAAAATACGTATCGAAAGATTATTCTGAAACTTTATTTAAAAATAATCAACCAAAGTCCTTTGAATTAAAAAGTGAATCAAACCCGAAATCTGTTCTTGATTGGCTTAATAACTCCCAGCAAAATACTAACAACCCAATTATGGAGGGCCTGAAGCGTTGGCGATGCGCTGAAGAACAAACATTAGATGTATTAAATTTAAATGGTTTTAAGCTTATAGACGTTAGTAAACAAAATATAGGATATGATTTAGAAGGTTTTGACCCTAATGGGAAAGAAATTCAGATAGAAGTCAAATCGGTAAATTTGCCTGGCCAAAAATTTAAGCTAACAAATAATGAAATTGCAGTTGCTCAAGAAAAACAAAATTCATTCTTTATAGCAATTGTTAGGCAAGCAGACACTTTTTTTGAAATTGCTTTAATTTCAGACCCTGTTAATAATTTAGTTTTAAATCGCCAATGTGTTCAATGGATTTGGGAATGCTCTGAATATGAATATAAACCGATAAAATTTAGGATTTAGATTTTATATAAAATATATGAATAAATTATTTTTGGGTCCAAAGTTATATAGTTTCCAATTAGCCATATTCTGTATAAATTGAAAAATTCACAAATAATCTACCCATAAAAATGAAAGACGAAATCAAACTTTTTAACGAAAAAAAAGTAAGAACCCATTGGGATGAAAAATTAGAGAAATGGTATTTTTCTATTATTGATGTTGTTGAAATATTGACTGATAGTCCGCGCCCAAGAAAATACTGGAGTGCCTTAAAAACCAAGTTACAAAAAGAAGGAAGTGAACTGTCCCCAAACTTGGGACACTTGAAAATGCAAGCTGAAGACGGTAAAATGAGGGCAACAGATGTTGCAGATACAGAGTCTTTGTTGCGCATTATCCAATCTATTCCATCGCCGAAGGCAGAACCCTTTAAACAATGGCTGGCAAAAGTGGGCTACGAACGTATGCAAGAAATGTCTGATCCTAGCCAAAGTATAGACAGGGCAAGAGAAAATTGGCAACAATTGGGGCGAAGCGAAAAATGGATACAACAGCGCATGACAGGGCAGGAAACCCGCAACAAATTAACCGATTATTGGAAAGAAAGTGGCGTGAAAAAGGCGGATGAGTTTGCATTGCTCACCAATATTATTCATCAAGAATGGACGGAACTGACAGTAAAAAAACATAAAGAAATAAAAGGATTAAAATCGCAAAATTTGCGAGACCACATGAGTGAGGCAGAATTAATTTTTACGGCATTGGCCGAACTTTCTACCCGCCAAATAGCTGAAACAGATGAAGCAAAAGGGTTAAAGGAAAATGCAATTGCAGGAAAAAAGGGAGGCAAAATAGCCAAAGATGCTCGTTTAAAATTGGAAGCCCAAACAGGGAAAAGCGTCGTTACCGGTGAAAATTTTTTACCGCCCGCAAAAGAAATTAAAAAATTGAAATGAAAATTAGATTGGATAGTGCCAAATATGCAATTATTCATCAAAAAACGCAAAAATTTCATCAAATAAATAGAACACTATGAACACATCCTTAAAAAACTGGCACACATTTTTAGACACCAAAAACCCTAAAATATTGGACGAACTTTTGTCAGATGAGGTGATTTTTTATTCACCAATTGTTTGGACGCCCCAGGAAGGAAAGCAGATTACCAAATTGTATTTAATGGCTGCAATGGAAGTATTTGGCGGCGAAAATGCTGATTTTAAATATGTGAAACAAGTCATTGACAACAAGCAATTTATCTTAGAATTTGTTACCTTGATTGATGGCGTAACCGTAAATGGCGTAGATATGATTGAAGTAAATGATGACGGTAAAATCATCAGTTTCAAGGTGATGGTGCGTCCGCTGAAAGCCATTAATAAAGTACACGAAAAAATGGGTGAAATGCTTGAGAATTTAAAACATTAACAGATAAATCCCTGAATTTATTCTCGCTATTGCTCCGCTCCGCAAAGTCTCCGACTTTGAGGTGGTGAAATTCAGTCTGTGACTGCCTTTTTTCCAAAGCGCCCAGAAAGCAAATGCTGTGGTTTAGGTCAGAGACCTAAAATCATCACCTCAAAGTTTTAAACTTTGCGGAGCAAAAAACTTTTCATGAACGGACTGGTAATCAAAAAGCAAACAGTCGTTGGCTTTAGATTAAAAATTTTGAATAATCAATCCACAAACATTAAACTTGAAACCAGAAACTTTTAATCTGAGCGGAGCCGAAGGGAACAACCAAAAACCTACATATTTCTCCTGTACTGTCCGCCAACTTCAAACAGCGCCTCTGTAATTTGTCCGATAGAACACACTTTGCAGGCCTCCATTAATTGCTCAAAAACATTTTCGTTATTCACCGCTTTTTCTCTTAACAAGGCAATATGTTCTTTTGCTGCGGAAGCATTTGCTTTGTTTAAGTTTTCGACCACCATAATTTGATATTGTTTTTCTTTTTCGGTGGCCCTGATAACTTCTTGCGGCAAAACCGTTGGCGAACCTTTGCTGCTTAAAAACGTGTTTACGCCAATAATAGGAAATTCACCATTGTGTTTTAAGGTTTCGTAATACAAGCTTTCTTCCTGTATTTTACTGCGTTGGTACATCGTTTCCATCGCGCCCAAAACGCCTCCGCGCTCCGTAATTCTGTCAAATTCTGCATAAATGGCTTCTTCCGTCAAATCAGTTAATTCTTCAATAATAAAGGAACCCTGAATCGGGTTTTCATTTTTGGTCAATCCCAATTCTTTGTTGATAATCAGCTGAATAGCCATTGCCCTGCGCACGCTTTCTTCGGTTGGTGTGGTAATGGCTTCGTCATAAGCGTTGGTGTGCAAACTGTTGCAATTGTCGTAAATGGCATACAAAGCCTGCAAGGTGGTGCGAATGTCGTTAAAGTCAATTTCCTGCGCATGCAAACTTCTTCCCGAAGTTTGAATGTGATATTTCATCATTTGGGCTCTTGCATTGGCGCCGTATTTTTCTTTCATGGCTTTCGCCCAAATTTTGCGGGCAACCCTTCCAATCACCGCATATTCCGGATCGACGCCATTGGAAAAGAAGAAGGATAAATTCGGTCCAAATTCATTAATGTCCATGCCTCTTGATAAATAATACTCA
>JACUUQ010000021.1 GCA_014859175.1 Lutibacter sp. | reverse complement strand
GCGCAGGCCATTGATTTTGAAGGCAATATGATCGACGATTTTAAAATAATGAAACGCAACGGCAATATTCATGTGTTAAACGCTCCTTCACCGGCAGCAACTTCTTGTTTGGCAATTGCCGATGAAATTGTGAATGTGGTTTTGAGCTAAACAAGAATATTACATCAATAAAGTCTTTTCTCTTTGTGCACTTCCGACTTCGGGCTTCCGTCTTCAGACTTTATTTATACCAATTATAAATAGTTAATTACCTGTTCATAATTGAATTTCAGGAACACTTCGGTGCGCTCATTTTTGTGGTATTTTTAACATTAATTTTAGAATTTTGAAACCCATGAAAAAAATCATCACCATCATCACTTTTTTTATCGCTATTACAGCGAGCGCACAAAACTTTCAATTGCACAGAGATTTTGAAAGAGGCCATTTTACCACAACTTTTGAAATGTTTAAAATGGATAAATATGGAAACACTTTTACGTTTGTCGATTTCGATTACAACGCAAGTTCTGGAATTAGCGGCGGCTATTATGAAATTGCGCGTGTGTTAAAAACAGAAAAAATGCCTGTCGGATTGCACGTAGAATACAATGGCGGATTGGGAACTTTTAAAACACCTGAAGGATTGGGCGGTTTTACCATTAATGACGCTTGGATTTTTGGGGCCAATTATTCAAAAGGAAATGCGAAAATGGGCTTTTCAACCTACGCAGGCTACAAATCGTTTAAAAATGCGGGTGAAGCCAACTATCAAATTACCGGAACCTGGTACATCAATTTAATTAAAAACAAACTTACTTTTTCCGGTTTTGCCGATTTATGGTCGGAAAACGGCCTGTCGGACAAAACGGTATTTTTGTCTGAACCGCAATTGTGGGTTCATTTAAATAAAAGCTTTTCTGTAGGAGGAGAGGTTGAGTTGTCAAATAATTTTGCTTATGAATATGAATTTAAAGTGAGGCCAACATTAGCCATAAAATGGAATATATAAAAGTTAAAGGCTAAAAGTAAAAATGCTTATTTGCCAGAGGTTGATTTAAAGCTCTAAATTGAAAAGCATACTATCAATTTTTTTTGAAAAATACTGACTTACCAACTTTAGGCGTTTTAGGCACTCCAAACATTAAGCACTAAATAATAATAAAAAATAGCAGATTATGTTAGACAAGTTTTTTAAAATAACAGAAAATAAATCGACTTTAAGAACGGAGATTATTGCCGGAATCACCACTTTTATGACCATGGTGTACATTTTGGCCGTAAATCCGAGCATATTAAGTGACACAGGAATGGATAAAGACGCCGTATTTACGGCAACAGCCTTATCTGCTATTGTTGCAACTTTGGTGATGGCGTTGGTTGCTAAATTGCCGTTCGCACTGGCTCCGGGTATGGGCTTGAATGCGTTTTTTGCTTTTACGGTGGTGTTGGGAATGGGTTATTCATGGCAGTTTGCCCTAACGGCTGTTTTTTTAGAAGGAATCATTTTTATTCTTTTAACGGCATTCAACATCAGGGAATTAATTGTAAACTCCATTCCTTTAAACCTAAAACATGCTGTTTCTGTTGGTATTGGTTTGTTCATAGCTTTTATCGGATTAAAGGGAACCGGATTGATTGTTGACAATCCTGCCACTTTGGTTGGTTTGGGCGATATGAGAAATCCTGCTGTTTTGGTGGGTTTGGCAGGCGTAATCATCATTGGTGTTTTATTCGCTAAAAAAGTAAAAGGCGCCATTTTAATCGGAATTTTGGCTTCCACAATCATAGGAATATTTGTAGGTGTCACAATAATTCCGGAAAACTTCAGCTTGGTGAGTTTGCCGCCGTCCATTGAGCCAATTTTCTTTAAGTTCGATTTTTCCCAAGTATTTACCTTAGATATGTTAATCGTTTTATTCACATTTTTGTTTGTGGATATGTTTGACACGGTGGGAACTTTGGTGGGCGTTTCTTCAAAAGCAGATATGTTGGATAAAGATGGAAAAGTGCCAAGAGTTAAACAAGCGTTGTTTGCCGATGCCATAGGAACAACTGTCGGCGCTATGTTGGGAACATCAACGGTAACTACTTATGTGGAAAGCGCTGCAGGTGTGGCTGAAGGAGGAAAAACAGGAATGACAGCCTTAACTGTTGCGGGAATGTTTGTGTTGGCTTTGTTTTTTGCGCCAATTTTTATGGTTATTCCTGCGGCGGCAACAGCCCCGGCATTGATTATCGTCGGATTGTTTATGATATCGCCAATTATGAAAATTGATTTGGATGATTTTACGGAAGCCATTCCGGCTTTTTTTACCATCATTATGATGCCGCTAACTTACAGCATTGCAGAAGGAATTGTGTTTGGAATGCTTTCTTTTGTGATCTTAAAGCTGCTTACCGGCAGGTATAAAGAAATAAAACCGATTATGTACATCATCGCAATTCTGTTCCTGATCAAGTTTTATGTTTGATAAAATACGAAATGTGTCATTAAAAAGGAGGCTGTCTAAAAAGTTTGTTTAACCGCAATGCTCACAAAGAAGGCGCAAAGTTTTGAAGTGTTTGGTTTTTAAAACCATGCTTTGCTTCCTTGCGAAAAAAATCTTGCGTTCTTGGCGGTTAAAAAATAAGTGCTTTTTAGAGTGCCTTCTTTGTTATTGATGAATTGGATAAATCAATCCTTCAATATTTTCTTTAGAGGAATTGTTGTTTTTGGCAAAATCAAGTTTAAAATAACACCGATAACCGATGCCAATCCTATTCCTGCCAAAGAGAAATTTCCATAACTCATTTGAGCGCCGCCAATACCAATGGTTAAAATAACCGAAACAATCACCTGATTTCTGGTGACGGAAAAATCGGTTTTTGAATCGATTAAAGTTTTTATCCCAATGCTTGCAATCATTCCAAACAACAGCAACATTATGCCACCCAAAACTGCTGGCGGAATTGTTTTTAAAATGGCGCTTATTTTTCCCACCAATGAAAACACAATTGCCGTAACAGCGGCAATTCGCAACACTCTGGGATCGGTAATTTTGGTTAAAGCAACAGCGCCGGTAACTTCAGAATAAGTGGTGTTTGGGGGTCCGCCCAAAAATCCGGCAAAGGCAGTGGCAACACCATCTCCCAACAAGGTGCGGTGCAATCCGGGATCTTTTACAAATTCTTTATCGGCAACACCGCTAATGGCGTAAACATCGCCAATATGTTCAATAATGGGCGCAACGGCAACGGGAATCATATATAAAATCGCTGCCCAGTTAAATTCGGGAGCCGTAAAATTTGGAAGCGCAAACCATGCTGCTTCGCTTACGGATGAAAAATCCACCAATCCGGCAAAAATTGAGATGACATAGCCAACAAGAATTCCAATAAAAATAGGAATCAATTTTATCAAACCTTTCGTGTAAATCACAATAAAAATGGCCGTAATTAAAACAGCAAAAGCAATCGGCCAGTTCGATTTCGCCATTCCCACACCCACAGATGCCAACGACAAACCAATCACCATAATAACGGGTCCGACCACCACCGATGGAAATATTTTTTCAATCACTTTTAATCCCCATAATTTCACAATAAAGGAAACAATTCCATACACCAAACCAACGGCAATAAGGCCTCCCAATGTTCCGGGATAACCGTACAATTCAGTCGCAGCCACAATCGGCGCAATAAAAGCAAAACTGCTCCCCAAAAAAATCGGGACTTTCCCTTTTGTAATTACGTGAAAAATAAGCGTTCCAAAGCCCGCGGTAAATAACGCAACAGATGGGTCAATACCTATCAACAAAGGCACTAAAACAGTTGCGCCAAAAGCGACAAATAAAAATTGGATGCCAACTAAAATGCGCTTTGGTGTGTTTGAAATTATCGCTAAGTTTGGACTTTTAGGAGAATTTGTGGTCATGCTTTAAAATTTTGGTCGCGCTAATTTAAGTATTTAAACAAAACAACCTGAAATTTAAAGGTTAGAATCATTTTAAATTAATGGGTTCTTTCCTTGCAAGGTTCCTTTCTGCATTTTGAGCCTGCCCGTCTTTTCGGTGGGCGTTCCCCTGAGGGTCGGGCTTTCACTGCTCGCATTTTTTAGTTGCGAAAAACAACTAAAAAAGTGCTCAAACAGGCCGTTCAATCCCTAACGCGGTTTGAAATAATAAAGAATAATCAAGTATTAATCAATTGATTTTTTCAATTTCGCTGAGGCTTTCAAAAAAATAAGTAATGGCGTTCTTTAAATTTGTTTTTGCCAGTTTTGACAATCCAAAGCCAATATCCCAGTTATATCCTTGAATTTTCATCAAATATGCCTTTGGTTTTTTGGCATATAGATTTTCGCATAGATTCAAAATCTGGTTTGGGGGAACAGAGTGGGTAGAAAAAGAAACTTCTTCCGCAGGATAAATACACTCAAAAGCAAATCCGTTTTCAAGTTCCAATTTATAGGCATCAACAAAAATAACACTGTCAAATTCTGAAATTAATTCCGCATCTTCCACCATCAATTGGTATTTATAAACCAAATTATCGGCAGTAAATTCTACATCTTCAAGCAATTCTAAAAATTCCCAGCCAAGCCCGTCATCTTGTCGTGTATTATTTCCTATGCCAATAATAAGCCTGTTATTTAATTTTTTCATCTATGGTATTTCCTGCGCAATCTTCCAATTGCACAATTAAGGGCATTTCGCCCAATGCGTGCGTGGCACAACTCAAACAAGGGTCGTTTGCCCTGATCGCTATTTCAATTTGGTTCAGCATTGGTTCGGTGATTTCGGGTTTGTTATTCAAAACACTTTTAGCAACTTCCCTAACGCCTCGGTTCATGGCTTCGTTATTGTGTGTTGTTGATACAATTAAATTGCATTTGGTAATGATACCTTTTTCATCTGTATGGTATTCGTGAATAAGCGTGCCTCTTGGCGCTTCAATAATACCAATGCCTTTTTGTCTTGGCGTGCCTTTACGTACCAAATCATTGTTCATAAGCGTATCATCCAACAAAAATTCTTTCATCGCTTCAGCACTGTACAATAACTCAATTAACCGTGCCCAATGCGTATGCATGGTCATATTATTGGGTTTGTTTTGCGTGTATTCCTTAAAAATTTGTCGTTCCTTTTCGGCAAGCGGCGTTCCCATATAAGCACAGGTATTTAATCGGGCTAAAGGTCCAACGCGGTTCCATCCTTTTTCCTTTCCGTATTTGGTCATATAGGGAAACTTTAAATAAGACCAAGGTTCAACGGCTTCTTTAAAGTGGTCGCGATAGTCAAAATCTGCAATATTTAACAATTCATTTCCCTCAAAATCAACCGACCTTAACCGACCGTCATACAATTCAAAAGCACCGGTTTCTTTGCGAACCAAGCTCAAATGATTGGAAGGAAAGGCCGCGAAATTGTCAATCCAGTTTGCATTTTTAAGGTAATAGTTTTTTATAAAATCGACCATTTCTTTTGACCAGGCAATCATGGTGTCAACGTTTGGAATTAGCATTCCGTCCAAGAAATAAGCACGTTCTTCCGCTTTAAATGTTTTGTGTACGCCACCGGGAACCGCTAAAATTCCGTGAATTTTTTTACCCGCCAAGGCTTTAATGATTTCCTGCCCAAATTTACGCATCAAAACCCCTTTTTTTGCAAGTTCCCTGTTTTCGGCAGCGACGGCAATCACATTTCTTTTTTCTGCAGGGGCATCGGTTCCGAATAAAAGATCAGGAGAAGCCAAATAGAAAAAGTGCAAAGCATGCGATTGAAAAACTTGTCCGAAATGCAATAATTTCCGCAATTTTGTGGCTGTTGGCGATAAATCTTCGGGATCAACCCCAACCAATTGGTCAATGGCTTTTGCGGCAGCCAAATGGTGGCTTACCGGACAAATACCACATAGCCGTTGCACCAAAACAGGCGCTTCCCAATATGGATGTCCCTGAATAAATTTTTCAAATCCCCTAAATTCCACAATGTGTAAAAAAGCATCGGTTACAACGCCGTTTTCGTCAAGTTTTATGGTCACTTTTCCGTGGCCTTCAACACGTGTAACAGGATCTATAATTATTTTTCTTGTTCCCATTTGAAGCTATTTTTGATTTAGTCATATTTGTATTTGGGATGCGCAATGGAATATTCTTCCTGAAATAAAATATTTTTAACCACGTTCCAAATATAATTTGCATCTGGAGGACATCCCGGAATATGATAGTCTATTTTTACGATTTCATGATTGGCATACACGTTGTTTAAAATTTTTGGAATGTCTTCATGATTTGGAATAATCGTTTCATTTTCTTCGCTCGTCATCGAATCCAGATAAGATTCTCTTAAACATTCTTCCAGCGAAAAAGTGTTTCTCATCGCAGGCAAACCGCCCCAAATGGCACATTCACCTACGGAAACCAAAATATCGCAATTTTTTCTGAATTCGCGAAGCACTTCAATATTTTGGGTGTTTGAGCAACCGCCTTCGATAAGTCCGATATCACAATGTTTGGTGAAATTTTTAATGTCGGTGATTGGGGTTTTGTTAAATTCAATCACTTCAAATAAATCTAAAATACCTAAATCTATGTCGAGCATAGACATATGGCAACCAAAACAACCGGCAAGCGAAGTGGTTGCGACAATTTTCTTTTTTGTGGTGGCTCTTTGTTTTTTTACAGGATTTAAAGACATTGATTTTTCTTCGGTAATAGCATCAAATTGTCGGTCTCCAAAAGGCTTGCTGAACGATTTTCCCTTGACCAATATGGAACCGGTCGGACAAATATGCATAGCGCGAACCGCTTGCAATTCGGATAATTTGGCTTCTTGTTCATAATCAATGGACACCAAGGTTTTGTTACCTTTATTTATGGAATAAAACACCTTGTAGCCGTCAAAAGTTTTGACTTCTTCAATGCAACGCTTACATTTAATGCACCTGTTTTGGTTAACCACAATGCGTTCCGGTCGTGCATCGGTAATTCTGTCAATAAATAAATGCGGAAATCGAGTGTATTTTATGCCGGTTTCGTACCCTAAATTTTGCATTTGGCAATCGCCGCTTTTTTCGCAGGAAGGGCAGAAGTGGTTTCCCTCAACAAACATCATTTCTATAATGGCTTTTCGCGTATCCAGCAATTCGGGTGTATTCACTTCTATTTCCATTCCATCAGCTACACGCACGGTGCAACCGGCTATATCACGGCCATTTAATTTTACGGTGCAAACCCTGCAGGTTCCTAGAGGATCTAAATGTTTAAAATGGCACAAGGTTGGAATAAAAATACCGTTTTGTTTTGCAGCTTCTATTAAATTTGATCCTGTTTCGGCTGTACAAACTCTTCCGTCTATTTTAAATGAACTGTTTTTCATTGGTTTTTCTAAATTATCAATAATTAATTGTTAGGCATTTAATATTTGTTAATTTTTGCAACTCACAACTCAAACTTTTAACCTTTAACTTTTAACTTTTAACTTTCATTGCGTATCCTTTATCAAAGAATCATAGTTATAAACAGCGGCTTCCATATCAAATTCCACGTTTAAATTTTCGTTGGTTTTTATAATTTTTTGGTTGAAATATCCTTCGAATTTATCGAGTGCCATTATAAGTGTGTTTGCGGAAAACTGTCCCAAACCGCATCTGCTGGTGAGTTTGATGATTTTACCCCATTCCTTAATTTCTTCTAAATCCTTCGAGGTACAAATTCCTTTTTTAATTTTCTTGATTTTTTCGTGTAAAATCTGGTTTCCTGCGCGGCAAGGCGTGCAAACACCACAAGATTCCTCTTTAAAAAACTTTGTATAATTTTCTAAAATTTTTGTAATGCTTCTGAAATTATTAAAAACCATAATAGAACCCGCACAGATTAAATCTTCCTTACAAATTTTGCGATCAAATTCGGTGTTGTTGATGCAGATGCCCGACGGACCGCTAATTTGAACAAAATGAGGTGATGTTGCCTGGCAGAGATGCAAAATTTCTTTTACGGTCATTCCCCATTCGATTTCATAAATGCCCGGTTTTGCGACATCGCCAGAAATACTCAACACTTTTGTTCCTTTACTTTCTTTGGTGCCGATGGTTGAAATAAAATGGATGCCCAGTTCAATGATGCGGGCAGCCATGGCAAAAGTTTCCACATTGTTTACGATGGTAGAGCATCCTAAATAACCATATTCCGTAGGGTAATATTTTTTAATTCTTGCTTCGCCTCGTTTTCCTTCCAAAGATTCAATTAAAGCCGATTCTTCGCCGCAAATATAAGCGCCTGCACCAACCTGAATTTGGATGTTAAAATTAAATTTTGGAATGCCAAGGATATCGTTCCCTAAAAGGTTATTTTCTTGAAATTCACGAAGGGTATTTTCTATTTTCTCAAGCAAATACATGTATTCAGCACGCAAATAAATAAAGCCGTTGGCAGCACCAGAAATGTAAGCCGCCACAATCATTCCTTCAATAACCAATCCGGATAGGTTGTTAAGCAACGATTTGTCTTTAAATGTTCCTGGTTCGCCTTCATCGGCATTGCAGATAATGTATTTTTTTGAAGTGGAGCTTTCTTTGCTGCTTTTCCATTTTTTGGCTGTTGGGAAAAATGCGCCGCCGCGACCTTCGAGATTGGCTGCGGAAATAAGATTTAAAACCTCATCAGGCGTATGGTTTTTTAATTTTTTCAGGGCAATTCCCATTTCGTATTTTCGATAGAAAATTGTTTTGTCTTCGGGAGGCAAGTATTGTATTTTACTGGTTGGATTGCTTGAAATAAAGCGCAATGAATTTCCGTTTTTCAGTTGTTGAATAATGGTTTTTACTTTTTCGGGCGTTAAATTGGTAAACGGAAAAAAGTTGATCAATGCGGCAGGTTCTTGATCGCTTAGTCCGATGCAGGAAGTTTCAAACAGCGTAAAAAGCGGATTCTCACCGTAACAGCCAAAAGTACAGCCGGTTTCTTTTTCAAAAGCAGCTTTTATTTCTTGGAAGCCTTTAAACTCAGCTACAATGCTGTTGTTTAAATAAATGATGTATTTTCCTGTGGGTTGGCGGTGGAAAAAATGGTAAAATGAAACCACGCCTTCGATTTCTATTTTTGAAACGCTTAATTTTTGGGCAATTTGTGCGATGGCATTATCTGAAATATAACCAAACTTATTTTGAAACTCCCAAAGCTTGTTTAAAAGACCTGTTCTTTTCATTTGGAAAGAATTTACAGTTTAGGAACTTAAAGTTACGAATAAAATTAGTTTTAACGCTTGATTTTTAATCGTTTAATACGATTTATATTTTATTCAAAGTTTTTAAATAGTTGTTTAAAGGTTGGTAATGAAAAGGATAAATATCACGAATTAAATTGCTAAAAGAAGCTATTTTACTATTTTTTAATTTTTGTGAATTATGCAATAAAATAATTAATTATTCAATTAATTATTTTATTATGTAAATAAATTAGCCAAAAATTAATTTTAATTTAATGAATTTGCAAATATTGCTGTTCCGTATTAAAGTTAAAAAAAGCCTTTTTAAATTTTAAAAAGGCTTTTAAATACTTGTCTTGAATTGCTTACAAATTAAATTTTACGCCCATAATAATATTTCTTCCAATATTTTGAATCCCGTCTGTTTTTAAACGCGACAGGTGTGCAATATAACTTTTATCAAATAAATTATTGGCGTTTACATTGATATCAAAAATTGTTTTTCCAAATTTAACGCTACCGCCAACACCAAGATTAACCAATGAGTAACCTTTTGAAGCAGTTTCAAATCCGCTTACTTTACTTTGTTTGAAGGTGCTTGAAACATTCAATGAGGCGAACCCATCTGTCAGCCAATTTTTAATGTTAAATTCTGTTCTTAACGTATTGTTCCAATTATTTGCTGGAATTAAAGGCAAATAATCACCGTCTCTTTTTTCTCCGGTTACCGTTTCAAAACTGCTTTCTATATGCAACCAATCTAAAGGATGCGGATGAAAATGCACACCAATTTCTCCGCCATACAATTTTGCGTTGTTTTGAACATACTTAAAAACATCATTATCTTCAAGCGTTTCACCAGTTGGAGACGTGTAAATATAATTGTTCACGTGGTTGTAAAAACCATTAACAAAAAATTCAAAATGATCTGTGTTGTATTCAACATTTAAATCGGTTTGAATGTTTTGTTCAGTTTTTAAAGTGTTGTTTCCTATTTCGTACCTGTTGGTTCCTTCATGTACGCCGTTAGAAGTGAGTTCTGCTAAATTTGGCGCCCTAAACCCGGAAGCGGCATTTAAGCGCACAATTAAATTGTCGTTTAAATTTGTTTTATAACCCAAGGAAGCGTTAAAACTGTTATACGATTTATCAATGGCTTCAAAGGAACCTTCTTCGCCAACAGTTCCGAAGGCGTCGGAAGTAATTCCCCTGTTGTCAAAACGCAATCCGGCTAATATTACATTGGAATTCCACTCATAATTGGCGGTTCCGAAAAAACCGATATCATTGGTTACGGCATCCGGAATTAAATATACCTCTCCTGAATTTATGTTTTTTTGGTGCATTCCCTGAATTCCGACGATGGTTTCTAAATTACCTGATTTCGGCAAATGGTATTTTGCATCGTAATTAAATGTATTCAGATTCATGTGCAGCACCGCAATATTGCTGTCCTCAAATTCACTTCTGTCGTTATTGATATAGCTTAAATCAACATCCAATTTCGATTTTGAGAAAAATAAAATATTGTTGAAGCTCAACAAATGATTTGAAACACCCTGTTTCGGATACATTGTTTTTTTGTTTGTTGATTGTTCCGCAACGCCATCTTCGGGCATTCCTATGTCCAGTTTGTTGTAATTGTACCTAAAAACACTGGAGATTTTTGAATCGCTGTAGCCAATTCCTGTCTTAAAATCAGTTTCATTATAACGTGTGTTTGTTACGCGATCTCCACCTGAAATTTTATAATCGGAATGTGTATTGTAACTTCCTCTCGCCAAAAACTTCCAATTTTCAGAGGAAGTTTTTAAGCCTATTGACGTATTGCTTCCGGCAGTGTTCGAAAATAATTTCTGGTCAAAATTGGCAACAAAAGTGTTTGCCTCCGCAAATTTTTCGGGGATAAAATACAAAACGCCACCCAAAGCATCTGAACCATATAGCAAAGACGCCGGACCTTTGATGACTTCCACGCTTTCAATGCCAGAATCGTTTAAGCCCAATCCGTGCTCATCTCCAAACTGCTGATTTTCAATTCGTACGCCTTGTGAATACACCAAAACACGATTCCCGCTTAATCCGCGAATTACAGGTTTTCCAATGGAAGTTCCAGTTGAAACTTGCGAAACTCCGGGTATGGTTGTGATTCCCTCAATTAGCGTTGCCGTTCCTTTTCGCTGTAAGGTTTTCATGCTTTCATGTTCCACTTTCATCACGTTTTGCGACTGTAATTTATTAAAAGCGGTCGAAACAATAACTTCATCCATCTTAAAGACAGCTTCTTCCAAAATGAAATCAATAGTGGTTTCCCTATCTGTTAATGTAATAGATTTTGTTATGGTTTTAAAGCCGATATAAGCAATGGTAATTTTAATGACGTTACTGGGTAAATTGGTCAATTCATACAAACCATTTTCATTAGTTGAAGTTCCTTTCTGAAGTTCTTCAACATAAACGGTAACGCCCAATAAGGGTTCGTTTTGGCTGTTTACAATTTTGCCCGATAATTTGTTTTGCGAATGCGCAAATAAGGTGAATCCTATTAAAAACAGGATAGTTATATTTAATTTCATTTGAGATTTTTTTATTGATAAAAATTGGAATTCAGTTTCTATATCAATAAAAATGGCGGCGCTCTGGAAGATTTGCAGTGAAATTTTGCGGAAGCCGTTTGCGCTTCTGAAGTAACTGTTTTTTCTTCATTTTCAAGTTTTTCAGCAAGGTAATTTTCAGAAGAAAAATCTATTTTAAGCGTATTTATTTTAAAATGTAAAACAGAACAGTCAATTTCATGAGTGTCGAAATGAATGCTGTTTTGCGCTTTACAAACGGAGTGTTCATGGTTTTCAAATGAATGATTAAACTGCACTGCAAAGGGCAGCAGCACAGTTGTAATCAATACAAAAGAAATGATATTTTTTAAAAATTGTTTAATTTTGCGTGAATTTTTAGTTCGCAAAACTACAAAATTAAAACTAATCTTTCACACCCAATTTTCCTAAAATTTTATCCATCAAACACCATTTTGTGAATGCCGATTGTAACAAATTTGCGCCAACAAAGGCTGTAAACCACAGCCAGTTTACGTTTACTTTTATAGCAAGCACTAAACTTATTAATATAAATGTGCCTGCAACGGCTCTTACGATTCTGTTTTTCATTTTTATAATTTGTTTTTAGTATTTAGTATATAGTGTTAAATATCAGTAGTTTATTATTTTTTAAGCATGAAACCTGAAACTTTTGTTTTTTCAACTATGCAACTCAATTCGATTTCTCAATATTTAAAACAACAACATGAACTTTTGACATTGTTTTTTGTTTTGCATTAAATTCATCTGCTCTGGTAAAAAAGGCATCCACATTTTGTTTTTTAACAAAAGCAAAGAAAATAATGGACTGGCTTTCATCCATTTCTCCGGCAAACCAGTTGCTTTCAACGGCTTCTTCAGACAAGTCCCTAAATCCATGCACGTCTTTATAAGAATAGATGTGAATATCTGATTTTTTCAGCATAAGTTTTATGTCCTGGGAAAACTCCTGAATTGCGGTAATGACAAGTAATTTCATATATAAATATTTTTATGGTTTTTAATAATCCTGCCTGTCTTTATACAGGCAGGTTCATCTGAAATGGTATCACATTTCCATGAGGCAAATTTTATGATTCTTCTGATGCTGGTTTATCGTTCTTATCCGAATTATTTTCCCATTTCTTTTTTTCGGTCATATAGTAAATCATCGGAACAACAATAAGGGTTAACATCGTTGAAACGATGGCGCCGGCAACCAATGAGATGGCCAACCCTTGGAAAATTGGGTCAAACAAAATAATGGAAGCGCCAATAACAACAGCTCCGGTTGTCAGTAAAATTGGGGTGGTTCGCACGGCACCTGCATCAATAATCGCTTGTTTTAAGGGAACACCGTCGTTTAATCTAATTTCAATAAAGTCGATTAACAGTACGGAGTTTCTCACCATAACACCCGCCAGGGCAATCATACCAATAAAAGAGGTTGCGGTAAAAAATGCGCCCAAAATCCAGTGACCCAACACAATGCCAACCAATGACAGCGGAATGGCGAGCATCATCACCAATGGTGTTTTAAAGTTTTGGAACCATCCAACAATTAACATATAAATGATGATAATTACAACCAAAAATGCGGTTCCTAAATCCTGGAAAACTTCCAGCGTAATTTGCCATTCTCCGTCCCATTTCACTGCAAAATCACTTTCGTCACTTGGCTGTTCCAAGTAAAGTTCATTCAGTTTATAGCCTTTTGGCAATGCGATTTTTTGTAATTTCTCTTTCATTCCCAAAATGGCATACACCGGACTTTCCAACGCGCCTGCCATATCAGCAGTGACATAAACCACTCTTTTTTGGTCTTTTCTGTAAATCGATTTTTGTAAAGTGTCTTGTTTTATGCGAACCAAATCACTTATCGGAATCATGCTGCCCTGACTTCCTTTTATTTTGATGTTTTGTATGTCGGCCAAACTTGTTTTATCCGCATCACTTAATCCCAACACAATATCAACCTGGTCAAAAGAATTTTCATCATACAAATAGGTGATCGGATATTCTTTTAAAAGATAGGTCAAATTCCCAACAATTTGTTGCGGCGCAATACCATTAAGCATCGCTTTTTCTCTGTCAATTTCAAGTCGGTATTCAGTTTGTGCATCTTCAACCATCCAGTCAATATCCACCACATCGGCGGTGTTTTCCAATATTTGCTTCAACTGCTTTGCCACCTTTATTTGCTCACCATAATCCGGTCCGTAAACTTCTGCAACCAAAGTCGACAATACCGGAGGTCCCGGCGGAACTTCCACCAATTTCACATTCGCGCCATATTTTTTGGCGATTTTTTGAATTTCTGGACGTGCTTTTTTGGCAATATCATGACTTTGTAATTTTCGGTCTTCTTTAAGCAATAAATTCACTTGAATATCGGCCATATTGCTTCCGCCTCTAATATCGTAATGACGCACCAATCCGTTAAAGGTAATAGGGGCGGAGGTTCCAATATAATTTTGGTAATTTATCACTTCTGGCGTTGTTGCTATATATTGTGCAATTTCCTGGGTTACCGCAGCCGTTCTTTCCAACGTAGTTCCTTCTGGCATGTCAATTACCACCTGAAACTCGTTTTTGTTGTCAAATGGCAACATTTTTACGGCTACCGATTTTGTGAAGAACATCATTACAGACCCTGCCAATAAAACAACTGTAATTCCAATGGTAACCAAACGTTTTTTGCGACTGTCCAATAAAGGTTGCTCTAATTTTTTATAGATTTTATAAATCATCCCGGCTTCCAATCCTTGTTCTTTTTTGTGTTCTTGCGAATCTTTTTCACGCAATAAGTGGTATCCTAAATAAGGAGTTACCGTTAAAGCGACAAAAAGCGACAAAATCATGGCAATGGAGGCGCCAATTGGCATCGGGCTCATATATGGTCCCATCATTCCGGATACAAATGCCATCGGCAAAATAGCGGCAATCACCGTAAAAGTGGCTAAAATGGTCGGATTTCCTACTTCATTGATGGCGTAAATCGCGGCCTGTTTAAACGGCAATCGCTTCATTTTAAAATGCCTGTGCATATTTTCGGCGATAATAATGCTGTCGTCAACCACAATTCCCACCACAAAAACCAAGGCGAATAAGGTAATTCTATTTAACGTATAGCCCAGCAAATAATAGGCAAACAAAGTTAAGGCAAACGTAAGCGGCACCGAGAAAAACACCACCAATCCGCCGCGCCAGCCCATCGCCAGCATCACCAAAATGGTAACAGCTAAAATCGCCACGCCCAAGTGAAGCAACAATTCGCCCACTTTATGCGATGCCGTTTCTCCATAGTTTCTGGTAACATCTACGTGAACATCAGCCGGAATTATTGTTTGTTTTAAGTTTTCAACGCGTTCCAAAATCTTATCAGAAATTTTCATGGCATCAGCGCCTTTTACTTTTGCGATTGACAAGGTAACCGCATTGTATTCGCCCGAATTTGATGTGTATTTTTCGTTATTTTTTCCATAACCAAAAGACACATAACTGTTCGGTTTTTCCGGGCCGTCTTGTATCGTCGCAACCTGCTTTAAATAGATGGGCATATTATTGTTAACGCCAACCACCAAATTTTCCACATCTTCTGATGAGGTTAAAAATTTCCCGGTGGTAATCAAATATTCCTGGTCATTTTGCACAAAACTTCCAGATTGGGAACTGCTGTTGTTGGCTTGAATCATTTGCATAATTCCCAAAGCATCAATGCCGTTTTCGGCCATTTTATCTTTGTCCAACACCACTTTCAGCTGACGGTTTCTTCCGCCGATGACTTTGGTGATGGAAACATCTTTTACCTTTTCAATTTCCGAAGTGACTTCTTCAGCAATTTGTCGAATTTGAAAATCGTTATACGTATCACTCCAAAAAGTAAGTCCCAGCATAGGAACATCATCAATCGAACGGGTTTTTACCAAAGGTTGCGTTACGCCCGGAGGAAACATTCCCTGGTGCCGCATCAATTCATCATACAATTTCACGTAAGAGCGTTCCGTGTCTTCGCCCACATAAAATTGGACAATAATCATCGATTGTCCGTTCATCGCAATACTGTGCACGTGTTGCACGCCCTTAATGTCGGATATAATTTTTTCCAACGGTTTAATCACACGGCTTTCAACCTCTGTTGGACTTGCCCCAGGATAACCGACCAAAACATCGGCCATAGGAACAATAATTTGTGGTTCTTCTTCTCTTGGAATAAGAAATGAACTGTATATGCCAATCGCCATCAACGCAACCATCAACAAAATGGTGAGTTTAGAATTGATGAATATGTTGGCTATTTTACCTGAAATTCCTTCTTGCATTATTTTTTGGTTTTGCCCCCTAACCCCCAAAGTGGGAATAAAAGGGAATTATTGATTTTTTTATTTTTTATTGAGACTGCAAACTGATTACTGATTTTACTTATTTGGGCGTGTCCCTCCCAAAAGGTCGGGTCGGGCTTTCGGCTAAATCTTTTGTTCCGCTGCGCTTCACAAAAGGATACCGCCTCAATCCCTCACGCGGGCATTAAAATCTGTAATTTGAAGTCATTTTCAAATTAGTTAATTAAAACCTTCGCGCCGTTAAACAATTTTCCTTCGGCAGAAACAATAAATTGTTCATCCGCTGCCAATCCCGATAATACTTCAACATTATCACCAAAGGTTTTTCCTGTTCTTAGCCATCTTAAAATGGCGACATTTTCATTGCCAATTGCATAAATACCGGTTAATTGTCCTTGTCTCACCAAAGCGCTTTCCGGAACTAAAATCAGGTTTGATTCGGTTGATTTCTCCACAGGAAATTGCACGGATGTAAACATTCCCGATAATAATTTTGCATCGGTTTTGTCTAAAACCACTTTCACCAAATATTGTCCGCCGGTATTTTTTGCCGAAGAACTCACTTCAGTAACAGTGCCTTTTATAAGTTCATTGGTCGATTTTACCACAACATTCACGGTTGTCCCATTTTTGATTTTTGTAATTTCAGTTTCTGGAACCATTGCAACAACTTGAAAACTACCCGGCGTTTCGATGCTTATCAGCGGCATTCCCGGATTTGCCATATCGCCTTTGTTGATAAACTTCCCTGTTACAACCCCGCTAAAAGGCGCGGAAATGTTTGAATAGGAGAGTTGCGCATTTACCTGATTTTTCATTTGGGTGGCACCTTCCAAGCGTGCTTTTGCCATGTCATAATTGGCGGTGATGTCGTCCATTTCTTTTTGAGAAACACTGCTTTGTGCGTACAATGCTTTAAAACGATTATAATCTTTCTCGGCATTTTTAAAAGCGGCTTTTGCTTCAGTAATTGAGGCCGAAACTTGTGCGCTTTGTGCAGAAATATCCGCGCTGTTTATGCGCAGCAACAATTGTCCTTTAGAAACTTTATCGCCTACATTTACATAAGTATCGGTAACATAACCCATCATGCGGGTGCTTAGGTTGGCGTTTTGCACCGCTTCAATTTTACCGCTTGCCGATAAATAGGTGCTTCCTTCAGCAGATGGCGTGCTCACTTTTACCGCAATTGCCGGTGCTGTATCTTTTGATGCTGCTTTATCTTTTCCGCAACTTGCCGTTAAAATTAAGGCTGCAATTGCGAATATTGTTGTGATTTTTTTCATTGATTTTATGTTTTTAAGCATGGTTTTGTAATTTATTTTTAGGCCGTTTATTTTTTCTTAATCACCTTATTTTGTTAAAAATGCCACATAAGCTTTGGTGAAATTGTAATTAAAAACAGTTTGTAAGTATTCAAGCTGCTTTTGCATATATTGCGTTTCGGAAATGAGTAAATCGGATGTTTTTTCCAAACCTTGCTCAAACCTGTTTGTTCTTATTCTCAACGCTTCTTTTGATTGTTCCGAAGCCAAATTTGTTAAAATCAACTTGTTTTCGGCGTCTTTAAGTTGGCGTTTTGCCATATTATAATCTAAATTGCTCTGATTTTTATATTGGTCCAGGCTAATTTCGGCTTTGTCAAGTTCTGCTTTACTTTTTTGAATTTTACCGATGCGTTTATACCCGTCGAACACATTCCACGACAATTGCGCGCCAACCAAATACCCTTTTGCATCTGTGCCAAATAGTTGGTTGTCGTACATTTCATAACTTCCAAAAGCGTTTAAACTTGGCAAATAACTCATTTTATTTGCTTTATGCATATTGTTATAAGCTTCTGTACTTTGTTCCATCGCATCAATATCGGCCCTGTTTTGGGAAAGGTTTTCGTTATAAATGGCCAAATCAAGTTCTGCTTTTAGTTCTGTTGAAGGTTTTAAAACCGTTTCATTTTGCTCACCCATTAAAAATTTAAGGTTGTCTGACGCATTTTGAACGCTGCTTTTTGCGCTTAACAATTGATTTTCAACTTCGGTTAAATGAACTTCCACCGATAAAATATCGGCTTTTTGCATATAGCCCTGTTTAAAACTATTGTTTGCTGTTTTTTTGTTTTCAAGCGCAGCTTCTTTTGCTTTTTTCAAAACTTCCACTGCTTTATACGCCACTTGCAATTGCATATAGGCTTTAACAACTTCCAGTTTTATATAATCTTTTGTCCTTTCCGACTGCAATGCAACCGCATTCATTTTTGCTTTTGCCGCTTTTCGCATAAACAAGCCGTCCGCGTTAAAAATAGGTTGCTGAATCTCTATTTTAGTGGCGAAATTTTTAATCTCATTAGGATCATTTAAAAGTGCCGGATTAAAATCCGCCTGGGTCAATATTTCCTGATTTAATTTTGAGCCAAAAGCCATCAACGGATTTGTAGTTGTAATGGCCGTATGGGAAATGGAAATATTTGGTAAAAAAATGGAATTTGTCTGATTAAAATCAGCCTTGGCGGCATTGTAATCCTGGTCTGATATTTTAATGGCATAATTGTTCTTTTCCACCTTTTCCAACACTTCATCAAGAGAAATAATTTCTTGCTGCGCGCTAATAATTAATACGTTGAAAAGAAAAAATACAATGAATACACTTTTTTTAAGTTGCATAGTTTTGTTTTTTAGTTCGACGCAAAAGTAGTTGGGGCAGGAACGTAACGCTGTCATAAACGTTACAGAGTTGTGTAACATTTATGACTTAAAATTACACCGTAACTTTATAAATATTAATTTATTAAATTAACGGCAATAAAAAAATGATTTTTAAATAAAATTTAGGCGGTTAGGATAGTAAACTTGCCATAACTTTGGTTCTTGGGAATTTTTCCAGAATAATTTTGATAAATACAGTTAAAGGAATTGCCATGATTAATCCCGGAATTCCCCAAATATAGCCCCAAAGCATCAACATCACCAAAATGGCAATAATATTGATGGAGAATGACCTGCCCATAAATATAGGCTCTAAAATACTGCCAAATAAAACCTGGACACTTGTGATTGATAAAACGAAAAAGAATAAAAGACTTGTTGGATCTAGTTGCACAAAAGCGAAGATTGACAATAAGATAACGCAAACAAATGAACCGACCATTTGCACAAAATTGATGATAAAAGCGAACAATCCCCAAAATATTGGGAAGTTTACGTCAAAAAACACACAAGCCAAACCAATGCCTATGCCTGTAAGAGCGCTGACCAATATTTTTACTTTTATGAAGGTGCGCAAATCTTTTTCAATTTTCATGAATGTTTTTACGGAAGCGTATTTTTGTTTGAGGATGGTATTGTTCAGTAATTTTTCAAAATTGATGGATTCCGCCAACCAAAGAATTACAAAAAAAGCAGTCATTAATGTCATTGTAAGCGTTTTGCTTATAAAATCTATTGTTGAGCCAAAGTATTTTGAAACATTTTCTTTTTGAAATATGCTTGAAAAAATATTTTCGCTTTCATTGAAGTATTCTATCCCTAAAAATTGCTCTACGGAAGTCATTAAATTTAAAATTTTTGTTTCGGCTTTCTCTAAAAAGAAGGCGTCTGTGGCTAAAATTTCTCTGCTTGAAAGTTTTACCAATTCTCCTCCAATTTTAAAAACTGCGACAAAAATTAGGATAATCACAAAAATACTGATGAATTTTGGCACTTTTCGTCTGTTGAACCAGCGCATAAGCGGCAAAAATAACAAAGCAATAAACATGGAAGCAATAAGCGGAATGAAAATAAAAGACAATATTTTCAGCAAATAAAAGATAAACGGAATTACAATTATCAGTAAAAGAATATTTGTTGTTTTTCTGTTTTCCATGGTTTCTAATTAATCAATGTGCTTTGCAATTTGTTAAAATTAATCTTTATTTATCCGTCGCGTTTTGGTCTTTTAAATCTGCATCATCCAGTATTGGATTGCTGACATGAATTAGGCTTTTACCTTTTCTCACCCTCATATTTAAGGCTTCAACACCCAATGAAAAAGCGATGGCAAAATATAAATATCCTTTTGGAATGGCGCCAACTTGCTGGTTAAATATTTCAGCTTGCGACAAATGTGCGCCTTCCGTGATTAACATAAAACCAATTAAAATTAAAAACGACAACGCCAGCATTTGAATGGTTGGGTGCGCATTTACAAATCGGCCAACAGGCGTTGCGAAAATCATCATAATCACCATAGAAATTACCACGGCAGTTACCATAATAATTAGAGCGCCCGGTATTCCGTTTGTCATTCCTACAGCAGTTAAAACAGAATCAAAAGAAAAAACGATGTCAATCATCACAATTTGAATAATTACGCCCCGCAAAGAGGCAAACTTTATTTTTGATGAAGAAGTGGCTTCATGTTCAATGCCTTCCACTTTATCCCTAATTTCACTGGTGCTTTTGTACAATAAAAAGAGTCCGCCCAAAATTAAAATGACGCTTTGGCCAGTTACCCCAAATTTTAACCACGATAAGTTTATGGTGTAGAAAGGATCTTTCATGGAAATTAAGTAGGAAATGCCAAACAACAACGCAATTCTAAAAAGCATCGCCAAAACCAAACCTATCCTTGTGGCCTTTTTTATTTGGTCTTTTGGCAGTTTTCCCGCCGCGATGGAAATAAAAATAATGTTGTCAATCCCTAAAACAATTTCTAAAAAAGTTAGCGTTAAAAGTGCTACCCAAGCATCAGCGTGTAAAAATATTTCCATAAAATATTAGTTCGAAGTTTTTGTAATTTCTCCTTTCTGAACATAATTAGAATGTCCGATCACCGCTTCAAACTCATAAGAATTGTCCTTAACGCTCGTGATTTTTATATGAATGGGATCTTCATCAATGGCCGTTTTTGGATGCAACATTTTAAGCGTGTAATTAAAATTGTTTTTCCAGGAAATTGAAAGCGTGTCAATTCTATCCTCATATTTTTCAATTTGGATAGAATCTTGCCTGATGATTATGGTTTTTTCATAACCTTGACCGGCAGGAATTTCAAATGTCCCCGATTTAAATCGATCGGCATCTAACACTTTATTTTCATCTTTACATGAAAACAGCGCAACTAGAAATAAGGGTAACAGTATCAGTTTTCTCATTATATTCCGGTGTAATTACTTGGGCTTATGGCTTTTAACTCTTTTTTGATTGCGTCAGAAACCGACAATCCGTCAATAAAATCGGCCATCGATTTTTGGGTGATTTTTTCGTTGGTTCTCGTCAGTCCTTTTAAGGCTTCATACGGATTTGGATACGCTTCCCTGCGCAAAATTGTTTGAATGGCCTCAGCAACCACCGCCCAATTGTTTTCCAAATCTTCCGCAAATTTTTCTTTGTTGATGATTAATTTGCCCAATCCCTTTAACGTTGAATTGAAGGCAATAATTGTGTGGGCAAAAGGAACGCCAATATTTCGCAGCACAGTTGAATCGGTTAAATCCCGTTGCAATCTCGACAAAGGCAGTTTTGCCGACAAATGTTCAAAAATGGCATTTGCAACTCCCAGATTTCCTTCAGAATTTTCAAAATCGATCGGGTTTACTTTATGCGGCATGGCTGAAGAGCCAACTTCGCCTTCTTTAATTTTTTGTTTAAAATAATCCATAGAAACATAGGTCCAAATGTCTCTGTCAAAATCTATAATAATGGTGTTGATGCGTTTTAATGCATCAAAAATTCCCGCCAAATGGTCGTAATGTTCAATTTGTGTGGTTGGAAAAGAATGGTGCAATCCCAAAACATTTTCTACAAAATACGTTCCGAAAGTTTTCCAGTCTGTTGCCGGAAAAGCCACTTTATGCGCATTGTAATTTCCCGTTGCACCTCCAAATTTTGCGGCATGCGGAATGTTTTTAAGTTGCTTCAGCTGTTGTTGAATGCGTTCAACAAAAACGGCGATTTCCTTTCCCAAACGTGTTGGAGAAGCGGGCTGGCCGTGTGTTCTTGCCAACATAGGAATTTCCGCCCAATCGGTTGCCAATTGGTTCAGTTTGTCTAAAAGCAATTTCAAATCCGGCTCATAAACAGCTTCAAAAGCATCTTTTAAAGACAATGGAATTGCGGTGTTGTTGATGTCTTGGGAAGTCAATCCGAAGTGAATAAACTCCTTATAGTTATGTAAATTTAGCAGGTCGAATTTTTCTTTGATAAAATATTCCACGGCTTTAACATCGTGATTCGTAATTTTCTCGATGTCTTTAATTTTTTGTGCATCTTCCGCAGAAAAATTAAGATAAATTTTTCTTAATTCAGCAAACAAAGACACATTAAAATCGGCCAATTGCGGAAGCGGAATTTCGCACAAAGCAATAAAATATTCAACTTCTACTTTTACGCGGTATTTTATGAGCGCTTCTTCGGAAAAATACTGCGCCAACGGTTCAACTTTATCACGGTATCTGCCGTCAATTGGCGATATGGCATTCAAATTGGTTAAAGACATTTTTTAGTTTTATATTGAATTGAAAAGTGTAAAATTAATCAAATAAATATTAGTTTGATTAAAAAGTTTAAAAGTCGGAAGAAGGAAGCCTGCCGGCAGGCAGGACCGAATACTGAAGACGCAATAACGAAGATGGAATTAAAAATTGTCTTTTTTCGCTGTTTCACCTTCATTTTTTGACTTTTTTTTCGGGGTTAATTTATAAAGCAAATAGGCAAAACCGACTACTGCATGCAAAATCACCACAATCATTATGGTGTAAAACCAAAAATTAGAAATTCCCATGATCAAAAAAAATTATTCCTAAATTTACAAAAAGTTTGGCATATCTTTAATTTTTTAAAATTTATCAATTATGAGGTCTTCAATTCTGATATTTATGGCAATTTTATACAGTATTCCAGTTATTTCGCAACAAGTTTATTCCAAAAAGCAACCTTTTGCGCACACGTATTCCATTGTTGCAAGAGATACCATAACCGGCGAAATGGGCGTTGCGGTGCAATCGCATTGGTTTTCAGTAGGGAGTTTGGTAACTTGGGGACAAGCCGGTGTTGGCGTTGTTGCCACTCAGTCGTTCGTGAATCCGTCTTTTGGTCCGCGTGGTTTAAGTTTGCTTGAAAATGGGTTGACACCAAAAATGGCCGTAGAAACTTTATTGGAACTTGATGAGGGAAGAGAAGTACGCCAGTTGGCAATTTTAGATGTTCATGGAAATGTAGAAGCCTACACTGGAAAAAACTGCATTGAAGCGGCCGGAAATATTGTTGGCGATAATTTTTCTGTTCAGGCAAATTTAATGGATAAAAATACCGTTTGGCCAGCAATGGCGGAAGCTTATAAAAAATCAACAGGAACTTTGGCCGAGCGCATGTTGGCGGCCATGGAAGCGGCCCAAAATGAAGGCGGTGATATTCGCGGCAAGCAATCGGCTGCAATTTTGGTCGTTAAAGCCAAATCAACCGGAAACAGCTGGGAAGATAAAACTGTGGATTTGCGAGTGGAAGACCATGAAAATCCGCTGAAGGAAATGAGAAGATTGTTAACCGTCCATACCGCTTATGATTTCATGAATAAAGGGGATTTGGCAGTGGAAGTTGGTGACAATACTTTAGCAAAAGAACATTATATGAAAGCGCAACAATTAAATCCCGATAATTTGGAAATGAAATATTGGTATGCCGTAACTTTGGCAAATAATGGAGAATTGAGTGAGGCAAAAGCTATTTTCAAAAATATTTTTAAGCAAAACAGCAAATGGAGAGAATTAACGCCAAGATTGGTTAAACCTAAATTGCTAACCATTTCAGAAGAAGAATTACAAGAAATTTTAAAACTATAATCTATGAAAAAAGTACTTTTAATATTATTGTTGGCATTCATTTTAATTCAATTTGTAAGACCTGAAAAAAATGAGTCGAAAAATGAAATGAACGCCATGAGCACGGTTATGGAAATTCCGGTTGAAGTGACTAAAATTATTCAGACTTCTTGTGCAGATTGCCATACAAATTCCACCAATTATCCTTGGTACAGCGAAATTGCGCCGGCATCGTGGTATTTGGCGCAACACGTGAAGGAAGGAAAAGAAAATTTGAATTTTTCTGAATGGACCGCGTATAACAAAGACCAGCAAGCACATATTTTAAAAGAAATAAAGGAAGTGTTAAATGACCGGGAAATGCCATTGAAAAGTTATTTGTTGATTCATAAAGATGCAAAACTGACGGAAAATCAGTACCAAATATTGTACGATTGGGCCAATTCCATAAAAGTTGAATAAAATGATGCCATTTATAAAAAAGCTATCTATCAAAAGTTTGTTGTTTTTTCTGATCCTGTTTGTGTCAGGAACTGCAATAGCGCAAGAAAAAATAAATCAGTTGGATGCGCAGGGAAGGCGCACAGGCGTTTGGAAAAAATATTACGACAATAAAAATATTCGTTATGAAGGCCAATTTGTAGCCGGCAAAGAAATAGGTGTTTTTAACTATTATGGTGAACTAAATTCTGAACATCCTATTATAATTAAAACTTTTTCTGAAGACAATGATAGCGCGAAAGTTAGTTATTTTTACGAGGACGGTAAACTGGAAAGCGAAGGAAGTATGAGCGGCATAAACCGCATCGGAAAATGGATCTATTACAATACCGACGGAAAAACGATTGTTTCAGAAGAAAATTATGAAAATGGCCTGCTTAATGGCATCGTAACAACTTATTTTTCAGCTGGAAAAATGGCTGAAACAGCTATGTATAAGGACGGTAAATTACACGGCAATGTGCTTCGTTATTCCTCAGAAGGAATCTTATTGGATGATTTGCAGTATGAAAACGGAAAATTGCACGGACCAGCAAAATATTACAACATGGCGGGCAAACTTGTTCGCAAAGGCAATTATGAAAACGACCAAAAGGTTGGGAATTGGGAATATTTTGAAAATGGCGAACCAATTTCAGCTAAAAAAATAAAAGGATAACTTATAAAATCAGCAAATTGAACATCGAGAAAATCTTTAGCAACAATAAGAAATGGATTGAAGAAAGACTTCAAATCGACGAAAATTATTTCAAAAATTTGTCATCAGGCCAAAGTCCGGAAATCATGTATATTGGCTGTTCAGACAGCCGTGTTTCTGCGGAAGAATTGATGGGCGTTCGGCCG
>JACUUQ010000217.1 GCA_014859175.1 Lutibacter sp. | reverse complement strand
AAAAGGCGGGTCGGGTTTTTAGTTACAATCTTTTTTTCGGCGAAAAACCTCAAAAAATGATTTTCACTTCACCCCCTAACGCGAATTGATTTACGATTTTAGATTTACGGATTTTTCATCATTGTACGGACAGGTCGGTAGGGACAGGTCGCGACCTGTCCCTACAGTTTGATTTATTTATATCAAACTCAAAATCTGAACCACAATAATCAACAAAACCATCGCAATTGGATATACTGTAGCATAAGCAATGGCAGGCGCATCAGAATCAACCATCGTGTCAGTTGCTGCCAATCCTGGTGTGCTGGTCATACTACCCGTTAAAGTTCCAAGTAAAACAAGCAGGTTTATTTTAAAGAAATATCGAGCAGCAATCGCAGTAATAATCATAGGAATCAGGGTAATAATGGCGCCATAAACAAATAATTCAGTGCCATATCGCTCAAAAGTGCTTTCAAGATGTGAGCCTGCGCTGGTGCCGACTGCCGCCAAAAAGAACAGCAACCCAAACTGTCTCAAAATTTGGTTGGCTTCGCCCGTCATCGTCCACATAATTGGTCCGGTCTTACCTGTTCGCCCTAAAATTAGCGCCACAATTAAAATTCCGCCCGTTAATCCGAGCCCGAATGAAAAATCACCAAAATTAACGCTCATTTTTCCAACCAAAATACCCAATATTATTCCTAAAGAAATAGGTAAAAAATCGGTGTTTGAAAGTTTGTCATTACCAAAAATACGGCTTATTTCACCCATATTCTTTTTGGAGCAAATCACAATCAGCTTGTCACCAAACTGTAATTTTAAAGAAGGGCTTGGCGACAGATCAATCCCTGATCGCCTTACTCTGGTGATGGTGGCATTATGGGCTTCCTGAATATGAAGTTGTCCCAAGGTTTTTTTGACAACTTCTTTATTGGTGACCAAAATAGAACGAACATCATATTTGGTATCAAGCGGAATTTCCTCAATAGTTTCGGGACCAACCAACAGCTTTACTCTTTCAAGTGCTTCGTTTGAGCCTACGGCTCTAACAATATCTCCTTTTTGAAGAATAACTTCGGCTTCAGGAATAATGACCGTATCCTCATGCTTAATTCTTGAGATAACAGCCTTGGTCATAAAACGAATGCTTAAATCCTTAAGGCTTTTGCCGATAACATTTTCGTTCTCCACCACAAAATGTTTGGCCATAATTTCGGGATATTCAGCATTCATAATGTCTTTAAAAATTTTTTCTTGTTCTTTTAAATTAATGCGAAGAATACGTGGCAAAAAATTAACAAAAAGAATGACACCGATAACCCCAAACGGATAACCGATACCATAACCGATAGATGCCAAAGGAGAACCTGTAATATCAATGGCTGTTGCCAAACCGGGCGTGCTGGTTAATGCGCCGTTCAACAAGCCAATGGCCAAATTTCTGTCTACGCCCAAAAAATAAGATATCAGAAAAGTAATTAAGCCCGCACTTAGAATAAGTAATGAAGCCAAAATAGCCAGTTCGCGTCCGTTCCTTTTAAACGATTCAAAAAAACTGGGACCAGCCTGAATTCCGATGGTGAAAATAAACAGCACCAAACCTATATATTGAAAATCTACAGGAACAACCACCCCGTAATGGCCAAAAAACAAGGCCACAAAAATTACGGCGGATACGTCCAAAGAAATCCCTTTTATTTTAATTCGGCCAATAATAAATCCGATTAATATAATCAGAAATAAAACGAAATAGCTATTTGAAAACAAACTCATGACCTAAATTTTATTAGGCAAAATTAAATACTAAATAGGCTCATTTCCTATTAATGACACTACTATTTACGAAAACGATTGCAACAATTCAAGGACAAAAAAAGCCTAATTTAATAATTTTAGGCTTTTCTTTATCATTCCTGTTTTTTAATCCAGCGATCCCAAATAACGTTCGGCATCCAAAGCGGCCATACAGCCGGTTCCGGCAGCGGTGACTGCTTGCCTATATTCTTTATCCTGTACATCTCCAGCCGCAAAAACGCCGGGTAAATTTGTTTTGGTAGATTTTCCTTTTGTGATTAAATAACCCGTTTCATCCATTTCCAAAATACCTTTAAAAATAGTGGTGTTTGGTACGTGTCCTATCGCAATAAAAATTCCGGTTACCTCAATAACTTCTTTTTTCCCCGTTTTGTTGTTCACAACGCGAACGCCTTCAACAACTTTTTCACCTAAAACTTCCTCAATTTCGGTATTGTATTTCACTTCAATATTGGCTGTTTTTTCAACCCTATGCTGCATGGCTTTTGATGCCCGCATAAAATCTTTACGCACTAAAATAGTCACTTTTTTACAAAGGTTGGCCAAATAAGTCGCTTCTTCAGCAGCGGTATCGCCGGCACCCACAACAACCACTTCCTGACCTCGGTAAAAGAAACCATCGCAAGTGGCACACGCTGAAACGCCTCCGCCAATTAAACGCTGTTCACTCTCCAATCCTAAATATTTAGCGGTTGCACCAGTTGAAATAATGATGGTGTTCGCTTCAATTTGAATGGATTCATCAACCGTAACTTTATGGATGCCTCCAACTTCTTTGCTCAAATCCACGCTGGTTACCACACCAAATCTTACTTCTGTTCCGAAACGTTCGGCTTGTTTCTTTAAATCTTCCATCATGGCTGTTCCATCGGTTCCTTCAGGATATCCAGGAAAATTATCGACTTCAGTTGTGGTGGTCAATTGGCCACCCATTTGCATTCCTGTGTACATCACAGGTTTTAAATCGGCTCTGGCGGCATAAATTGCTGCGGTATATCCGGCAGGACCAGACCCAATTATCAAACATTTTATTCTTTCAATTTTATCAGACATAATCAGCTTTTTGTTTTAACGTGAACAAATTTATGGCAATTTATCATAAAACCACCCCTTTACCCATTATTTTTTAGACTGTAATTGTTACCAAAAAGCAATTTAAACATTCAGTACATAACTAATTTAAAAATTATGGTAAATTTGATCCTCAGATAAAAATAAAATGAACGAAATCAAGATTATAAATTCATTCGAACAACTTGAAAAAATATTGCAGAAAACGACAGCAGTTTTGTTGTATTTTTCAACAATATCCTGCAATGTTGGGGAAGCCTTAGAACCTAAAGTGCACGAATTGTTAAAAACGAATTTCCCTAAAATTGGATTTTACAAAGTCGATATGAATTTTTCTCCTGAAATTGCCGCAAAATACAGCGCCTTTGTTGAGCCCACGATTTTGGTATTTTTTGAAGGAAAAGAAACCATCAGAAAAAGCAGAAATATTGGCATTTACGAATTGCAATCTGCCATTTTGAGACCCTACAAACTTATTTTCGAATAATTGCTTGCAAAACTTATTTTTAGCCCTATATTTGCACACCGAAATTATTCGGGGTGTAGCACCGTGACAAGCACGGCATAAACTACGCTCAGAAAAATGGAAGTAAAAACACCTTCGGGGTGTAGCGTAGCCCGGTTATCGCGCCTGCTTTGGGAGCAGGAGGTCGCAGGTTCGAATCCTGCCACCCCGACAATAAAAGATTTTATTGCTTTGCAATAGAATCTTTTTTTTTAATAGCTAATAGATCTGAAGCATTAGTTTTAGAGAAAAAAGTTAAGAAACGTGGAGCAAAACGATTTAAAGATAACTACCTCGGGGTGTAGCGTAGCCCGGTTATCGCGTCACGCCTAAGGCGTGAAGGTCGTCACGCTTGAAGCGTGACCACCCAAACTAAAAAAAAAGCCTAAAAAATTCAAATTGAATTTTTTAGGCTTTTTTTATTGTTAGTAGTTATTTAAAAATTTAATGAAGTGGCAAAAAGAAATCTTACATTATTTACATTATTTGTATTTTGAACTTTGGTGTAATCGGCATTTGCAGTTCCATAAGCGGCGGTATCATAAGACACTTCACCCTTAAACCGGACCAAACCGTTTCCATATTCAATGCGTGGTGAAATTCGATAGCTGAAATCAATATCAGTTCCTCTGGCATACACAGCTCCTGTGACAGGATCATCGGCACCATAATTTTTGGTATAACCCGCAAATATTCCTAAAGTTGTTTTTTCACCAATCAACCCTGAATCAACATCAAACCAAACGGTTCCTGCCGTAAAATTGGTGTATTCATTTTCTCCATTGCTGTTGGTTTCAGAAACGCCATAACCGCCCAGCATCACAAAATCATAAAGGTTTTGGCCGTAAATGCTGCCGATTCTTATGGCTGATTTATCAATTTTAATTTTACTGAACAAACTTAAATGGTAACTGCCAATACTTTCTTCGGATTTGTATTTTAATCCACCAACCACATAAGACAATTGTGGCTTTAAAGTTTTATACCCCACATTGGCACCAATTAAAAAATTGGATTTCAACCCTAAAACATAAGTGGCGTTAAGCTCGGGAAAAGCGGCGT
>JACUUQ010000020.1 GCA_014859175.1 Lutibacter sp. | reverse complement strand
TTAAGGAACAATGCAATTTGTACTTTTTAAGCACATTTCATAAAACAAATCACAAATATTTAAGTAACAAAAAAAGCAAGCTGCTTATCATAAATAGGTGCGTGATTAAAGCGAGCAATGTGTGAATCATATAACTTATTCGTAAAATTGTGTAACACACCGCTTGCTGAAACTGCCCATCTTTACACCGTAGTTTAAGCAGCGATTTTTTTGATAAAAATTTGCATAAAATACAAACAAAAATAGTGGAGACCAGAACCCACTTTAAAAACGGCTTGCTTGGTTTTACAAAATCTAATAACTGTTAGGGTAATTGGGAAGGGCAATTAAAGCAAGAAATAACTTTAAAATTTAAAAATGAAAAAATTAATTTTATCAGGAATTATCCTAATTGGATTGGCATTTACCGCTCAAGCTCAGGAAATCTCTAAAAATGCATTAGGTTTACGTTTAGGGGACAATGGTGGTTTCGGAACTGAAATTACTTACCAAAGAGCTTTGGGAGGCAACAACAGACTTGAACTTGATTTAGGTTGGAGAAACAGAAAAAATTTTAATCATAACGGTTATGATGATGATGCTATCAAGTTAGCTGGTTTATACCAATGGGTAATGAACATCGATAGCGGTTTCAACTGGTATGTTGGTGTAGGTGGTGGATTAGGTACTTATAGTTATAATAATAACAATGAGCATTTTAACGATACATTTGCATTTGCAGCAGGTGACATAGGAATTGAGTACAATTTTGATATTCCATTGTTAATCTCTTTAGATTTTAGACCTGAATTTGGCGGTAATGGTTATTACAAAAATAATTACGGCTCTGATATTGCTGTAGGAATTAAATATCAATTCTAACAGCCAAATAATTAAACATAAAACATTGGTTATTTGGTCTGACTATCAGCCTAAATCTCCAATGTTTTTTTTTACAATAAATCTTAAAACTAAAAAAAATGAATTTAAAAAGAATCTTTGGGGCATTGCTTACAGCCCTTGGAATTGGCGCTTTAATTTATACCGCCGTATTATTTGTAAATAATGGTGGTGACAGTAATTTTGCCATTAGAAATCTTGTTGTTTTTGGTATTCTTGGTATCATATTTTTTGCTGCAGGCATTAGCCTGGTACGCACAACAAAAGACGAATCATAGCGTAAATCGCTAATTACCAGGTTTTTATTGTTATCATATAATAAAAAACTTAACCCCATTCTATAATTCAAACCAGCTAATCATTTTCATTATACCAAACTATTATGAATGATAAGAACAAAACAAAAAAAGAACGGGCTTCAAAATTAATCATTGATAATAAAGAAAATGCCGTTGAATTGGTAAATTTCAATAATGCCGTTTCACATAAAAACGATATTAATGGAAAACATTTAGACACCTTAATTGATTCTAATTTAGAAAATGCATTGTTGTTAAGCGTTGCTGCCAATAAAGAACTCGAAATTCAAAATGAGGAAAAAGAGCAGCATATTAACGCATTAATCCGAGCAAATAAAAAAGCAACAGAAAACGACAAACTGAAATCGGCTTTTTTGGCGAATATGTCGCATGAAATTAGAACACCCTTGAACAGTATTTTAGGATTTGCAGATTTATTAAAAGAACCCGGACTTAAAAACGAGAAGCAACAAAAATATATCAAAATTCTTGAAAAAAGTGGCGCACGTTTGTTGAACACCATCAATGATTTAGTTGATATCTCAAAAATACATACGGGCCAGGTTAAAGTAAACCTAAGCGAGACAAATATTAACAAGCAAATTGAAAAAATTTATAATTTCTTTAAACCAGAAGCGGATAACAAGGGAATAAACTTTGTTTATAAAAACAGCCTACCAACAAAAGAAGCTTATTTTTTAACAGATTGCGAAAAAATATATACTGTGCTCATCCACCTTGTCAAAAATGCAATTAAATATACCGATAAGGGTTCCATAGAATTTGGGTATGGCGGAATAAAATCAAAAACCTCACGAACACAATTATTGTTTTTCGTGAAAGACACAGGAATTGGCGTACCAATAAACAGACAAAAAGCCATATTTGAAAATTTTGTGCAGGCCGATATTGATGATAAAATGGCCTGTCAAGGAAACGGATTGGGCTTGTCAATCACCAAAGCTTATGTAGAATTGCTTGAAGGTAAAATTTGGGCAGAAAGTGGTAAAGAAAAAGGCACCAAATTTTATTTCACACTACCCTATCGTATCAATCTGAAAGAAAAAATTTTACAGAAAATTCCATCGTGTTAACTCTGCTTAAAAAAACAATTCGTAACAAATAAAATATAAAATACAGCAGCATCGGTGCAAACCAAATAAGAATATCAAAAAAGTATTAACCCCCTATTTTAATAACAATGAATATCAAAAGAACCCTTGGATCATTATTAATCGCTCTTGTGATTGGAGCCATTAGCTATCCTGCCTTTTTATTAATAAATGTTACCGGCGGGCAATTCGCCACTAAAGTTTTAATTCTTTTTGGCACGCTTGGTCTTTTGTTTTTTATTTTAGGCATTGGTTTAATTCGCACTTTAAAAGACAAGTTATAGCCTTTTACGCTGCTCAATAAATCTGCTAATGTAATAATCATCAATGCAACAAATTGATTGATCTGAAAAATATGAGAAACAATATTTTCAATTGATTATTTTTTGTTCGTAAATTTAGTTTAGTAAAAATCATTAATAATTAAGTAAAACAATCAAATTATGAAAACAAAAACAATAGGAATAGTCATTGCAATTATAGGAATATTGATGATGATTTATACTGGTTTCAGTTATGTGACAACCGAAAAAGTAGTTGACTTCGGTCCGATGCACATGAGTGTGGAAAAAGAAAACCCTGTACAATGGTCACCAATAGTCGGTGTAATTTTGTTGGTTGGCGGCATTGTGCTGGTTGCCATGGACAAAAAAAGATAACAACATCAAAGGCAATTGCAAATTTGCAATCTTGCTTTTTAAACTTTTAATGATAAAAAATTATAAAAAAGCTGCCTGAAAAGACGGCTTTTTTTGTGCAATCAATCAATTCTTTAAAAAGATTGACACCTAATTTTATCATCTTTCTTCTATAAAAACCCTGCAAATCTATATGTTTTAAGCTAACAAGTTTACCCTTTATTATTGCTGCCAATTCATCTATTATTCTTACTGACAGAAAGTTCCGCCTTCGGGTTAAAAGGTTTTAAATATGTGAATCTTGCAACTTTTTTAAAAAGTTGTGTAACATCATCAGGGGTCAATGAAATTACCTTTACGCATCAATTATTATTGAATAATAGTTTAAAAAAATGCCTAAGACAGATTTTAATGCTACAAATAAATTGTCATTTTCATTAAAACCATTAGAAGGCCATTATAAAAATACTATATGAAAAAACTTAAAATTATCAATTTAAAAAAGGTGCAAAACATCGCAACCGCGCGTTCCATTAAGCTCAGCGAAGACACGCTTGACCAAAAAGAAAGAGCCAATGGATTTTTGCAAGAAGTTGGTGATATGGCTCTTTTCATAAAACAACTATTTAAGGAAACTTTTTCACGCAATTTTGAATTCAAAGAATTTTTGCGCCAGTGTTATGAAATTGGCAATAAATCGTTACCGCTAATTATTATTACAGGAACCATTATGGGGCTTGTGCTTACCATTCAATCAAGGCCGGCCATGGCAAAATTTGGCGCAGTCACTATGTTGCCCGGAATGGTCGCAGTATCGCTTATTCGGGAAATTGGCCCAATTATCACCGCCTTAATTTGTGCCGGTAAAATTGGTTCAGGAATGGGCGCAGAATTGGGTTCAATGAAAGTTACAGAACAAATTGATGCCATGGAAGTTTCCGCAACCAACCCAATCAGATATCTTGTTGTGACAAGGGTACTTGCTGCAACATTAATGTTGCCAATTTTGGTGCTTTTTGCTGATGCATTTGGATTTATAGGAAGCTGGATTGGCGTAAATATAAAAGGTGACGTGTCGCTGGTACTGTATATTTTTCAGGCATTTGGATCAATCACTTTTTTAGATTTTTTTCCAGCCTTAGTAAAAACTTTTCTTTTTGGAGCCGTCATTGGCATTGTAGGCTGCTATAAAGGTTTTACCGCAGGAAGAGGCACCGAAAGTGTGGGAAAAGCAGCAAATGCCGCAGTGGTATTGTCGTCTTTGCTTATTATTATTGTTGATATGATTGCGGTACAAATAACAGATATGTTGTTATGAAAAATACACAAGAAGGTAGTTTAGAAAATATTTCAGAAGATAAAGAAACTGCTGAAACTTTGGTAGAAATTAAAAACCTGAAAAAGTCTTTTGGAAGACTGGAAGTGTTAAAAGACATTTCCTTAAAACTTCGAAATGGCGAAAACCTGGTTGTTTTGGGCAAATCGGGATCGGGAAAATCGGTGCTGATAAAATGCATTGTTCGGTTGTTAAATCCAGATGGCGGCACAATTAATCTTCTCGGCGAGAATGTGGGTTCCATAAAAGGCAAAAAATTATCGGAAGTGAGAAAAAAAATTGGTTTTCTTTTCCAAAGTGGCGCTTTGTACGATTCTATGACGGTAAAACAAAATCTGGAATTTCCACTGCGAAGAATCAAAAGGGATTTGAATGAGCAAGAAATAGATGAAAAAGTAAAAGAAGTTTTGGACAACGTAGGATTACCAAATGCGTTGAAAAGTATGCCTTCAGAACTGTCGGGCGGCATGAGAAAACGAATAAGTTTGGCAAGATCCATTATTTTGGACCCGGTAATTATGTTGTATGATGAACCCACAACAGGTCTCGACCCGGTAACATCTGACGAAATTAGCGAACTCATCAATTCCGTTCAAAAAAAATATAAAACATCTTCCATCATTATCACCCATGATATTGCCTGTGTGCGCATTACCGCCGACCGCATTATTATGTTGCACAAAGGATATGTTTACGCAGAAGGAACACTTGCGGAATTCGAAAAATCGGATGATCCGTTAATAATGTCCTTCTTCAAATAATAAAAAAAATCAAAACTTTTCAACAAAAACAAATTAACAATATTTAATAAAAAAATAATATGAACACACACTCAACAAAATTTAAAGTACGGTTAGGGCTTTTTGTGGCCGCAGGATTTGTGCTTTTTGGTATTGCCATCTTTTTGATAGGCCGACAAAAAAACTTGTTTGATCCGGTTTTTAGCCTTTCAACAACTTTCTACAATGTTAGCGGATTGCAGGTTGGCAACAATATTCGGTTTTCGGGAATCAATGTTGGAACGGTTGACAATATTAAAATTATCAATGATTCTACAGTTCTTGTGAATATGCTTGTTCAAAAAGATGTGCAGCGATTTATTAAAACCGACGGAATGGTGCTGATAGGTTCTGAAGGAATTATTGGCGACCGGATTTTGGTAATTACCCAGGGAAGTTCCGATACAAAATCGGTAAAAAGCGGGCAATTTCTCGAATCGGTTGAACCTGTTGAAACTGATGCCATTATGGAAAGTTTGGATATTACCGCGCAAAATGCTGAAGTTATTTCAGGACAATTGATAGCGCTTTTGGACGATATCAATAATGGAAAAGGGACACTTGGTATGTTGATACGGGATAGCACAATGGCAACAAGCTTAAATAAAACAATGGGCAACCTGCAAAAAAGCAGCAAAGGCTTGAATGAAAATATGGAAGCTGCCAAAAGCAGTTTTCTTTTGAGAGGTTATTTCAGAAAGAAAGAAAAAGCAGCCGAGAAAAAAAAGGAAGAAGCAGCTGAAGCAAAAAAACAATAAAAGCATTGCCATAAATCATTGCGTTTTTAAAACCATGTTTTTTCTCATTTTGTGTAAATTATTTGAGGTGTGAATTATGTAACATTTATAAAAAATCATGTAAGACCACAAATAATAATGTAACATACCTTTACCATATGATGATTAACGGACAATTTAAGCCGGTTGAGATATGAAAATGCAAGTGATCTAAGAATAAACTGGCACGAAACAAAACAAAAACTGAAGAAAAAATTCGCCAAGATAACCGACAATGATTTGTCGTTTGAGGAAGATAAACAAGAGATCTTGATAAAAAAACTTCAGTCAAAACTTGGGAAATCAAAAGAGGAAATCATTAAAATTATTTCCACATTATAGTTTTGTATTTAATAGAAACAAAAAAAACATAAAAATGAAAAAATTAATTTTTACACTTAGCGCCACCTTATTGTTAACCGGCGCAATTTTTACAAGTTGCAACACGGCCGCAGAAAAGGTAGACAATGCAGAAGACAAGTCTATTAAAGCCGATGAAGATTTCAATATTGCAAAAGAAGAATATTTGGCTGATATTGAAAACTTTAAAAAAGAAACAAACGCAAAAATTGCCGCCAATAACCAAATGATTGCCGACTTTAAAGTGAAAATAGCGACTTCAAAAAAAGATGCGCAAGTTTACTACCAGGAACAAATAGCAATACTTGAACAAAAAAACAGTGCTATGAAACAAAAATTGGATGCTTATGAAGAAAGCGGAAAAGACAATTGGGAATCATTTAAAACAGAGTTTATCAAGGATATGAACAATTTGGGAGAAGCATTTAAAAACTTTACGGTTAAAGACGAGTAATTATATTTTAAGAATATTCAATTAAACATAATAACAAATAATCATTAAACAAAAAAAATAAACAATCATGGGAAATTTACTTTACACAGTTGCAGTTATTTTAGTAATTCTTTGGGCCATTGGATTCCTTGGATACAGTATGGGTGGACTAATCCACGTTTTATTAGTTATTGCAGTAATTGCAGTTATTTTTAGACTTATTTCAGGAAGAAGAACCCTTTAAAAAATTACAATCTTTTTTTACATAGAAATACCGGCGTTTTAATGTCGGTATTTTTTTTGTTTCATATTTTGAACTTCAAAAACTGAGATAAATCATTTTTTAGACTGATTAATATCAATACATAACATAAATAATATTGCTAATTTTAAGAAAATCTCGGCAACTGGAACAATTTAAGACAGTATTTTATGAGGTTAAAAATACTTTTGGAAGCCACTATAAAAACTTCAGAATAAAAAAGAGTCATACATTAAAAAAACAACTCATGGGAAATCTACTTTACACAATTGCAGTCATCCTAATCATTCTTTGGGCCATTGGATATTTGGGATATAATATGGGAGGACTGATACATATATTATTGGTAATCGCCGTTATTGCAGTTATTTTTAGAATAATTTCAGGAAGAAGGGTCCTTTAAAAATTGCCTTTTGCTATTTGATTTGCTTCTGGCTTAAAAAAATGCTTCTGCAAAAAATAACAAACTGAGATAAAAAAGCAAATCCATTTTTAAAATCGTCATCAATGAAAGAGAAAATAAAATGGACGCGCGTTATTTTTCTAATAGGTGTTACTGCTTTTGTAATTGGTACTATTGATCCTTTAGAAGGTTCCATCGCCATTGCATTGGGCAGTGCACTTATTGCATTGTCAACCTACAAAACACAAGACCGCCATTGGAAAATATTCACGGCAGCCTTAATTTTGATTGTGTTTGGCGTAGTTTTTATGTTTTATTTTTCGTCGCTTGGAGGTTTTGGCGGCAAATCAACCTTGTCTTGGTGGTGGGAAACCCTAATCCTGCCCTATCCAATTGGCTGGCTCATAACTGTCGTTTTATTAATTTCCAGGCTTGTTAAAAAGAAAAAATTACCATCTGAAGCTAAAAAAATCTCACCTTTAAAACTGCCTTAAACACCGCTTAAAGTAATCTTTATCATTCCTTATAATGATCCCAAAATTTAAAATCGGCCTGAATTTTCACGCATTTTTTTATTGCTCCAATCTACTGTAATCTAAAAACTTAGCTTTTTTTAACCAAAAATTGCAATTTTCGAGCCTATAACTCATGCATTTTCCATAACAATTACACAAGGTGTGAATTATGCAAATCTCTGTTATAATTGTGTAATGCTTTACTTATTATATGGACTCACCTTTGTTCTATGAAAAATTTTAACACCCCATTAACAAATATTATTAATCTAAATACCCTAAAATTATGATCGCAAAAAAATTACTTACTACAATTGCATTTGCATTTGTTTTATTATTTTCAGGTTGTGCAGAGGATGACTTCGTTGGAGTTGATGGCCTTTGTCCGCTTGTTGTTTCAACAGTCCCTGAAGATGGCGATATTGATGTGCCTTTAAATCAGGTGATCACTGCCACTTTCAATGAAAAAATGAATCCTTCAACAATTACTAAGGCTTCATTTACTGTTAGCGCCAATAGTGCATTGATAGATGGTACAGTTTCTTATAACGGTTTAACTGCGACATTTCTACCTGATTTGGCTCTTGAGCCAGACACGAAATATACTGGAACCATTACTACAATGGCTAAAGATGAAAGAGGAAATGCTTTACAGGAAAATTATGTATGGACATTTACTACGTTGCCGGAATATTTGGTTGTAGTATCATCAAATCCAACTATCGGTGGAGTTACTACTGGTGGTGGTTTATTTTTAAAAGGCACTCCAGTGAATGTAACGGCTGTTCCAAATAATGGTTACACATTCACCAACTGGACAGTAAACGGAGTTTTCGCTTCTAATCTTCCAACTTATACATTACCTCCTTTAATGGGCGACGTAACATTGGTTGCAAATTACACCCTTGTTCCTTACGAAATAATATTATTAGCTAACCCAACTATTGGTGGAACTCCAGGTGTTGCAGGTTTCTATAACTTTGGATCTACGGCAACAGTTAATGCAAATCCAGCTATCGGATATAATTTTGTGAACTGGACAGAAAATGGTGTTATTGTACCTGGAGCAACTGCTACTTACGCATTTACTGTGACTGGAGACAGAACTTTACAGGCTAATTATATACTTAAAACATATACTTTAACAGTAATTGCAGTAAATGGAACTGTATTGAAAGTCCCAAGTCAAACAACTTATAATCATGGAGCTTCAGTAGTGCTTACCCCTACAGCGGCTACAGGTTATGAATTTACTTCTTGGAGCGGTGATGCAACAGGCACCAACAATCCGTTAACAGTGCTTATGGATGGCAATAAAAATATCACTGCTAATTTTAGTCCAATAGGATTTACATTAAATGTAACCGCAGTAAACGGTACTGTTACTAAAAATCCTGATCAATTAACCTACACCAATGGAGATAACGTAGTGCTAACAGCTACACCAGATTCAGGGTATGAATTTACCTCTTGGAGCGGTGATGCAACAGGCACCAACAATCCGTTAACAGTGCTTATGGATGGCAATAAAAATATCACGGCTAACTTTACTGCTATAGTACAACCACCAGTTAATGCTGGGTTGTGTCCTAATCCTGCGGTAGATTTAGGAATGGCGGGTAATTATGCTATATTGGCAGAATCTGCAATTTCAACTACTGGAGTAACTTCAGTAACTGGAGATATGGGAATCAGTCCTCTAGCAGCATCATTTATCACAGGATTTGGTTTAACGCTTCATTCTAGCGGTACTTATTCAACCTCAAGTTTGGTGACCGGAAAAATTTACGCAGCAGATTATACATCTCCAACACCGTCAAATTTAACCACAACCGTTGACAATATGCATACGGCGTTTACTACCGCAAATGGTTTGGCTCCAGATAGAACTGAATATTTGGCCGGAAATCTTAACAATGTAACATTACCTGCAGGTGTTTATAAATATTCAACTGGACTTTTATTAACCAATACCATTACATTAGATGGTGGCGGAGTAGATTGTGCTGCATTTGTTTTCCAAATTGCTGGAGACCTTACAGTCTCTAACAATGTAAAAATCGTCTTGATAAATGGCGCAAAAGCCGATAATATTTTCTGGGTGACTGCAGGTGCAGGTGCTGTGATTGGATCAGACGTTGATTTCAGCGGAAACATTTTATCTAAAACATTGATCTCTTTAGAAGCACGCTCTACAGTTAAAGGAAGATTGTTGGCACAAACAGAAGTTACATTAATTGGAAATACTGTTGTAAAACCTTCTAACTAATTAAATAAATTATTACCCCTCGCCTATTGGCGAGGGTTTTAATAAAAACCTTAAAAACTTTAAATCTCATAACAATGAAAAATAAAACTAATTTAAACAGGGAATCACGCTTTGCTGGCGCCCTTAAACAAACCCTGAAAGGCCTTGTTGTAGGTGCTTTGATTTTAACAGGGATTGACGCTCCGCTTCAGGCACAAGAAGCAGAATACTCAAGACCATCTTGGTACTTTGGTGTTGCCGGTGGCGCAAACTTTAATTTCTTTGATGGCTCAACTCAAAAGTTGAATGATGCTTTCACACCTCCTACTACTTTTCATAAAGGTACAGGTATCGGATTGTTTCTTGCGCCAAGCATAGAATTTCACAAACCAAACACAAGATTCGGATTTATTGTGCAAGCAGGATTAGACAGCCGTAAAGGTGATTTCGATCAACAATTAACCGATTGTAATTGTCCGGCCGACTTGTCAACCGACTTAAGCTATATTACCGTAGAACCAAGTTTGCGTTTTGCGCCAACTAAAGGTAATTTCTATTTATATGCTGGTCCAAGATTTGCTTTCAACCAAGATAAAGCATTTGTTTATCAACAAGCAATAAATCCACTTTACCCAAATTCGGTAGCTCCTGCAGATGTAGAAGGTGATTTTAGCCATGTTGAAAAAACAATAATCTCAGGTCAAATTGGTATGGGATACGATATGCAATTGTCAAAAGCAACCAGCAAAACACAATTGGTGCTTTCGCCTTTTGTAGCTTTTCATCCTTATTTTGGACAAGATCCACGTTCAATAGAAACTTGGAATGTAACCACAGTAAGAGCAGGTGCCGTACTTAAAATTGGTAGCGGACATAAAATTTCACAGGAAGTGAAAGCCGTTATTCCAGTAGTTGGATTTAGCGTAGTTTCTCCTTTAAACGTTCCTGGAGAATTAAGAGTTACCGAAACATTCCCGTTGCGTAACTATATCTATTTTGATGAAAAATCTACAGATATCTCAAAACGATACGTATTGTTGAACAAAGATCAGGTAAAAGACTTCAAAGAAGACCAAGTTGAAGTATTTGCGCCAAGTACAGCAGTTGCAGGCCGTTCACAACGTGAAATGACCGTTTACTACAATATATTAAATATTTTAGGTGACCGTATGGGAAAAAATCCTAACGCAACAATTGTTTTGGTTGGATCATCAGAAAATGGCCAAGCAGAAGGAAAATTAATGGCAGAATCTGTTAAAAAATATTTGGTTGATGTGTTTGCCATTAATGCAAACAGAATCGCTATTGAAGGAAGAAACAAACCAAAAATCGCTGCTGAAAAAGTAGGTGGCACAAAAGAATTGGTATTGTTAAGAGAAGGTGACCGCAGGGTTTCTGTTGAAAGCAGCTCTCCAGCCTTGTTAATGGAATTCCAAACTGGCCCAGACGCTCCTTTGAAACCAGTTCAAATTAATGCGGTACAAGTTGCGCCGGTAACAAGTTACGTAACTTTTAAAGTTGACGGAGCAGATGAAGCATTTAGCTCATGGCAAATGGAGATTACTGATGAAAATGGCGTTGTTCAAAATTACGGCCCATACATACAAGAAGAAGTGAGTATTTCCGGAAACACTATTTTAGGAACAAAACCTGAAGGAGATTACAAAGTGAAAATGATTGGCACAAACAAAACCGGCGAAATTGTAACTAAAGAATCTACAGCGCACATTGTTGCCTGGACACCTTCTAAAGTTGTAGAAGGAATGAGATTTAGCATACTTTATGAATTTGATGATGCCAATGCAATCGCGATGTATGATAAATACCTTTCAGAAGTTGTGGCTCCTAAAATACCGGCCAACGCAAAAGTGATTATTCACGGACATACCGATGTTATTGGTGAAGAAGCTTATAACCAAACTTTGTCTGAAAAAAGAGCCAACGACGTTAAAACAACTTTACAAAACAGTGTTGCCAATTTAGGTACCGCTGGTGTAACATTTGAAGTAACCGGAATGGGTGAAAATGAAAGTGCAGCTCCTTTCGGAAATAAACTTCCAGAAGAAAGATCTTACAACCGTACCGTTATTATTGACGTTGTACCACAAAAATAAATGCTGTAACTAGTTACAGAAGATTGTTTAAAAATAGAAATGACAGGGTTTTGATCCTGTCATTTTTTTTTATATCTTTAAGATGTGTGAATTATGCAATTTATAAAAAAAAATATGTAACAAATTTAGCGTTATTTAATTGCAAATTTACATCATAACTAATTTAACAATTTTAAACACCAACAAAAATGAAAAAAACAAGACTTTATTTAATGATAATGCTATTGTCATTAGGTGCATTTACAACAGTTAGCGCGTCTGAAAAAAATCCAACCACACCAGCTCCTAAAGAAATCCCAGCCGAAATTCAAGTGATGTTGAATCGTTTGGAAGAAATCAAAGACATGGACAAATCGGACATGAATCGTGCAGAAAAGAAAGAACTTCGCAAAGAAGTACGTGCCATCAATACAGAAATCAAATCTTCCGGAAACGGTATCTATATTTCAGTTGGCGCCATTATTATCATTTTACTTTTAATCATTTTATTATAATCCATCATTGATTTGTCATCAATTTAAAATGACTAAAACTTTATTAATTCCATAACTTGTTATAGAATTGTTTGAACGAAAAAAGGACGCGGCGCAAACCCTGTCCTTTTTTTATTCATTCTTTTATAAATGAATTGTTAAATTAAACGGAAAATATTTTGGGCCTGCCTAACTTTTTACAGGGCGTTCCCCTGCGGGTCGGGCCTTTTGTTCCAAACTTTTATCGCTGAAAAAGCGCAAAAGGTTTTCACTTCAGTCCCTAACGCAAATTGAATTACGATTTTTGATTTACGATTTTAACATTAAAAATGTTAAATTCTGTCAACGTTATTTAGGCATCGACAGAAAGAAAACCTGAAACAAAATCAAACCTGAAACCTGAAACTTGAAACAAACCGCAAGACAAATAATATCAATATAAATAAATAAACAAATCAATAAATAAAATGAAATACAACATAAAAATAAACAGCATAAAAACTGTTGATGAAATAAAAGATTACTGGACCGCCAACGATTACATTCAATTGTTGGAAAAGTTTAATTTTCCCGATGCCGAAACCGCCAAAAAAGACACTTTACACGAATTATTGCTAATGGCAATCACCGACTTTGAACCCAAAGAAGCCGCGGTGATTGTGCTTGATTATAAATTAGGAAAACATTTAACCGAAGGACAAATTGAGCAAATTGCCAACGATATGCTGGTAGATACCGTTTGTGAAGAATATCCGGAAATTGAATTGCAATATGCCCTGTACAATTGCAACCAACTGCTTTATAAAGCATTCAATGGCGTATTTCCCTCTGCAAATGCTAGCATAATTGATTGTACCATAACACCAAAAGATGCAAACGCCGATATTAAAATAACCAAAGAAATTTTGCTTAAATTATTTAGCAGCGGACTTTCCGACCGGAATATCCTTAAACGATTGTTCGGCCCGCAAATGGATAAAAATGCGCCGTTCCCCGAAGCCGAAGGCATTGTTTGGGAATTAAAAACAAAAGACAATAGCAATTTTAGACTCATTGCTTCAGAAAATCTACTAAAAGACGCAGATTTCCCAGCGCTTGAATTTGAAGGCAATTTTGAAGTTGCCCCGGATATCGAATAACTAATCACCAATTAAAGTTTACAAGATTCTGAAAATTTCAGGAGCTTTTTTATTTGCTTCCTTCAACATAAATTAAGTAACCCAAAATATTCTAATTTCTTTTTTCTTTTTTCATATATTTACATCTTAGCTATGTAAAAATAAATTTCTAGCCCTAAATTGTCACCTTAATGGACAACCTTATTCATAATTTTTCGATAAAATCTGTTGCTGATTTTTTCAAATCTAAAATCTCATCCTTTTCTCCTAACAGCGAGAATTTTAATTATATACTCACGGACAAAGATTTTACAAACTTTACTGACCTAAAAAAAACAGGAGAAGTTGAATTTAAAAACTCAGACGAATTAATTATTTTTACTTGTAAATTTCAAGGTGTATTGTCTGAACGTTCATCCAAGAAAAAACAATTTGAAATTGCCAAAAAAGTCCTGAAAGAAGATTTTAAAGATGGAGCTATTTTTATTTTCTATGATAACAATGGCTGTTTTAGATTTTCATTTATCCGAAAAAACTATGGAAACAAGGACCAAAAATTCTCCAACTGGAAGCGTTATACTTATTTTGTAGAGCCATCAAGAACCAACAAGACTTTTAAGAACAGAATTAACGGATGTAATTTTAGCTCATTAGAAGACATTCAAGAAGCGTTTAGTGTTGAAAAATTAAACAAAAAATTCTATGAAGAGATTGCAACTGCTTTTTATAGCCTTATAGGTGGAAAAGTAAGCATCAATAAAAAAGAAGTTTCTTTCGACTCCTGTTTGCAACTGCCATCTACACCCAAAGAAAACAGAAAAGTATATCAAGAGTTTGCAGTACGATTAATTGGTAGAACTATTTTTTGTTGGTTTCTAAAAAACAAAAAATCTGATAGTGGATTACCATTAATTCCGGAAGAATGGCTTTCTTCCAAAATGGTAGCGGAAGTAAACAATCAACAACATAATTACTACCATTCTATAATAGAAAAATTATTCTTTTTAATATTGAATAAAAAACAAAAAGATAGAAAACCCTATGATTTGCCTAATGGTCAAGAATCGGTGCCTTTCTTAAATGGTGGCCTTTTTGAAGCTCAGGTAGATGACTTTTTCCCAAAGAATCACAAAGGTATTCATAGTCAAAATTTTGCTTTAAACATTCCTAATACTTGGTTTAAGGATTTTTTCGAAGTATTGGAACAATACAATTTCACCATTGATGAAAACAGCATCAATGATTTTGAAGTAAGTATTGACCCGGAAATGTTGGGAACTATTTTCGAAAATCTATTGGCAGAGATTGACCCAGATACCGAAAAAAGTGCGCGTAAATCTACAGGTAGTTTCTATACACCTCGCGAGATTGTTGATTATATGGTAGAACAATCATTATTGCAGTACATCAAAACCAAAACCAAGATTGAAGACGAAGAGCAGTTAGAAATATTGCTTAAAGACGACACCGAAAACCCTTTTGATGAAAAGCAAACCATAGCCATACTTGAAGCGTTAAGTGATGTAAAGATTTTAGACCCTGCTTGTGGTTCAGGAGCTTTCCCAATGGGTGTTTTGCACAAAATTATTGGATTACTTAAAAAGTTGGACAAAAATGCCGTTTGGTGGAAAGCAAAACAATTGGAAAAAATAGATAATGCTTTGGTTAAAAAAGCAATGGAAGCAAAACTCAACCAAGCCAATAGTGATTATATCCGTAAACTGGGTGTAATCCAACATTCTATTTATGGGATAGATATACAACCCATTGCCGCGGAAATATCAAAATTAAGAAGTTTCCTTTCGTTGATTATTGATGAAAATATAGATGATAAGGCTGAAAATAGAGGTATTGAACCATTACCTAACTTGGAATTTAAGTTTGTTACGGCTAACACGCTTATTGGTTTGGAAGCAGAAAAACAACAAACTTCTTTTGATTTTGGTGAGACAGAAGAGTTACAAGAACAATTACAGAAAATACGAAATACTTATTTGCAAGCTAGTCCAAATGATAAACAAAAATTAAAAACAGATTTTGAAAAATTACAAACACTGATATATAAAAATGAAATTAAATCTGGGGGCCAAAACAAACGAGCACAGCAATTATCGGCTTGGAAACCCTTTAGCAACGAAAGCTCCACTTGGTTTGACCCAGATTGGATGTTTGGAGTAGAAAAATTTGATGTGATTATAGGGAACCCTCCTTATGTATATACAAGAGATGTGAATTTTGGATTAGATTTTAAAAAATATGTCAATGATAATTACTTTTTAAAATTATCTACACCTAAAGATAAAATAAAATCTAAATCAACTCAGTCGGGAAAAATAAATTTATTTGCTTTATTTATTTTGAATGGCAAAAATATGATAACGCCAAACGGAAGTCTAAATTTTATTATTCCAAATAATTTATTGAGAGGTACTGTATTTGATACTATTAGATATGATATTCTAAAAAACAACAATATTTATTCCATTGTTGATCTTGGTGCTGGTATTTTTGATAAAGTTACTGCCTCAACAATTTTATTTCAAATTGGAAATAATATAGAAAATTTTGAAACGAAAATAGTTACTGATGTTAAATCTTTATCTGATAAAATTTATAATTTAAAAAATATTAATCGAGATGATTTTTTAAAAAATACAAGTTATACTTTTAATATAATGCTTGATGAGAAGCAACTTTCTTTAAGTAATAAAATTAAAGAAAATAAAGTTGATTTTGGTAACTACTGTGTTGATATTATCGAGGGTATTGTGGCACACAAACATTTGATTTTTCCTCAAAAAAAGAATAATACATTTGAACTTTTAGAAGGAAAAGATATTAAAAGATTTAAAATAAATGATGCAAGTAATCATATTATTTGGAATTTGAATGAAATCCACAGAAAGCGACCTGATTATTTATGGGAAGAACCAAAGAAAATTGTGATGCAAAGAATTAGTGGAGGAACTATGCCACTAGTTGCAGCTATTGATCAGAAAAAAAGAAAATCATTTGCTTCCACAAATAATATAGTTTTAAAAAATGAATATAAAGACTGTTATGAATTTTTTACAGGATTACTTAATTCAAAATTAATTAATTGGTTTTACGCTAACAACTTTTCAAATAATTCAAGTTTAACTGTTAATATTTCTAAAACATTTTTAGAAACTCTTCCAATTTCATTTCCTATTAAACATCAAATTCATTTATTTGATAAAGTAATACTCGATTTAGAAGGGACTTTTGGAACAGATGTATATGATGATTTAAATAGCAAATTAAATGTTATGGTTTACAAACTCTATGAACTAGATTATGAAGAAGTATTGGTTGTAGAGCCAACGTTTAGGCTGAGTAAGAAGGAGTATGAAGTGTTTACAGTTTAAAAAGTTAATAAAAAAACTAAAAATAATCTAAGGGTAAACCTCTGTAAACAAAAGGTTTATTAAAATAAATAGATATGTTCCCCTCATTGATGAGGGGAACATAAAATGATTAATTAATTATGGAAGAGCACAATTATTTAGATAAAAAATCCATTACTTTCCTAAAAGGGAATAAGACTGATTGGGATGAATTAGCGAAAGACTGTGTTGCTTTTGCCAATGCAAGAGGTGGCGATATTTTAATTGGGATAGAAGATGATGCTTCTGTTCCGCCACTAAAACAAATTGTAAAAGATAAAAACATTGCTGAAAAAATACATAAAAACATTGCTTACAGAACAATAAATGTTAGTATTTCAGTAAATATATTGGTTGCAGATAATAAATCGGATTACATAAAAGTGCAAGTTTTTAGAAATGCACAGACCATAGCTTCCACTACCGATGGTAAATATTACATTAGGATTGATGATGAATGCAGGCCTATTCCTCCGGATGAAATGGGACGATTAGCAGCCGAAAAAAATGCTTTTGTTTGGGAATTACAAACCAATAAGAGGATTAATAAAGATAATGTTGATATAGAAAAGAAAAATGATTTTTTAAAAAGCATCAGGAGTTCTGAAAGAGTTAGTTCATTTGTTAAGCAAAAAACAGATGATGAACTTTTAGAATATTATCTTTTCATTAAAGACAACTACCTCACTAATCTAGGTATTCTGTGGATTGGTAAAAGAAATGATAGAGCTTCTCTTTTATATGCTCCAGCAATTCAGGTAATCAGATACAATGACCAAGAGCAAAAAGTTTGGAAATTGGTACTGGATGATTATAGTGACAATCCAAAAGAGTTATTAGAAAAAATAATTAATGACGTACCGGATTGGAAAGAAAGTATTGAAATATCAGATGGTATTTTTAGAAAAAATATTCCGTTTTTTCCACTTGAGGTTGTTCGTGAGTTAGTTGCAAATGCTTTAGTTCACAGAGTTTATACTACCAGAGGAGATATATTCATTAATATTTTTCAGGATAAATTAGAGATACACAGTCCAGGCAGATTACCTTATGGTGTTACGCCTTCAAATATTTTAATTCAATCTGTTAGAAGAAATGAGCATTTGTCAAAAGTGTTTTATGATTTGGGATTGATAGAAAGAGAAGGTAGTGGTTATGATTTAATTTACGAAAAATTATTAGGAACGGGTAAACCTATACCAGTTGTTAATGATTTTAATGACAGAGTTACTGTAACAATTCAAAAACAATTCATTAGTAAATCAGTTGTTCAGTTAATGGACAAAGCAAGTCAAGAATACCAATTAAAACAAAGAGAAATTATAGCACTTGGTGTTATTGCTCAACACAATACTTTATCGGCATTAGAAATTTCCAAACTATTAAACCAAAATGATGAACAAGGATTAAGAAGTTGGATAGGAAGATTAGTTGAATTAAAGCTTATTGAAAGTAAAGGTAAAACTAAAGGAAAACAATACTTTGTTAATCCTGAATATCTTAGACAATTAAATTTTAAAGCTAAAACGAACTTAAAAGCTATTGAAGATCATAGATTGCAAGAGTTGTTATATACTGATATAAAATCCAATCCTAATACATCTTTTAGTGAGGTTCACGAACGAATAGGTAAAGAGATTAATCAACATAAAATAAGACGAACTATAAAATCTATGATTGAAAATGAAGTTATTAAATCTAAAGGAGTAAATAAATGGACAAGATATTATATTGAGTAAATGCTGCGATATAATCAATATAATGCTCAATAAGATGCTCAATATAGAAGTAGAATTATTAATAGAATAGAAGTTAAAGAAGTTATAAAAGTAGTTGATTAATATAAAATTTGTGAGGGTGTAAGTGAAGGTGTAAATGAAGGTGTAATTCGAGATTGCTTATAACAGAAGCTATTTTACTAAAAACATCGGGGAATACGCTTAACACAGAACCCCAAAATCCTTAACACATAACCTAGGTTATGTGTTAAGGAGAATAATTATAAAAAACCAATAGTAGAAAATATTAAAAATAGAATGGCAAACAATTTCATAACCAATAATAAAACCCATAAATCACTAAAAGGCAGGTTAAATACATTAATCAGCATTAGTGACGAACTTAAATTTTTAGTGGGTTTCTTTTACTTTTCAGGTTGGCAGGAACTCTTTGAAAACCTAAAAAAGAACGAAAACCTGACATTAAAATTAATGGTAGGTCTTCAAGTAGATCAAATCCTAAACAAAATTGTTGAACACGGAAGTCAGGAAGATGAACAATCACAAGACGACCAATTCAACCAGTTTATGACTTCAATGGGAAATGCCATAAACAATGAAGAAATGGACACAGAAGCATTCTACAACCAAGTGGAATTCTTTCTGCAAATGCTAAACGAAAAACGATTAATCATTCGTAAAACAGAAAATTCAAACCACGCTAAGTTATACCTATTCCGTTTAAACGAAGAACAGGCAAATATTCAGGCAATGACTGGTCAGTTCATTACAGGAAGCAGCAATTTAACGCGTGCCGGTTTATCAGGTCAGGAAGAATTTAATGTAGAGATAAAAGATTATGGTTTTGTAGATGCCGAAACGTATTTTGATGAATTATGGGAACGGGCCATTCCAATTTCAGAAATCGAAAGCAGAAAAGAATTCCTTATTCAATTCATTCAGCACAAATCACAAGCAGCGTCAGTAACACCATTTGAAGCGTATGTTTTAATACTAAAAACATATTTAGATTTACAACAAATAAAACAAATTAAACCCGAAGTAGAAAATCTACTGGAGGAAATTGGATATAAAAAATACAGTTATCAAACAGATGCAGCGAATCAAGCTTTATCAATAATCGAGGAATACAACGGAGTTATTATTGCAGATGTGGTAGGTTTAGGCAAATCTGTAATTGCTTCGCTAATAGCCAAAAATTTAGGTAAAAGAGGAATGGTTATTTGCCCTCCGGGATTGATTGGAGACAAAACATACAACACGGGCTGGTGGGGATATATCAATGAGTTTAAGTTGTATGATTGGGAAGTTGAAAGTCGGGGTAAATTAGAAGATTTGGCAGACACTATTCAAACCAAAGGAATTGAAGTGGTACTTGTCGATGAAGCACATTATTTCAGAAATCAGGACACTGCCGATTACGAAGCATTACTAACCATCTGTAGAGACAGAATCGTTATATTATTAACAGCCACACCTTTTAACAATTCACCATCCGACATTTTTTCGTTGTTGAAATTATTTATTGTTCCGGGTAAATCAGGAATAACTATTGACGATAATTTAGAAGGATTGTTTAGAGCATATTCATTCAAATACAAAAGGCTTTCAGATATTATTAAAAACTGTAATTCTAAAGACCCTAAAAAAAGACATAGAGCCGAAATACTTTATACGACAATGTTAGGCAAAGAGTTACCTATTGATGTAACTGTCGTTAGAAATGAAACCAAAGTTTTAGCCAATCAAATAAAAAATATAATTTCATCTGTAGTAATTAGACGCAATCGATTGGATTTGCAACAAGATTATGTGTATGCGCAAGAAGTTACGGAATTATCAAAAGTAAATGATCCAATAGAATTATTTTATCGTTTAACTCCCGATCAAAGTACTTTCTACGACAGAATTTTAAATGAATATTTTGAAGAAAACGGAAGGTTCAAAGGAGCAATTTATCAGCCATTCAGTTACGAAAAAATTGTTGATGAAGAAAAATTAGACGAACAAGGAAATAGACAATTCCAGCAACAACAAAACTTATTTGACTTTATGAGACGTTTGTTGGTAAAGCGTTTCGAAAGTTCCTTTGGTGCGTTCAGTCAATCAATTGACCGATTTTTAAATGTTCACTTATTGGTTAAAGATTTTATAGAAAAATCAGGAGGAAAATACATTTTAGATCGAAAATTAATTGAAAAGATTCAATATTATGAGGAAGATGATATAGATAGAGTTTTAGATGAATATTCGAAAGCCTTATTATCCAAGAAAGTCCCAAAAAACAATACAGTTTATGATGTAAATGATTTTCAAAAAAAAATAGAATTCCTTTCGGATATTGAAAGTGATATAGTTGTTTTTCAAGAAATCAAAGAGCAATTAAAAAGACTAAAAATTGTAGAAAACGATCCTAAAAGAGAAGGAATTATTCACGAAATAAAATCAATTCTGGAGACAGATAAAAACCGAAAAGTGATTTTGTTTTCGGAATATGTAGATACCATAAAACATTTAGAGGGGAAATTCCGTGAGGCATTTGGTAACAGATTACTGGTTTGTGATGGTAAAGTCTCAAAAGAATTGGCTAAAAGCTTGAACACAGATTACAATGCCCAATACAAAGGAACACAAACCAATCATTTTGATGTATTGATAACAAGTGATAAACTATCAGAAGGATTTAATCTAAATAGAGCTGGTGCCATTATAAATTATGATATTCCTTGGAATCCAACAAGAGTTATTCAAAGAGTAGGTCGTATAAATCGTATTGGAGCAAAGGTATTTGATGAATTGTACATTTATAACTTCTTTCCATCTGAAATAGGTGCTGACATTGTAAAATCAAGAGAAATTGCTGCTCAAAAAATGTTTCTTATTCATAGTTCATTGGGTGAGGATGCCAAAATTTTTGATGTTGAGGAAGAACCAACAGCTTCTGGCCTATTCAATAAAATCAACCAAAACCCTGATGAAGGAAGTGAAGTAAATACTTCAACGCACATTAGAAACACATTCAAAGATATTGAAGAGCAATATCCGGAGGTAATTAAAAAGATTAGTACTTTACCAACAAGAGTTAAAACAGCAAAAGCTTTTGAAAAATATCAATTAAATGTGCTGAGAAAAAAAGGATTAAGCCTTTTTGCTCAAGTTATCGTAAAAGAAGAAGGTCCTAAAGAAGATGTCATTGAAGTAACTTTTGAAGAGTTATTAGGGAATACACAATGTGAATTTGAAGAAAACAAATTGCCACTGTCAAAATTCTTCTGGAAGAATTATGAAAATATAAAAACATTCAAACCTAATATTAGAACAGGGAGAAGTGACATAGCCCTGGAGTCGAAAGCCCTGGAAAATTTAAAAGTATATCTGAAATTGTTATCAGGTAATGAGGAAAATTTGGCAAACTTCATAAAAATGCTGATCAAAGACCTAAAAAAATACCACACGCTATCAGTGAGAACCCTTGGAAGATTAGGCAGAAAAACAATTGATTTAAACTCCAGTGAAAAAGAAATAAAAGCATTAACAAATGAAATTAATTGGATTAGAAACCAATTTGGTGATGACTATTTAGATAGAATTCTAAAAAGAGTGGACAATCAAAAAAATGAGGTAATTATTGCTGTAGAAAACATTAGTTTTTAAAAATAAAATATTAAAAAGTTTGTCAAATTACCCAATCAGTGATGCCCAATTAATAAAATAGTTAACTCTGATGTTAAAAGATGCCTTAATAATTTCAAAAGATGTGGTTCTTTTAAAATTACCAGTTTAGCATTAAAAAAAATCAATTGGATAAGCCTAGGCATTCAAAACCAAAAAGCCAACAATTCCTGCAATAAAAATAAAACCGTAACCTATCAGCACATATTTTTTCAGTTGTCGGCTTCCCGTAAAAACAGCGATGCCTATTTTCACAATGGTATTAGACAATGCGGCAATTAAAATGGCGTTTTGGGCAATTAATAAATCCATGGTGGCGCCGCCCAGTTTAGAAACCGAAATGGCAATGGCATCAATATCAGTTAATGCGCTTATAGCACTTGACACATAAATTCCCTTTGTGCCGTAAATAGCATTGGCGTAGCTTACCAACAACAAAATTCCCATATAAAAAAGTCCAAAAAACACCGCATTTTTAATATTTAGCGGATCGCCCAACACTATTTTAGCGATTGTTTGAGGTTTTGCAAAATGGCTTTTGTAAAAAAACAAGGCGACGCCAAAGGCGGTTAAAAGCACAATTAATAAAGGAATTATTAGCCCAACAAGCATGGCTTTGTTAAAAATATAAACCATCAAAAACATTCTGATAACCATAATGGTGGCTGCTGCAAAAATGCCTACTGCATAATTTTTAGAAAGTTGGGGCGTTTCTTTGCTTTTTTTTGAAAACGTAAAGGTAACTAAGGTGCTCGATACCAAACCGCCCAAAATACTGGTTAACAAAATACCCCGGTCAGCGCCTAAAAATTTCATTAAAATATAGCCAAAAAAACCGATTCCTGATGTTAATACAATCACCCAGCCCACTTCTCTAGGATTGATTACTGCATAAGGCCCATAAAATTGGTTGGGTAAAAAAGGCAATATTAAAAGCGCTATCACCGCAAAACGCACAAAAGCAAACAACTCTTTTTGGGTGAGTTGCCCAATCATAGTTCTTAAAGTTACCTTTAACGACAATAAAACTACGGTAATTACAGTAAGCGCCAAACTCAAATTGATATTGCCGGTAAACACCAGGCCACCCAACAAAAAAGTAAAAATAATGGCAAACTCTGTGGTGCTTCCTATATTTCCTTTATTTGACGTTACCCAAAAAGAAATGGCGACAATGCTTACAACACTTAAAAAACCCGCAATAAAAATCCACTTAGAAAATGCCGTTCCCAAAAACGCGGTTAAAAAACCCAACAGCGCAACCAACATAAAGGTTCGCAAACCAGCAAAAATTTCAGTACTTTCGGCATATTGAGAAAATTCACGCTCTAAACCCAACACAAAACCAATACCGGCAGTCACCAACATTCTAATCACAAAATCGAATTCTGCAAGCTGGCCGGTTTCTGTTTGAATTAAAAAATTTAAGTCCATTAATGTGTTATATGTTAGGCGTTATTGGTTATTGGTTATTTGTTTGTTATTGGTTATAAGTTATTTGTTATGCGTTATTTGTTATTTGTTAAACTTCGGTCTTCCGTCTTCGGACTTCGGACTTCTAACTTTTTTTCACATATATTTTGAAAGAAATCGAAAAAAATTCCTTTTCAGTTCGCTGTATAAAATTCTTTGTGTATCCATTTGGTTTCTAAATTCAATATGCTTTTTAACAAGCTGTTGAGTGAGCACGTCCTCCCCTTTTTTGGTATGCTCTGCGATATTGGTTTCATGTAAATTAATAAGCTCCTGTAACTCATTTATCACATTTTCCTGAATGACAAACTGATTTTGAAAACGCTCCAATTGCGCCAACATCTCTTTGTTTGTCCACCGCAACACCAACTCGCTCAACCTTCTATTTAGGGATTTTAGTTCATCTTCCCAAAAAAGGAGCTCACGTCTCCATTGTTTGTGCTCAAAATGTAAATCCGAATTAAAAATGACATCTCGTTCCATCATAAAGTGTTTTAAATTTATTTTTATCTAAATGCTTTTTATCCTATCCCCAACCTCCCGTTCTAATCCCGATCTATCGGGAGAAAGGGAGGTTGATTGATCTAATAACATATTCACAATTAAAACTTCCGTCTTCGGACTTCCGGCTTCCGGCTTTTAACTTTTACACACCCCTATCTTTACGCAAGAGACAAATTTTCAATTATTTGAACGGACAGGTCGCGACCTGCCCCTACTTTTATCAATCCTTCGCATAAACCGGAATTTCTTTGGTTCTTTTTCCCAATATTTTCTCAAGGTCTTCCAAATAAACCACTTCCTTTTTCAACAGCAGTTGTCCCAAACTTTCCAATTTGTTTTGGTGTTTCAATAACAATTCTACGGTTTTGTTGTAAGATGAAATCACCAATTCCTGCACTTCTTTGTCAATAATCATCGCCATATTTTCGCTGTAAGGTTTTCCCAAAAATCGCTCATTTTCGCCTGTGGAATCGTAAAAACTAAGAGGACCAATTTTATCGTTCAATCCGTAATAAGCCACCATGGTATAAGCTTGTTTGGTTACTTTTTCCAAATCGTCCAAAGCGCCCGACGACACTTCATTGAAAATAATTTCTTCTGCTGCCCGTCCGCCCAATGCGGCACAAAGTTGGTCTATAAATTTGGCTTTGGTCACAATTTGGTGTTCCTCAGGAAGATACCAGGCCGAACCCAACGATTTTCCCCGTGGAATAATGGAAACTTTTACCAAGGCATCCACGTTTTTCAAAAACCAGCTTGCCACGGCATGCCCGGCTTCATGATACGCAACGATTTCCTTTTCTTTAGGCGAAATAATTTTGCCTTTTCTTTCCAATCCGCCCACAACTCGGTCACGTGCTTCCATAAAATCTTCCTGTGCCACCGCTTCCTTTTTTTTGCGTGCGGCAATAAGTGCGGCTTCATTGCAAATGTTTGCAATATCGGCACCCGAAAATCCCGGACTTAAGGACGCCAATAATTGTACGTCAACATCTTTTGCTAATGTTAAAGGGCGCAGGTGGACTTCAAATATTTCCATTCGTTCTTGTTTGGTGGGCAATTCCAAATAAATATGGCGGTCAAACCTGCCGGGACGCAACAACGCTTTGTCCAAAATATCGGCCCTGTTGGTAGCGGCCAGCACAAT
>JACUUQ010000216.1 GCA_014859175.1 Lutibacter sp. | reverse complement strand
ACATGGTTCACTGAACACCTATAAAAAACAAATAATAGGTGAAGTAATCCCTAACCAAATTACACAAAAAAACGAAAATGAATTAAGTATAATGCTTTGCGAACTTTGCGGTTTTTTTCTTGCGTTCATTGCGGTTAAATCAAATTTTGTTTGAATGGTATTTTTAATATTTTTATTAGGTATCTATCATAGAATACGCAAATGCTGTTTTAAATAGCACTTAGCCTTTCTTTTTTAAATTGGTTACAATTATCGAATCCTTTTCTTTTTTTATCGCAATAACCGCATCAATATTTTCATTTGGAATGGTTACCGAAAGCACATAATGTTCAATTTTCCATCCGTCTTCCGTTTTTGCCAAAACGCCAGATCCTCTGCAAACACCCATCCAGGTATCCAAAAGTTCATCAAACCAAGCGGTCTTTGCATCGGCAGCAATATAAACATTGCGTTCAAGCGATTTAAAATCCCAGGCCTTGCCGCGATCAAAAAACGGTTTGCTGAAGGCTTTAAAATCTTTTTTGCTCCAATTTTCTGACGCGTCGGTTCCTATAAAAACACTTGCTTTGGCCATGGATTTAAAATAAGAATCGTATGCTGCTTCAGACGCGCTTTTGTGCCAAGCATCCAACATGGTGTTAATGGCTTCTTTTTCCGCAACAACATTTACGATTTCAGCACTGGGTTTTTTATTTTCACAGGCAGAAAACACGACGATGAAAATAACTATGAAAACTTTTTTTATCATTGTTTTTCTATGAGATTATTATAACTATTTGTCCGATCTATTTTCAAGTAGGGCGGCGGTGTTGTTTTTTGAATATTAACAGGCACTTCCGTATCAACCTCTAACCTTTTTTGCATACTTTCAGCATGATAAATAGTGTTTATTTTTGAATTCATAGCGGAATAAATTGCCAAGATATTGATGACTTCCTCTTTCACTTCTTCTTTTGAAATTGAAGGAATTGTGGCCATATCAGCCAAACGCAACGTTTCATTTTCCAACACATTAATTCGTGCGATGATATTCGGTTTTTTTAAATTATCAATTTTGATGGAATCTTTCATCATCTTCACCAATCGGGAAAGTTCATCTGCGTTGCTAAGCGCTTCCAACGTGTTGATGCTATAATATTTTAAAAGCATTTCATCAACAAGCTGGTACTCGTCCCAATTGTCCAAAACTGCTTTTGCTTCAGGAATCAACGTTTCACCAATCCTGTTTTCTATGCGATTCGCGTCCAATTTTAAAGAATCGGCTATTTCAGAAACTTCCTGCACATCTTTATTTTTGTTGCAGGAAAAACCTGTCAATAAAATAATTAATAAAAAAGGGATTACGTACTTCATTGTAAAACTTATTAACGTCAAAAATACTAATTATTACACTATTTTAAATAAAAATTAATAATTTGATAAAAAACAATTCGAAATAAACTAAAATTTTAATTTTCAGTATATTTGCTACCTTAATAACAAGGATATTGGCTCTATGGATAAAAGCATTTTAATTATTGGCGCATGCGGACAAATCGGCACTGAATTAACCTTAAAATTACGCGAAAATCTTGGAAAAAACGCCGTAATTGCCTCCGACATCAGCGAGGGAAGTGTAGAATTAATGCAGTCGGGCCCTTTTGAATTCATCAATGCCTTGGATTATGGCCAAATTGCTGCCGTTATTGATAAATATGCGATAAACGAAGTGTATTTAATGGCAGCCATGCTTTCCGCCACCGGTGAAAAATTCCCGGCAAAAGCGTGGGAACTCAATATGAATTCGCTTTTTAATATACTTAATCTAGCGAAAGAAGGAAAAATTAAAAAAGTGTTTTGGCCCAGCTCCATTGCCGTATTCGGACCAACAACACCAAAAGAAAATACGCCACAAGAAACCGTGATGGCGCCAACAACAGTTTACGGAATAAGCAAACTTGCCGGCGAACGCTGGTGCGAATATTACTTCAATAAATTTGGTGTGGACGTAAGAAGCGTTCGTTATCCGGGAATCATCAGCTGGAAAACAAGTCCGGGCGGCGGCACCACAGATTATGCCATCGAAATTTACCATAAAGCATTGCAAAAAGGCAATTACGATTCGTTTTTAAATAAAGACACCAAATTGCCGATGATGTTTATGGATGATGCTATTGATGCGACCCTTAAAATTATGAATGCACCTGCTGAACAAGTAAAAATAAGATCATCCTACAATTTGGCGGCCATCAGTTTTACGCCCAAAGAAATTGCCGAAGAGATTAAAAATTTCATTCCAAAATTTGACATTTCGTACCATTCTGATTTCAGACAAAGCATTGCCGACAGTTGGCCGAGCAGCATTGATGATTCACAAGCCCGTAAAGATTGGGGATGGGAACATCAATTTGACCTTGAAAAAATTTCAGCCAGTATGCTAAAGAATTTACAGGTAAAATACGATGCCTTATAAGCAATAGAACACCTTCTTAAAGAAAGCCCCGAATTAAATTTGGGGCTTTCTGTTTTAAAATCCTTTTTTTTCCTCATTTAATTTGGCGCTAAAAATTGCTTAAAAATAACCAACATCCATAAAATTAACTGACTGATAATTAATTGCTTAAAAAACTAAAACGTTTTAGCAGTTTAATCAATTATATGACATCTGTCATCTTTTTAACTTTTAGTATTAATTAAATTTACTGTATAATTTGGAAAACTTCAAAAATTAACCCTCTATTTTGGGATTAATTAAAATTTAATGTCTAAAACACCTGTATTAATGAATATTTCACAAATAGAACACATTGGGATAGCAGTAGAAAGCCTAAAAGAATCCATTAAATACTATGAAGAAGTATTGGGATTAAAATGTTATGCGGTAGAAGAGGTTGTTGACCAAAAGGTGAAAACAGCCTTTTTTTTGGTAGGTAACACAAAAATTGAATTGCTGGAAAGCACTTCGCCCGATGGGCCCATTGGCAAATTCATCGCCAAAAAAGGACAAGGAATTCACCACATCGCTTTTGCCGTTGACAACGCCACAGAAGCCTTAAAATTGGCTGAGCAGCGCGGTGCGGTATTGGTGGACAAGGAATCGCGCAAAGGCGCTGAAGGATTGAATATCGGTTTTTTGCATCCGAAATCAACCCACGGCGTGCTAACGGAGCTTTGTTCAAAACAAAAATAGCAACACTTTCGCCAATCATAGAAGGCAGAGAAAATTCATCAGCATAAAAAGATAAGAAAATTATATAATAATGGCAAATCAAGATAAAATTAACGAACTCATTGCAAAAAGAGTTGAAGCAAGACTGGGCGGCGGCGAAAAACGCATTGAAGCCCAACATGCAAAAGGAAAATTAACCGCACGCGAACGCATAGACATTCTATTGGATGAAAACAGTTTTGAAGAATTCGATATGTTTGTAACCCACAGAACAAAATCATTTGGGCTGGATAAAGAAATTTACCTGTCTGATGGCGTTATTACAGGTCACGGAACCATTGACGGCAGAATTGTTTATGTATTCTCACAAGATTTCACCGTTTTTGGTGGATCGCTATCTGAAACCTACGCATTAAAAATTTGCAAAATTATGGATATGGCCATGAAAATTGGCGTTCCCGTAATTGGATTGAACGACAGTGGCGGCGCACGTATTCAGGAAGGCGTTAGATCGCTGGCCGGTTATGCCGAAATTTTCCAAAGAAACATTATGGCTTCTGGCGTCATTCCGCAAATCTCTTCCATTTTAGGACCTTGTGCCGGTGGTGCGGTTTATTCTCCCGCGTTGACCGATTTCACCATCATGACCGACAAAACAAGTTATATGTTTGTTACGGGGCCAAAAGTGGTGCAGGCAGTTACAGGTGAAGTGGTAAGTGCCGAAGAATTGGGTGGTGCCCAAATCCATTCCACAAAATCGGGCGTTTCGCATTTTCTTGCTGAAAACGATGAAGAAAACCTGTTACTCATCAGAAAACTGATCAGTTACCTGCCTTCAAACAATCTCGAAGAACCGCCAAGCCTTAAATGTGACGATCCAATTGACAGGTTGGAAGATGTGCTAAATCAAATTATTCCTGAAAATCCGAACCAGCCTTATGATATCCTTGACGTGATTACTACAATTACTGATAACGCTGAATTTTTAGAAGTACACAGAAACTATGCCCGAAATATTGTTGTTGGATTTGCAAGATTCAATGGCCGCACAGTAGGTATCGTTGGAAATCAGCCAAAATATTATGCCGGCGTTTTAGATTGCGAGTCTTCAAGGAAAGCGGCACGTTTTGTTCGTTTTTGTGATGCTTTCAATATCCCAATTGTAACCTTGGTGGATGTTCCCGGATTTTTGCCCGGAACCGGACAAGAATATGGCGGCATTATTCTTCACGGCGCCAAATTATTGTTTGCTTACGGTGAAGCCACCGTTCCAAAAGTGACCATTACACTGCGTAAATCTTATGGTGGCGCGCACGATGTGATGAGCTGCAAACAATTGCGCGGCGACTTAAA
>JACUUQ010000215.1 GCA_014859175.1 Lutibacter sp. | reverse complement strand
AGGATTTTCACTGCAATCCCTAACGCAAATTACACAAAAAAACGAAAATGAATTACGTATAATGCTTTACGAAATTTGCGGTTTTTTTCTTGCGTTCATTGCGGTTAAATCAAATTTTGTTTAAATGGTATTTTTAATACTTTTGTTAGGTTACTATTATAGAATACGCAACTACAATTACGATTGACGATTTTTGTCCCGATTTATCGGGATACGATTTGTTTTAGAATTAAAAATATCGACATGGTAAAATTTGTTATCCTGAGCGTAGTTGAAGGGCGTCAATCTTTAAACGTAAATCCAAAATTTTCTTTTTTCTTTGTGTTTTTTTTATTGCGCTAATTGTGGTTAAATGCAAAATTCGATTGAATTTCTTTTATAATTTCCACTGAATTTTTATCATAGAATACGCAAATGCTGTTTTAAATAGAACTTAGCCTTTTTTGTAATTGTACACTGCTTTTTAAACGTATAAATTTTTGTTGTTATGCAGTAATGCCACCGATTTTTCACGATTATTTGTGTGAATTAGGCGTTAAAGTTTAAACGCTAAATTTAGCAAATGCACAACAAAAATAAAATTGGCAAGAATTTTAGAAAGGAGCTTTGTACGGGTCATTAATTTTATACGACTTTTTTTCTGTATTATTTGTTTTACTAAATGTAAAGAATATTTGTCTTTTTGATTAATTTGTTTTACTTTTGATATAAAGTAAATCATCAACTTATGAAAATCAATTATTTATTTCCCAATAAGTTCAAAAAAATTGGGTTGTTTGTGCTTATTCCTTCTGCAATTATTGGTTTAATAACGCTTATTGTTGAATATGAGCCAAAATTTTTAGACTTTAATGTTCCTGCGCTATTTATTGATGAATTATTTAAAGACAAAAAATTAACAGGAATGGTAAAAAATAATATGCTCAACGAGATCCTTGGAATTTTAATTATTGTCAGCGCTTTATTGGTGGCTTTTTCAAAAGAGAAATTGGAGGATGAGTATATTTCAAAAATTAGATTGGAATCTTTGGTTTGGGCGGTTTATTTTAACTACGGCATTCTTTTGTTTTCGTTTTTATTTATTTACGATTTCTCCTTTTTATGGGTGATGATATTTAATATGTTCACCGTTTTATTATTTTTTATCATTAGATTTAATTGGCAGATTGATAAAATTAAAAAATTAGCGAGTGATGAAGAATAGCATTAAAGTTGAACGGGCAAAAAAAAATATAACGCAAGCTGATTTGGCTAAACTGGCAAAAGTTAGCAGGCAAACAATTAATGCTATGGAATTGGGAAAATATGTTCCGTCAACCGTTTTGTCTTTGCGATTGGCTCAAATTTTTGAAGTGGAAGTGAGTCAAATTTTCACTTTAGAAGCTTCCGATTGGGATTAGTTTAAAATGATAGGGCAAACCGCCAATACCCTAAAATTGTTGAGGTTAATGATAAAAAAAGGTAGTGCAATATTGCTTTGAATTTGGCGTGCGATAGCGTGCTTTAAGTCCTTAAATTGCCAAAAATTGTTTAATTCTGCGTTTACTTTAAAAATTAACCGCAATTAGGCAAGTAAAAAGCGGAAGGGAAGCAAAAAATCTGTTTTTAAAAATAGATCTTGGCAGTACCTTCTTTGCGTAAAAACTTCGCGAATTTTGCGTAAAACTTTACGTTTAAAACTAACAGTTTTTTAAGTTATTTAAGTCACTTTAAAAACTTTTAACTTAAGTTACTCAATCGCTCTTTTAATGCTGATTGGTTATGAAAAAATTAATGGCAGCGAAAGCTTGATGTGCGCATTTGAAAAGTTAAAAAGGAGTTTTTATAATTATGGAATCACTTTGTTTAATGAAAAAGTTAAATTATGTTATCTTTTTAAAAGCCTGTATTTTTTTAGAACGACAGCCATAGAATAGTACGGAATTTGCGTTAGGGACGGAAGCGGATAGCCCACAGCCGCGCTTTTTTGCGTGGCGAGGACTTGCAGCGGACTGCCCGACCGAAGGGAACGCCCATATTTTAAGCATTATAAAAGTGGTTGCGATTGCTGTTTTTAAATTGTATTTTTGCCTTTTTTTAAAACAAATTATGGGAATATCGAAAAAATTGGCTGAACGTAGCGGTTCTGTATGTGAATTGTGCGGATCAACAGAGGGTTTAAGCGCTTACGAGGTGCAACCTGCAAAATATGGAAATGAGGATGACAGTGTGGTGGTTTGTGCCACTTGCAGCAATCAAATTGAAAATGCGGATGCGGTTGAGGCGAATCATTGGCGTTGTTTAAATGACAGTATGTGGAGCGAAGTGCCGGCGGTGCAGGCAATGGCTTGGCGTATGTTAACACGTTTAAAAGCAGAAGGTTGGCCACAAGATTTGCTGGATATGCTGTATTTGGATGAGGAAACTTTGGCTTGGGCGAAAGCAAGCGGAGTGGGTGAGGTTGCTGATGATAAAGTGGTGCATAGAGATAGCAACGGCGTGATTTTGGAAACTGGAGACACGGTGGTTTTAATTAAAGATTTGCCGGTAAAAGGATCGAGTATGGTGGCAAAACGCGGAACTGCCGTGAGAAAAATTTCTTTGGTTTACGACAATGCCGAGCATATTGAAGGGAAAGTGGACGGCATTCAAATTGTGATTTTGACGAAGTTTGTGAAGAAAATGTAGGGACAAGTCGGGATTTGTCCGTACGGCTGGAATTCAGAATAAAAAAAGGTAGCCCAAATTTGCGATGCAAATTTGGGCTACCTTTTTTAAGACATCTCCACAAAATATTTATAAAATAACGGAATGGTTTCAATGCCTTTTAGGTAATTAAAGACCCCAAAATGTTCGTTGGGCGAATGGATGGCATCGCTGTCTAACCCAAATCCCATTAAGATTGTTTTGCTTTTCAGCTCTTTTTCAAAAAGCGCCACAATAGGAATGCTTCCGCCAGAACGTTGTGGAATAGGAGCAACGCCAAACGATTCCTGATAGGCTTTGCTTGCGGCTTTGTAGCCAATGGTGTCAATTGGAGTAACGTAACCCTGTCCGCCATGATGCGGTATCACTTTTACTTTTACTGATTTTGGCGCTATATTTTCGAAGTGTTTTTTAAATAATTCGGTAATTTCCTGCCAATCTTGGTTTGGCACCAAACGCATAGAAATTTTTGCGTGCGCTTTGCTGGCAATCACTGTTTTTGCGCCTTCGCCAATATAGCCTCCCCAAATTCCGTTCACATCCAACGTTGGGCGGATGGAATTGCGTTCGTTGGTGGTGTAGCCATTTTCGCCGTAAACTTCCTCAATGTCCAAAGCTTTTTTATAATCGTCTAACGAAAACGGCGCTTTTGCCATTTCTGTTCTTTCTTCTTTGGATAAATCTGCTACGTTGTCATAAAATCCAGGAATGGTTACTCGGTTATTTTCATCATGCAAAGAAGCAATCATTTTTGCCAGAATATTGATAGGATTTGCCACGGCACCACCATACAAACCCGAATGCAAATCGCGATTTGGCCCGGTAACTTCCACTTCAACATAACTTAACCCGCGCAAACCTGTGGTGATGGATGGCTGTGAGTTTGAAATCATACCGGTATCGGAAATTAAAATAATGTCGTTGGCCAATTTTTGGTGGTTGCGTTCAACAAACCAAGCCAAACTTACAGAACCAATTTCTTCTTCGCCTTCAATCATAAACTTTACATTACAAGGAAGTTGGTTGGTTGAAACCATATATTCCAACGCTTTTACGTGCATATACATTTGGCCTTTATCGTCACAGGCTCCACGGGCAAAAATGGCACCATCGGGATGAATTTCTGTTTTTTTGATCACCGGTTCAAACGGCGGTGAATCCCAAAGTTCGATTGGGTCGGCAGGCTGCACATCATAATGTCCGTACACCAAAATGATCGGCAATTTTTTGTCGATTATTTTTTCTCCGTAAACAATTGGGTTTCCTGGAGTTTCGCAAATTTCAACTTTGTCGCAGCCCGCTTTTTCAAGGGCATTTTTTACGGCATCGGCAGTTTTTAAAATATCGTTGCCATAAGCTGAATCGGCGCTAACGGAAGGTATTTTAAGCAGTTCAATTAACTCGGCAATAAATCGGTCTTTATGCTGATTTACGTATGATTTTATATCTTTCATTTTAATAAATTTATAAGTTCAAATTTACGTAATTTTTATTTGATTGATTTTATTGAAAAAAGAATGCGATGTACTTTGCAATTTGTAAGTATTGTGTATATTTGCACCCACAATATTGCGGGCGTGGTGGAATTGGTAGACACGCCAGACTTAGGATCTGGTGCCGCAAGGTGTGAGAGTTCGAGTCTCTCCGCCCGCACAAAAAGCTTTTCGGAAACGAGGGGCTTTTTTTGTTTTTAGAACAGTTTGATTGAATTAAATAAGGCGGAGCGGCGAGAAGTTTATCCCGAGCGGAGCCGAGGGAAGGCTCGAAGCCCGCACAAAAAGCTTTTCGGAAACGAGGGGCTTTTTTTGTTTTTAGAACAGTT
>JACUUQ010000214.1 GCA_014859175.1 Lutibacter sp. | reverse complement strand
ACCTCGTGTAATACCCATAATTACACCACGCGCATATTGATCCCAATAAGGCGCACCCAAACCAGTTAGTGCGGGCACAAAATAAACGCCTCCATTATCACTTACAGTTTCGGCCAAATGATTAATTCCCGGAGCGGTTTTAACCATTTTCAACCCATCTCGCGTCCATTGTATTGCAGCACCACCAACAAATACACTTCCTTCCAGTGCATATGTGGTTTTTCCATTAATTTTCCAACCAATTGTTGTTAGTAAGTTATTATTAGAATAAACTGCTTTTTCTCCAGTATTCATCAACAAGAAGCATCCGGTTCCATACGTGTTTTTTACCATTCCCGGTTTTGTGCACATTTGTCCGAATAATGCGGCTTGTTGGTCACCAGCAATACCTGAAATGGGAATTTTTGTAGAAAATAAGGTAGTGGAAGTTGTTCCATATATCTCACTACTTTCTTTTACACTTGGTAAAATTGCTCTAGGTATATTAAATAATGTTAACAATTCTTCATCCCATTCTAAAGTGTGAATATTTAATAACATTGTTCTACTTGCATTTGATACATCTGTAATAAACATTTTACCTCTAGTCAATTTCCAAACCAACCAAGTATCAACAGTACCAAAACATAATTTACCTGCTTCAGCCTTTTCTCTTGCTCCTTCAACATTGTCAAGAATCCATTTTAATTTAGTTGCAGAAAAATAAGCATCTAAAACCAGCCCTGTTTTCTTTTTAATCATATCAATATGACCATCGGCTTTTAATTCATCACAATATTTTGCTGTTCTTCTGTCTTGCCATACAATGGCATTATAAATAGGTTCGCTAGTTTCTCTGTCCCAAACAATAGTAGTTTCTCTTTGATTTGTAATACCTATAGCTGCAATTCCCTCACCAGTAACACCTTCTTGCGCAACAACTTCAGCTGCTACAGAAATTTGTGATGACCAAATTTCATTTGGACAATGCTCTACCCATCCTGGTTTTGGAAAAATTTGCTCAAATGGTTTTTGAGATGTTCTAACAATTTCGCCATTGTGGTTAAATAAAATCGCTCTGGATGATGTTGTGCCTTGATCTAAGGCTAAAATTAACTTGCCATTCATAATATTATATTTGGTTTTAAATGATTAATGATTGAGATTATCAATTGATTATAAAATATAATTTGAGGTTACTTGTACATATTCTTTAACTTGGTCAATTTGCCAAGCTTTATCTTCACCCAACTCAGCAGCCATAATTTCAGCCACTTTAGCCGCCATTTTAATGCTTTCCCTGGCGTCTAAAAGCTGACAACGTGTTCTACGAGCCAAAAAATCTTCTACATTACGTGCCATTTCATACCTTACTGCCCAAACTACTTGCGCATTGATGATTTTTAGAGAAGTACTAATATAATCACTCATTCCGTCTTCTTTTGCCAATTTCAAAAGATCATTTTCATCAGAACCATAAAAGTATAAAGGATTTTCATAATCAACATTTTCTTTATAACCATGAATTTTTAAATGTTTGGTCTTGGTTAGAATGTGTGCCCAGCCTTTCTTCTGCTCAGTTTTATCGACTAAATCTTCTCCCATTTTTCTAAAAGTGGTCCATTTACCTCCCACAATCGTAAGCAATCCAGATTTAGATTCAAATATTTTATGGCTTCTAGAAATTTCTTTCGTTTTGTTTACATTATCTTTCGAATACGCTAAAGGTCGTAACCCGGCAAAAACACTTAACACATCGCTTCGCTTAGGCGCTTTGGTTAAATAGCGCGCTGCGGTATTCAAAATAAAATCAATTTCTTTTTTTAAAGCTATAGGCTCTAATGATTCCTTTTCAATTGGCGTATCTGTTGTACCAACCACTACCCTTCCGTGCCAAGGCACTAAAAACAAAACCCTGCCATCATCTGTTTTAGGAATCATAATAGCATCATCATCAGGCAAAAACGACTTATCCAATACCAAGTGAACACCTTGACTAGGAGAAATTGTTTTTTCTGCATTTGGAGAATCCATTTTTAAAACATCATCTGCAAAAACACCTGTAGCATTTACCACCTGCTTTCCTTTTATTTCGTAATCCTCTTTTCCTTCTTCATCATAAAACTTGACTCCGGTAACATTACCATCAATATCTTTTAACAAACCTGTTACCGTACAATAATTGAGCACAATTGCACCCAGTTCAGAAGCACTTTGCAATACGTTAATTGCCAATCGAGTATCGTCAAACTGGCCATCATAATAAACAACGCCTGCTGATATTTTATCGGGATTTATGGTAGAAATACGACTGATTGTTTTAGCTTTTGAAATGCGCTTAGACCTTCCTAAACTTAATTTTCCGGCTAGCAAATCATATAAAGTTAAACCTATTGTATATTGAAGCTCATCAAACAATCCGTGCGTTGGTATGATAAAAGACTGGCTTTTAACCAAATGCGTAGCATTCTGAGTAAGTAATCCGCGTTCTACAACAGCTTCCCTAACCAAACCGACATCGCCTTGCGCCAAATAACGCACGCCTCCATGAACCAACTTGGTACTTTTACTGGAAGTGGATTTTGTGAAATCTGATTTTTCAAGCAAAACTACAGAATAGCCACGTGAAGAAGCTTCAAGCGCAATTCCAATTCCGGTGGCGCCACCTCCTATTATTATGAAATCATATTCTTTAGTATTCTTGCCAATTTTATCAATCATTTCATTTCTCTTCATTACTCTTCTATTTAATAATTGTTATTGAGTTGTTAATTTTTTTGTAATATTAAAACAAAACGAAATAATACGAAAGTTTTTTTTGATTTTTAATTGACAATCCGTTATTTTTATGAATAATTATTATTTTTTAGTAAAACACATACTATTCAGTAAAATTTTACGCTATTTTTTAATAATATAATATATTATAGGGTGTTTACCGAAAAAATATGCTATATTATAACAAACAAAAAGAAAATACAGTTACATAAATTTTTATTTATTTGAAACAAAATGTATATTTACCTACACAAAGAAAATTAAAATGACATTAAACATTATTGAACGCCATAAGTTGATTTTAAATAAATTAGAACAAAAAGGTTATGTAAACGTGAACGAATTAAGTGAAGACTTCGGAGTTTCGGTCGTAACCATTCGAAAGGATTTAAAATTATTGGAAGCACGAAAACTTTTGTTTAGGTCTCACGGAAGAGCAATTCCTGCAGATCCATATATTACAGAACACCATGTTAATATAAAGGAAAAAATACATGCTAAAGAAAAAACTCTTATTGCAATAACTGCTGCAGCAGAATTAGAGAACAAGGACAGTATAATTATTGCTTCGGGCACTTCTGTAATTGAATTTGCAAAACACATTAAACAAATAGAGGGCCTCACCGTTTTAACAGCTTCTTTAAATTCAGCCATTATTTTAGCCGAAAACCCGAATATTGATGTAATACAACTAGGTGGTATGGTGAGACGTAGTTCTTCATCAGTAGTTGGGCCCATTGGCGAAAAAATGCTTACAGAATTTACGTTTACTAAATTATTTTTAGGTGTGGACGGCATTGACATAGATTATGGCCTGACCACAACAAACGCCATGGAAGCCTCTCTTAACAAACAAATGATTGCCGTTGCGCAGAAAATTATTGTTTTGGCAGATTCTTCAAAATTTGGCAAAAAAGGATTTGGCAGAATTTGTGGCATCGAGGATGTTGACCAAATTATTACAGATTCCGGAATTGACGATAAAACAAAAAAAAGACTTTTAAGCCTTGGCATTGATGTAACAATTGTTTAAAATTATGGCTAAGTTCTATTTAAAACAGCGTTTGCGTTAGGGATTACTTCACCTATTATTTATTTTTTATAGGAGTTCAGTGAACCATGTTTGCAGTGAAAATCCTTTTTTGATTCGCCTTTTCGGCGAAGTAAAAAAGATTGTAACGGAAAGCCCGACCCGCCTTTTCGGCGGGGAACGCCCAAAAAGTATAAATGAAATTGGCTGTACTTATAAGAATTAAACCAAAATTATTAAGCCCGGTAAAGACACGAGTCCGCTGACGGGAGTTAAAATCAAAAACAGAAATTGTTAACAATTTGAAATACATTTATTTATGTTGTGAGATTTTCAATTTTAAATTATTCACCGCTAATCATTAATTATGATTCCGCAATTGTGTAATTTCTTTCTAAATCCAATATTCTCCGCAACCAAATCATCAAAAAAACAGCAAGCAAGCCCAAGCCGCCCATCAAAAACCAGTTGGCCATAAAACCAAACCTGTCAATGACTTCCATCCCGGTTTTGGCGCTAAAAATATGCGCGCAGGAAAATGCCATGGAATACAAAGCCAAATAACGGCCTTCGTTGCCTGATGGCGCTCTGTTCATAGCGAAATTATTGGTAAAAGGAAAGGCCAACATTTCGCCCAACGTAATAAAAAGCATACTCAATATTAAAATACCGCCCCAAGAAGTTGCGTTTAAAACCAAATAACTCATTCCCATTAACACCAAACTCAAGGTAATTATTTTCATTCGGTCCAATAATTTCTTTTCGATG
>JACUUQ010000213.1 GCA_014859175.1 Lutibacter sp. | reverse complement strand
AAGATATTAATACTGCTGATGCGGTTTCAAAAGCAAAAAATGCAGATTATATTGTTGTTTGTGTTGGCGAAATGCCCGCTACTGAAAAACCATCGGATATTAATGAACTTGATTTGCCGCAAGCGCAACAAGATTTGGTAAAAAAACTGAGCGTTTATAAAAAGCCAATTATTTTGGTTTTATTGCAAGGCCGTCCAAGAATTATTAGAGAAATTGAACCATTGGCTGATGCTATATTGATGGCTTATTATCCGGGTCAGGAAGGTGGACGCGCCATATCTGATATATTGTTCGGCACTATAAACCCAAGCGGAAAATTGCCCTACACCTACCCTAAATACTCAGGAAACGCAGTGACTTATTATCATAAAAAAGCTGATATACGAGATGTTAATTGGGGCTATGATGGTTTTTACCCACAGTTTGAGTTTGGCTTCGGACTTTCATACACATCTTTTGAATATTCAAATTTTATGATTGACAAAGATTCCTTCAAAGGAAATGATGCCTTAAAAATTTCAGTTTCTGTTAAAAACACGGGGAATCGCGAAGGAAAAGAAGCGGTTCAATTGTATTTAAAAGATATTGTGGCATCAGTTGCTCCAGATTCCAAAAGGTTGATACGATTTGAAAAAATTACCTTAAAACCAAATCAATCACAAACTGTTGAATTTACCATTGATTCAAATGATTTGAAATTCATCGGAATGGAAAATACCTGGATTGTTGAAAGCGGCGATTTCGAATTTCAAATTGGAAGCAGTTCACAAGAAGTGTTGAAAAAACAAATTAATTACAATCAATAAAAAAGCCTATTAACAATATGAGAACAATACTTAAATCAGCAGTTTATTTTTTTATTTTTTTAATGATTTTCTCTTGTTCCGAATTGCCAAAAGAAAAATCACCTGTTACCGCTTCGGAAATTTTAGGAAATCCTGATTATTTAGCAATTTCATACGGTGGTTATCGCGAAAATACCAGAGAAATTGTGCCTACAATTGATCAGATTAAGGAAGATATGAAAATTTTAGCCGCTATGAATGTCAAAATTCTAAGAACGTACAATGTACATTTAGATGAGGCAGCTAACTTATTAAAAGCAATAACTGCGCTAAAAAAAGAAGATCCTAATTTTGAAATGTATGTGATGCTGGGCGCTTGGATAGACTGCAAAAATGCCTGGACAGAATTTGAGCCGGATCACAATTTGGAAAGCGAAAGAAATGCCATAGAAATTGCCACGGCTGTAAAGTTAACGAAAGAATATCCTGATATTATAAAAATTATTTCTGTTGGAAATGAAGCAATGGTACGCTGGGCAGCAAGTTATTATGTGCAACCCAGTGTGATTTTAAAATGGGTAAACCATTTACAGGATTTAAAAAAGAAAGGTGAACTTCCTGTAAATTTATGGATCACCAGCTCTGATGACTTTGCATCTTGGGGCGGCGGAGATCTTAGTTATCGAACAAAAGATTTAGAACAATTAATCAAAGCTGTTGATTATGTTTCCATGCATACTTATCCGATGCACAATTCATACTACAATCCGCAATTTTGGGTAGTTCCTGATAATGAAAAAGATTTTTCGATTATCGAAAAAGTTGATGCAGCGATGATACGTTCCCTGGAATTTGCAAAAAAACAATATGATGATGTTTCAAGCTATGTAAAAAGTATAGATTCAACTAAATTAATTCATATTGGTGAATCGGGCTGGGCTACGGTTTCAGACGGACATTATGGAAAAGAAAGTTCAAGAGCGGCTGATGAATATAAAGCGGGTACTTATTATAAACTTATGCGTGAATGGACCAATAAGGAAAAAATTTCACTATTCTATTTTGAAGCCTTTGATGAAAAATGGAAAGATGCCGGAAACCCTGTAGGTTCAGAAAATCATTTCGGATTGATTAATTTAAAAGGTGAAGCAAAATATGCTTTATGGGAAATGGTTGACGCCGGTATTTTTAAAGGATTGACAAGAGATGGCAAGCAAATTACCAAAACATATAACGGAGATAAAAACGCATTAATGCTTGAAGTTTTAGCCCCACCACCGGCAAATGAACCAATTGCAAATTAATAATATCATAGAAATTTATAAAACTTAGAAATACAAACGAAAATTTAATAAACATGGAAAAATATAAAACAGACCCAAAGGATGTAGTACCAATAGTAGAAAAAATTGCATTTGGAGCCGGTCACTTGGCAAACCAATTATTTCCGGCAGCATTGGGCATTTTTATGATTATTTTGGTATTAGCGTTAAAAATGGATCCTTTTTTAGCTGGATTGTTAGCCGCATTGCCTCGTCTTATTGATGCTTTAACCGATCCAATAATGGGTTATATTTCAGACAATACAAGTTCTAAATGGGGAAGACGAAAACCATATATTTTTATTGGAGCCATTATTACAGGAATTTCTTTTATGGTGATGTGGCAACTGTATCCTGAAAACTCCCAAACATACAATTTTGTTTTCTTTTTGTTAATGTCAATAGTATTTTACTTTGGTTATACAATTTTTGCAACACCATTAATTGGATTGGGTTATGAAATGACACCCGATTATAATGAAAGAACCAGATTAATGGGGTCTTCACAATTAATGGGACAAATTGCTTGGATGATTGCACCTTGGTTTTGGTATATCATTTATCTTCCCTCCTTTGCTGAATCAGCTCCGGCCGGGGCTCGAATCCTTTCTATTTGGGTTGGCGCTTTTTGTATGATTCTAGGAATTATGCCGGCATTGTTTTGTAAGGAAAAGTTGCAGCCAAATATAAAAGGGCAAACAAAGTTATCTATGAAAGAATTTGCCGGAAATATGAAAGAATTCATCAAAGGAATTAAACAAACAATCTCAAATAAACCTTTTTTGAAATTATGTGGCGCAACGTTTTTAATTTTTAACGGGTTTCAAACAATAGCTCAGTTTGCTTTTTTTATCATCATTTTTTATCTTTTTAATGGTGATTCTGTAATGGCAGGGCAATGGCCGGCTTGGTTTGGTACTATAAGCGCCATGGCCACAGCCTTTTTGGTGATTCCTTTTATTACCTATATGGCTACAAAAATTGGTAAGAAAAAGGCCTTTATTGTTGCCACGCTAATTTCAATTGTTGGGTATGCATTAAAATGGTGGGGATTTGATCCAGGAAATCCTTGGTTAATGTTTTTACCAATACCATTAATGTCTTTTGGAATTGGAGGATTGTTTACCCTAATGATGTCTATGACTGCTGATGTTTGTGATTTGGACGAGTTAAATAATGGATTACCGCGCCGTGAAGGAACATTTGGGGCAGTGTATTGGTGGATGGTTAAATTAGGGACTGCAGTGGCATTGTTAACAAGTGGCGCTGTATTAAAATGGGTTGGTTTTGATGAAAATGCAGTATCACAAACAGCTGAAACTATGACCAATTTACGTATTGCTGACATCTTAATTCCAATATCTACGGCGATAATGGCCATTTTGGTTATGTGGAATTATGATGTTACGGAAGAAAAATCTCGAGAAATCAGATCAATATTAGAATCGCGTCGTGGTGAATTTCTTCCCCAAAATAAGATAAAATAGTCATTAAATAAATTGACTTGTTGAACATGAAAAAAAACCTATTTTTATTCATCCTTATTTTATCGGCAATAGCTTCAAACGCACAAATATCAAAAGTGGATTTAGCAATGCAAAACAAAATTGACCAATTAATATCTCAATTAACAATTGAAGAGAAAATAGCACTTTGTTCAGGGCGCGACGATTGGAGCACGATGCCCATTGACCGATTAAATATCCCTTGGATTTGGCTGTCTGACGGTCCTCACGGATTGCGAAGAGCTCCCGCAACCAATAAACCTGGTTATGGAGATCAGTTGCCGGCTACTTGTTTTCCAACGGCCTCGGCACTTGCTGCCACCTGGGATGTGGATTTAGTTTATAAAGTTGGACAAACATTGGGTGAAGAATGTCAGGCGCAAGATGTAAATATTTTATTAGGCCCCGGAGTTAATATTAAACGATCGGTTTTAGGCGGCAGAAATTTTGAATACTTTTCAGAAGATCCTGTTTTGTCAGGAGAAATTGGAGCAGCTTTTATAAATGGTGTTCAAAGTCAGGGTGTGGGCACTTCCCTAAAACATTTTGCTGCCAATAATGTTGAAACTATGCGAATGTTTAACAGTTCTAATATGGACAACAGAACGTTGCATGAAATTTATCTTACCCCTTTCGAAATTGCTGTTAAAAAAGCACAACCCTGGACAATTATGGCCAGTTATAATAGAATTCAGGGAGTTTATGGAACTCAAAATAGTTATTTGTTAACGCAGTTGCTTAAAAAGGAATGGGGCTTTAAAGGAATTGTTATTTCCGACTGGTTTGCAGTTATTAATCGCGTTGAAGCAATGAAAGCCGGAATGCATTTAGAAATGCCAAAAGTGAGCGCTGTTAACAATGCAATTGCGGTGGATGCTGTTAAAAATGGGGAACTCGACATTAAAGTTGTTGATGAACTGGTAAAAGAAATATTGACCATCGTTTTTAGAG
>JACUUQ010000019.1 GCA_014859175.1 Lutibacter sp. | reverse complement strand
GAATTTTTTATCATTTGGTTGCGTAGGGTTTGATTTTTTTTACAACTAAAAGCTTCATTATGGACTTACGGAATTGCAATTAGGTTTGCCAATAAAAATTAAACAAAATTTAGTTTAAAAAATTTATTTAATTTTTTCGTTGACTAATCAATAGATTAATAAACGGAATGGTTTCAAAAGTTGGGCAAGTTATTTAATTATTACCGCATCTTTGAACATTTAATCAGCAGCTGATTTATCAAAATTTAGAGATTTTAGACTTATATTGAGACAAAACTGTTTTGAAGATATTGTTTTATAAGGATAATTGGCATAAAAAAACCACCTCAATTGAGGTGGTTTTAATTAACATATAGTTTTTAAAAATTATTAATTACATACAACTATAGGTAATTGTCCTTTTTCTGTTTCACCAGGTGCACCTGAATCAAAAGCTAGTGAACCGTCTGGAGCATAAATTTTAAAAGATATTTCACCATATCTATCCCCAGGGAAATTCCATGATGCGCTAATGGTTCCTACAGGAATTGTTACAGTAGTTTCGGCATAATAACCATCTCCTTCAACACAAGCAAAATTACTTGATATATAAGGATTGCACATACCAATTTCCACAATAGTGCCATCTATATTAACTTTAATACCACTTCCGCCGTCAGGATCATCAGTTTGCCATCCATCACCATAATCGTCACTCATTTCAACCTTCCATACCCCAGCTTGCGGATTACAGGCAACATTAACTTTTATTTCTTTAACTGCAGAGGTTAGTCCATTAAAAGCTTTTTCATAAACTGTAATTGTAACATTTCCAGACTGATTAAAAAAGACATTAATCATATCCTTTCTCCCTTCAACAGGTTGTATTTCTGCCCCATTGTCTGCAGTCCAAATGTATTCTGAACCTCCACGATAACCTACAGAATAAGTTGCTGAAGAACTTTGAAAAGCTAAAGTTGGTCCACTTACATTAAAGATTAAAGGAACCACTTTTTGTGCATCACTTCCGTAGTTCTCATCATCTGTACATGATGAGAATACTAAACTTAAAGAAAATAATAAGCTTAAATAAAAGTATTTGTTTAAAATATTTTTCATGTTATATATTTATTAAATTTATTATTTATTATCTCCAACCTGCGTTAGAATAATCTTCTCCGGCAACGCCTTCTGACCCACCAAAGGTATAAGTTGGGGCAGGAATAGAAGCTAAAGCAGTGCCAGGAACAGGGAAATGCAATAAAGTACCTTTCTGTAAAAGATTTTCTTTTCTCATTTCAAAGAAACCAAGTCCCATTCCTGTAAATGAAAATTCTACCATTCTTTCGTAGTGAATTGCTTTTTTAACAGCTGTTAAATCCGCTGCAACAGGTGGTAAATTTCCTCTTGTTACTCTGGTTCCTGCATTTATAACCGCAGCGGCACCAGTAACATTACCTGTATTTGCTAAAGCTTCAGCTTTATACATATCATTTTCCGCTGCTGAGAATTCAACAACATTTTCTGTCCAATTCGTAATATAACTATCATATCTTGAATATTTGTAACTGCTATAATGATAAATTCCTCTAGCTGCAGCAAATGATTGTGCGCTTAGATAACTGAAATCACTTAGTAATCTTGCATCAGGCGATGTAGATGGCGGCATTACCGTAATGTCATCGGTCCAATAGTCGATTGTATTTGGATCCATTAAGTTGATAACTCTCATATCAACTCTTGCCCAACCTGGATAAATTAAATATGTTTTAGGGATCAAGTCATACCATGTCACATCATCCATATAAATTTCAAAATCACTTGTAAGCCCACTATTTGTGTAGGTAAGCACCTTATTCCAGTCAATGGTTGCTTTTTGAGCACTGTTGCGAACGTTTCCAACAAGCATACGCGCACCCATACTGTTCATAAATGCCACAAGGGAGCTGTTGCTTCCTCCACCGCCAGGTAACCAAGTTTCAGGAAAAGAAACATTATTGGCTGTGGCAATTGCAATTGCTTCATCTAATTTTCCTAAAGCAAAGGTCATAGACGCTTTATAATCAGAAGCATCTTCCCCAACAACGCCATTTTCATCTGAAAGCCAAACTTTGTCGAAGATCAACGCTAAGTAACCTATTGATAACGCTTGGCCTAATTTCGCGATAGTTTCAATTTGTGCGGAATCGTCAAATTCTGTTCCGTTTTGAATTGCCAATGCCAATGTATTAGAATCTGAAAGTATGGAATATAGCGCATTGAAATAACTATTGGTTATTGAAGCGTAGGCGTATGAAGTGCTATTGTTAAAAGCTACTCTTGGCTCACTTGATAAATCTCTCATACCAAAGTTACCCCAAGAACAGGTTGAGACATCCGCCATTGTTGCAAGGGCAGCACCTGGAGCATTAGTGCTGTGTGTAGCCATAAACCAGTTTTGCATAATACTACCAGCCGATGCCGTAAGCGCAACAGGGTCAGAAGTAAGAATGAAATCATTTGGATTTTCCAAATTTTCTACCTCTAAATCAGTAGAAAAATCTTGACACGATGCCGCTAAAAATAGCAGGGTCAAAATTGGAAGTATTTTTCTTATATTTTTCATTTTAAAATATTTTTTAATTAAAATTTAAATTGAACAGATAATGAGTACGAACTTTGGTTTGGATAAACACCATAGTCTACAGCAAAATATTGTTGTGTACCTCCATCATACGCTACCGTTTCAGGATCCCATCCTTGGTAGTCAGTAAAAGTCAATAAGTTTCTGCCAATAACGCTTAACTTAATTTCTTCAAAGAACCCATTAGCCACATTGGAAAGTTTTGCTGCTGGAATTGTATATGAAACTGATGCTTCTTTTAATTTCATATAACTTCCATCTTCCACCCAAAAACCATTGTTTGAGTTTGTGTCGTATAAAGTGCTATAATAGGTTGTGGTCTTTTTTTCACTTTCAGGTTTACCGGCTTGGTCAACAATCTTGTTGCGCTCGCTAATTGTGGTCCATTGTCCATTTCTGTTATACACATCACCACCATTTTTCCAATCCCAAAGCATGTAAAAATCGAAATTTTTATAAGTAAAGTTAGAGGTAATACCAACTCTGAAATCAGCATTCTGGTTTCCAATTTTCTCGAAAGCTGCAACACCGTTTTCGTCTAATTTAATGATTGCAGCTTCATTTATAGTCCCTATTGCATCAGCTCTAACAACTACACCATCACTGTTCACAACATAGTCGGTAATTGAAGTTCCTGCTGGCAATTGATTTGCCATTGTTGCCAAATCTGTAACAAATTGTCTTCCGTACATAGATCCAAACTCAACGCCTTCTCTCAATAAGAACATAACACCTTCGCGGTTACCCGTATTTGGTCCAACAATTTGCTCAGGAGCATTTAATTTGGTGATTTTAGAATCTGATTTGGTAAAGTTTACACCAACATTCCATTTCATATCAGGCTGGTCAATAATTTTTGATTTTAATGTAACTTCGTAGGTATCAGATTCTAAATCTCCAACGTTTTGCCATTGTTTGTTTTTACCTGCATTTGCCGGAGCAAAAAGGTTTACTAACATAAATTGATCTGAAGAAACTTGATTTGAATATACAAATTCTAAGTTAAATCTGTTTAAGAAAGCAGCGTTTAAACCAATTTCAGTTTCTGTTGTAAGTGATGGTTTTAAATCTGGATTTCCTTTAATACGGTTTGTGGATAAAACACCGCCGCTAATTCCGGTTTGCTCATATTGCCAAGAGAACCCAGGACGTTGTCCTGAAGTACCGGTTGCAACATTGATTTTTAATTCTTGAACACCAGGAATTTTAATATCTTCTGAAATTCTATAAGCAGCAGAAAGTCTGTAGTAATTATTCCATTGCTGATTTTCTCCAAACAATGAAGAACCATCTCTTCTAAATAGACCATCAAAAATATAACGGTCTTTATAAACAAAACCTGCAATTGCAAACATATTTTGAGCTCTTACTGCTTCTTGGTGAGATCCAGCAGAAACATCGGAACCTTTAAAATTGTCTAATGTAGGCAAACCAGAGTATAAATAATCATTTCCTTGTGCATAATAATCCTCATAAGCACGGTCTTCAGCCAAATAACTTAATTTCGCATTTACGTCAAGTTCTCCAAATTGCTCAGAAAAATTTAAGGTTGCTTGTGCTTTTTGAGATAAATCCAATGAGCTGCTTTTGTATAGCGAACCTTTACTGTATCCAAAACCTATAGGATCTCCAGAGGTTGTGTAGGTTTCATATTTCACATTGTTGGTATATCTATAAGTGTTGTTTTCAAATGAATATTCCACATCAGCATTTAAATTGTCGGTGAACTTTAAATTTAATTTATAACCACCTAAAAATCGTTGTTGTTTTGCAACGGCATCTCTAACCGACAATCCATATAATGGGTTGTTAATTTCATTTTCCCATGGATCCGGTTTGTAATAATATGGTTGTCCATCAGGATTGCTAGCCAATACGTTAGCATCTGGCGCAATACGAGAAACAATCCTATAAGTATCTGTATTTCCTATAGGGCTGTTGTCATTTATTTTGATAAATGAATTGCTTGCGCTAAATTTTAACCAATCATTAATATTATAATCTGCATTTAAACGAATACTGTTTCTGGTATACCCACCTACTTCTGCTAAAACGCCATCAACATCTGTGTTTTCAGAAGAAAAGAAAACCCTTGATTTGTCAGTACCATTAGAAATGGAAGCGTAATTAGTTATATTTGTTCCCTTTTTAAAGAATAAATCTTGGAAATTATTGTAAACGCCATAAGGGTTGTCTGAATAACGATCGGGAGATAAAATCCGTGTTCCTACAACAGCATCAGGTCCCGAAGCTGCATATACACTTTGATAATTAGGTCCATAAGTAACACCTTGATATTTTGTGTATTGCCCTTGGAAATTTTGCCAATCAGAAGCCAATTCGTATGAATGTGACTGGTTGGTATCGATAAAATTGTTAATTTCAGAATAGCCTATCTCTGATCTTAGCGTCACCTGAGTTTTTCCTACCTTACCTCTTTTGGAAGTTATTACAATTACCCCATTTCCTGCACGTGAACCGTATAAAGATGAAGCTGATGCACCTTTTACAATTTCGAAAGAGGCTATATCATCTACGTTAATGTCTGATAGTCCGCCTTCAACGAAGATTCCATCCATAATAACTAATGGTGCTTGAGATCCATAAAAGTTAGCGGCACCACGCAACAAAATTGTTGCCCCTGCACCTGGACGACCTAAATTAGTTACCGAAATACCTGCAACCTTACCTTGCAATGCACTTGCTGCAGACCCTGCAGGAACTTGTTGAAGTTCATCTGCTGTTACTGAAGCTACCGTTACAGATAATTTCTTTCTGGATGTAGCACCTGCTACCCCTGTAACTACAACTTCATCTAAACTTTGGGCATCTTCTTGCATCACAATATTAATGCTGTTTGAGGAGCCAACAGTTTGTTCTGCAGTTTTCATTCCAATAAAGCTAAATTGAAGCACTGCTCCAGTATTGGCTCTAATGGAATAATTTCCGTCAAAATCAGTTTGTGTGCCCGTTTTTGTTCCTTTTATAAGCACTGTTACGCCAGGTAATGGTCCGCTTGCGTCGGAAACTTTACCTGTAACAGTTTTCTCTTGCGCAAACGTCACTTGCACAAGTAACGCCAGTAACAGCGTTAAAAATCCATTAAACTTTGTTTTCATATTATAATTATTTGAATTAATTAATTCCCAAAAATCTTAATAAATTGTTAATATTCCTAATGTTTTGTTAAAGTAATTGGAATATTTATAAATTTTTGAGTTTATGGTATTATTTTTAAGATGAATTTTTTATCATTTGGTTGCGTAGGGTTTGATTTTTTTTACAACTAAAAGCTTTATTATGAACTTACGGAATCTCAATTATTTCATATTTATTTAGCTGATACAAACACCGTATTTATAACGTTTTATAACCGGGGTAAAAAGTGTCAGTACACTTCGGTTAAAGTGTCCGCATACTTTGCTCAAAGTATCAGCATACTTTGCCTAAAGTGTCCGCATACTTTTTTATTTTAAGTTGAGCCTCTGTATTGTATACATTTTTATAAAGAAGAAATGGTCTGTGGTTACGGTATTATAACAGTTTTTATAACAATTTGCATCTCGGCAAAACTAATTCAATGTTTTATATCAAGCACTTTATTTAGGGTAGATTTCCTTAATTTTTATTATAAAACTATCAAATTGAAAATTGGTTTTGGTTTAATTTATTATGAGGAATTAAAAACTATTTAAATTTTTAACAAATAATTTATAAAAAAAGGCCCTCAATATTTGAGGGCCTTTTAATTATATATCATAAAATTATGACATGTTGTAAAATTTAATTATTGATCCCACCAAACTTTAGAAGTGTTGTTATCCGTTGCAGGGGATAAAGTACTAACGCCTGTTGCATAAGCAGCGGCATTTAAGCTTGATTCTTCTAGTGGATAAACATATCTTCTTGGGATGGTACCATTGTTAAGGTAATCTGTTGCAGGAGTTAGAGTTGGGTATTCAGTACGTCTCCACTCAGCCCAAGCATCAAATCCACTAGGAAATAATGCAACCCATTTTTCTTCAGCAATTACTTGAGTTGCACTAACGCTACCCAAGTCAATAACTCTAGCAGCTGCATAAGCAGCAGCATCACCACTAATTGAAGATCCGTAGTGGGAATCTAATGTGGCATAAGATAATTCAATTCCTGTTACTAACATATCTGAGGCATTTTCAGAAGTCCAGCCTAAATTTGCAGCATCAGCTCTGTTTAAATAGGTATAAGCTGCAGTCATTAATTGTAAAGGGGCTTCCTCAGTCCAAATTGCATCAGACATTTGCGATTTTCCAGCACCACTACCATTTTCATAACCATAAGGCACTCCATTTAAACTTGAATCCGTAGAAAAAATATCTAATCTTGAGTCAGAAGTAGAATTAGAAGTAGTTCCTATACCTTTAAGTGCATCTGTAAATTCTTGTGATAAGAAATAATCAGGTTTTCTGTTTGCAGACCAAGGATTTGTAAAATCTGCATTGTAACTAAACCAAGCCTCGTCACTAACATCTTCAATAAGCCCTTTAGCATTAGTTAATGCGCTATTAAACTCATTTGCAGCATAGCCAGAAGCTGAAGGGTATTTATTAGATAATTGTAGTGACATTTGTAATATTAATGAATTAGCTAATTTTTGCCATTTTTCAACATCTCCACCGTAAATAATATCACCTGTAGGCCCTTTTAAGCTAGGATTCAACATGTCTCTTGACTCTTTTAATGTTGTAATCATTCCAGCATAAAGATCACTTTGGTTATCATAAGCAGGAGTTAAATATTCCATGTTTTTTAAAGCTTGTGAATAAGGTACATCTCCCCAAGTGTCAGTTATTCTTTTGAATATAATAGTTTGGAAAATTTTTGCAACTGCTATTTGATTTGCAGGAGCTCCTTGACTTAACAAGATTGTGTTATGATTTGCTTCATCAGAATTAATATCAATCACCAATTGTAGGTTAGATAATGTTTGAACATAATATCCATACCAACTTGAAGCTGCTTCGCTATAAAGCATTTCATCCGTATAGGTTACTTGTGATTGATATTGTACATACAAGGTAGGTTTTGTTAAGTAATCTCTACCTGTTAATGTAGAAAACCTCGACATTGACCCAGCCATCAATGATGATGTATTGGCTTCTCCAGCGCCATTTGGGTTTACATTAGTGTCCCCAAAGTCTACGTTATCACAAGCTCCAAGAGCTAGCAAAAGACTAAGTGCTATATATTTTATTTTTTTCATCATTTATCGTGTTAAAAAGTTAATTTAATATTCATACCGTAACTTTTAGTGCCTGGTAATTGTCCGTTTTCACCATAAGTTTCAGACATTTCAGATGGGTCCCAACCATGAGTGTTGTCTTTGGCTACAGAAATTAACCATACGTTTCTGCCAACTAAGCTTATACTAGCACCAGTTAAAGTATTTTTTAAGAATTTTTTTGGCAAATTATATGTTAAACTTATATCTCTCAATTTTATAAAACTTGCATCATGAATAAACGGTTCAGCTAGTCTGTTTCCATAAAATTGCCCAAAATAAGTTGTAGCGGCTATATATTTATCAACAGGACTTCCAGATGAATCAACTCCAGTAACATGAACACCACCACCATCATCAACAGCATCACGAACATTTTTTCCGTTTTCATTTATTGCTGCTGTTTCAGCAAGCAAACCAGAGTAACCACCCCATTGCTCAGTTAGTGAGAAGAATTTACCTCCTTTTTGGAAGTCAATTGCAGCAGTTAAACTAAAGTTTTTGTATCTAAAACTATTTATTATCCCCCCTGTAAAATCAGGTAAAACACTTCCTAAATATTGACCACCTGTGGTAGCGTATTTTCCGTTATCTTGAAGGATAGGTGTTCCATTTGCGTCTCTTGTAATGGCAGTACCTCTTAATTGACCCCATTCATTTCCCAATTCATGAATTACACTAATAAAACCAAATGCACCACTTCCTCCTGGAGCAGTTAAAGATTTTAAATCACCTGGTAAACTCACAATTGTTGTTTCGTTTTGACCATAGTTAGCTGTTACCTCCCAAATAAAATCATCAGATTTAATTGGTGTTCCTGTAAGGGTAATTTCAACACCTTTTCTTTCAGATTCACCAGCATTGGTTAAGAAACTTTCATATCCTGTACCAACTGGTATACTAATTGGGATAATTTCATCTTTTCTATTTTCTTTATAATATGTAAAGCTTAAACCAACTCTGTTAGCTAAGAATTTAGTGTCAAAACCTAACTCAAATGATGTATTTAATGCAGGTTTAATATTCGGATCCAAAATAGTTGTTGAAGTATACTCCATAGAGATACCATTATAAGGTTTAGAAGATAACGGATAAGAAGGGTCAATTAAATAGGCGTCTAAGTCATTACCTACTTGCGCCCAACCAGCTCTAAACTTACCAAATGACAATACATCTTTATTGTCAAAAAGTTCTGTGAAGATGAAACTTGTACCAACTGATGGATATCCATATCCATTCTTATTTGATGGAAGTGCAGAACTCCAGTCTTTACGGTAAGAAGCATCTATGTATAACATATTTTGATAACCTAATGAAGCCTTTCCATATAAACTTCTAACCTCTTTTTGGCTAGTATAAGTTGAAGGTGTTGGAATAATTCCAGCATTTGAAAAGGCAAATACATCAGGAATAATAAGCCCGCCTGTTTTTGCATCTGTTGGCATTTGAGCTGAGAATCTATCGTATTTATTTATTCGAATATTTCCTCCTATAAAAGCATCTATATCAAAATCTTCACCAAATTTGTTTTTGTATGTTAAAGCTGTATTGTAGTTATTCTCAGCTTCTGTTCTTCTATATACACCAAATGAATTTGACCAAGCATTGTATAACTCAGGGGCAGCAGAATAAGCAATGCTATAAGGAACTTTATAATCATTTTTGAACTCATTCTTATTTCTTGATCCTCCAGCTTTTAACTCCCAATTATCATTAAATTTGTAAGATAAGTTTACACTTCCAACATAGTTGTCATTTTTATCAATATTTTCATATTGATCCATAAAGGTATATGAGTTAAACCAGAAAGCAGGCTTCTTAAATCCGCCACCATAAGAAGCATAGTAGTCAGGTCCCCACCAGTTCCAACTTGTGGAATATCCGTCAGGAGTAGTCAAGTCTTTTAATTCTCTTAATTTATTTGTTTCAACACCTCTACTAAACCAGGAGTTGAATGAACCTGTTGTTTGGTTTCCATACCCATCACCAAAATCACCTTGAACTTTTGAAGTTGTATAGTTTAAATTCGCAGATACATTGAATTTATCTGTAACATCAAAATCAAAGCTAGTGCTAACGAATTGCTTCCCTAATTTAGTATAAGGTGTTATACCAGTTTGGTCTAAATTAGTAAATGTAAGTCTACCTCTAAAGGTTTCACTTCCGCCACTTAATGCTACAGAGTTTTTAAGAGTTACACCTGTGTTATAAAAATCTTTAATATTGTCAGGTTGTGCTTCATATTTAGCAGTTTGTCCAAAATATGGACTGTCTGGCCACCAAGCATACCAAGGCACATATTCTTGCCCATCAAATTTTGGACCCCAGCTTTCATCGGCATAGTTGTTATCCCAAATAATATATCTTTTACCTTTAAATATACTCCATTCTGATGGGTAAGAAGATATAGGCAGTTCGTCTCCAAAAATACCAAAAGAGTCCTCACCCTCATAACCACCACCATATAAGTTCTGGTAATTTGGTAAAGAAGCTACATTTTCAAATGTTACAGAGCTAGACAATTCCACTCCAATACCACCAACTGAACCTTTTTTTGTAGTTATTACAACTACTCCAGCATCAGCTCTTTGCCCATAGAGTGCAGTTGCATTAGGACCTTTAAGAACGTTTACCGAAGCAACATTATCCATATCAACACTATTTGGATCTGCAGGAACTCCATCAACAATATACAATGGATCTACATCTGAGGTTAAAGATATTGCACCTCTAATTCTGATTTTACCAGCTTGTCCAAGTTTTGTTCCAGCTTGACCTTGAATTTGAACACCGGCAACTTTACCAGCAATAGCCGTTTTAATGTTGGCGTCTTGAGTAATGTTTAACTCTTCGGATTTCACTTCTTGAGCAGCATAAGATAGTGTTTTTGCTTCTCGTTTAATACCCAAAGCTGTAACCACAACTTCTTCTAAACTTTGAGCGTCTTCCTGCATCACAATATTGATGGTGTTTGAAGCGCCAATGGCTTGTTCTACAGTTTTCATCCCAACAAAGCTAAATTGAAGCACCGCTCCAGCATTTGCTCTAATGGAATAATTTCCGTCAAAATCGGTTTGCGTACCCGTTTTGGTACCTTTAATAATAACTGTTACACCAGGTAAGGGACCGCTCGCGTCGGAAACATTACCCGTAACAGTTTTTTCTTGGGCAAACGATAGTTGCACCATGAACGCCAGTAAAAGCGTTAAAAAACCATTTAACTTTGTTTTCATTATATAATTATTTGAATTAATTAGGTCAAAAATCTTAATAATTCGTTAATAAACCAAACTTTTGAGTGTTAAAGTCTTAAAATATGTTAAGATTCCTTCATTTTAGCCTAATAGACTTTAAATAACTTTGTGAATACTTTAAAATATGATACTAAATATTATTAATGATTCAATAAAAAAGAGCACTATTTTGAATTAATATTTAGGTATATCATCAGTTTTACTTAGGAATTTGACGTAAATCTTTTGTAAGGGCAAAATAAATAAAATAGTATTATGAAATTAATTGGATTAGGTTGTAAAATTTCTAAAAAGCACACCATGATTTCAAAACTGACTATTAATTAGCAAACGAAACTATCATTTTATACCTATTATATTTATTGTTAATTTATTTAAAAAAAATAAAATATATTCATATTTGATTAAGAAGAAAATAATTGTACATTTGCAAACTCTTTGAAAAGAGCATAATATATTTAAAAGTAATTTATAACAAAATTTCAGTATGCCAACAATTTCGCAATTAGTACGAAAAGGAAGAACCAAAATAACTAAGAAGAGTAAATCGGCTGCTTTAAATTCATGTCCTCAACGTAGAGGAGTGTGTACACGTGTTTACACCACAACACCAAAAAAACCAAACTCAGCGATGCGTAAAGTAGCAAGGGTAAGGTTAACTAACGGTAATGAGGTGAACGCATACATTCCTGGAGAAGGACATAATTTACAAGAGCACTCGATAGTATTGGTTAGAGGTGGAAGGGTTAAAGATTTGCCAGGAGTTAGGTATCATATTGTACGTGGTGCATTAGATACTGCAGGTGTTGACGGTAGAACGCAACGTCGCTCTAAATATGGTACAAAAGCCCCTAAAAAGTAATTTAAAAACTTTAATGTAAAGACATGAGAAAAAGAGCAGCGAAAAAAAGAGTGCTTTTGCCGGATCCAAAGTTTAACGATCTGTTAGTGACACGTTTTGTGAATAACTTGATGTGGGACGGTAAAAAATCTACGGCTTTCAAAGTGTTTTACGATGCATTAGACATTGTAGAAACAAAAAAATTAGACCAGGAAAAATCATCATTGGAAATTTGGAAAGATGCGTTAAGCAATGTAATGCCACAAGTTGAGGTTCGCAGCCGCAGGGTTGGTGGAGCAACTTTTCAAATTCCACAGCAAATCAGACCAGACCGCAAGGTGTCTATCGCTATTAAATGGTTGATTTTATATGCAAGAAAACGTAATGAAAAATCAATGGCCCAAAGGTTGGCCGGTGAGGTTTTAGCTGCAGCAAAAGAAGAAGGCGCCGCAGTGAAGAAAAGAGTGGATGTTCATAAAATGGCTGATGCTAACAAAGCATTCTCTCACCTTAGATTTTAATAAACAGAAATGGCAAGAGATTTAAAATATACAAGAAATATAGGAATTGCGGCTCATATTGATGCCGGTAAAACTACAACAACAGAGCGAATTCTTTACTATACAGGAGTTTCACATAAAATGGGTGAAGTGCATGATGGCGCTGCGACGATGGACTGGATGGAGCAGGAGCAAGAAAGAGGTATTACAATTACTTCTGCCGCTACAACTTGTGAGTGGAAATTCCCTACAGAAAATGGCGTTCCTGCCGCTGATGCGAAGGATTATCACTTTAATATTATTGACACTCCCGGTCATGTTGATTTTACTGTTGAAGTAAATCGATCATTGAGAGTTTTGGACGGATTGGTTTTCTTATTTAGTGCAGTGGATGGTGTTGAACCCCAATCTGAAACTAACTGGAGATTGGCTGATAACTACAAAGTGCCAAGAATTGGTTTTGTTAATAAAATGGACCGCCAAGGTGCAAACTTTTTAGGAGTTTGTCAGCAAGTTAGAGAAATGTTAGGTTCTAATGCAGTGCCTATCGTTATCAATATTGGTGATGAAGAAAACTTTAGAGGGATTGTTGATTTGGTAAAAAATCGTGCGATTATTTTTCACGACCATACCATGGGATCAACTTTTGATGTTGTTGAGATTCCAGCTGAACTTAAAGAAGAAGCAAAAGTATTGCGTGGTAAACTGATTGAAGAAGTTGCCGCGTATGATGAAAATTTGTTGGAAAAATATATGGAAGATGAAGATTCTATTACTGAAGATGAAGTGCACGCTGCGCTTCGTGCTGCCGTAATGGATATGTCAATCATTCCAATGGTTTGTGGTTCGTCATTTAAAAATAGAGGCGTACAGTTTTTATTGGATGCAGTTTGTAGATATTTACCTGCACCAATTGATAAAGAAGGTGTGATAGGTATTAACCCAAATACTGAAAAAGAAGAATTGCGCAAGCCAAGCGTAAAAGAACCATTTGCTGCACTTGCATTTAAAATTGCAACCGATCCTTTTGTTGGTCGTTTGGCATTTTTTAGAGCCTATTCGGGTCGCTTAGATGCAGGTTCGTACATATTGAATAGCCGTTCCGGTAAAAAAGAACGTATTTCACGTATTTACCAAATGCACGCAAACAAACAAAACGCTATTGATTATATAGAAGCTGGAGATATAGGTGCCGGTGTTGGATTTAAAGACATCAAAACCGGAGATACTATGTGTGATGAAAAGTTCCCAATTGTTTTGGAATCAATGAACTTTCCTGACCCAGTTATCGGTATTGCTGTTGAGCCTAAAACAAAAGCGGATGTTGATAAATTAGGAATGGCTTTAAGTAAATTGGCTGAAGAAGATCCAACATTTACGGTGAAAACTGATGAAGCTTCCGGACAAACAATTATTTCGGGAATGGGTGAATTACACTTAGAAATTATTGTTGATCGTTTAAAACGTGAGTTTAAAGTTGAAGTAAACGAAGGTCAGCCACAGGTTGAATATAAAGAAGCAATCACCGCAAAAGCAGATCACCGTGAGGTTTACAAGAAACAATCTGGTGGACGCGGTAAATTTGCGGATATTAAATTTACGATGGAGCCGGCTAATGAAGGTGAAACAGGATTGATATTTGTTAACGACGTAAAAGGCGGTAACGTTCCAAAAGAGTTTATTCCTTCAGTAGAAAAAGGCTTTAAAATGGCTATGAAAAACGGTCCTTTAGCTGGATACGAAATGGATAGCATGAAGGTTACTTTGTATGACGGTTCTTTTCACGCAGTGGATTCCGATGCATTGTCATTTGAATTGGCTGCAAAAATGGGATATAAAGCTGCTGCCAAAGCTGCAAAAGCTGTAATTCTTGAGCCAATTATGAAAATTGACGTGGTAACTCCAGAAATAAACATGGGAGATATTGTAGGTGATTTAAACAGAAGAAGAGGCCAAGTAACAGCAATGGATGACAGAGCTGGCGCAAAAGTTGTAAAAGCAACCGTGCCATTATCAGAAATGTTTGGATATGTAACTACCTTAAGAACATTGTCGTCAGGTAGAGCAACGTCATCAATGGAATTTTCACATTACGCGGAAACGCCAAATAACATTGCTGAAGAAGTAATCGCAAAAGCCAAAGGTTAATCTCTAAATTATTAAACGATGAGTCAAAGAATTAGAATAAAATTAAAATCATACGATTACAATTTGGTAGATAAATCTGCTGAGAAAATCGTTAAAACGGTAAAAAGCACGGGTGCTGTTGTAAACGGACCAATCCCATTACCTACACATAAAAAGATTTTTACCGTGTTGCGTTCTCCACACGTAAATAAAAAATCAAGAGAGCAATTCCAATTAAGTTCTTACAAACGTTTGTTAGACATTTATAGTTCATCATCAAAAACTATTGATGCTTTAATGAAGTTGGAACTTCCAAGCGGCGTTGAAGTAGAGATTAAGGTTTAATTTCAAAGGTTGCTGAGCGTAGTCGAAGCAAGACATGTCCGGAGCGATTGACGAAGGAAAAACGAAAATAAATACATCAGGGTTGAAGTATTTTAACCCTGTTTTTTTGAATAAAAGTAGAATAATAATTAATAACTAAATTAGAATGTCTGGGTTAATAGGTAGAAAAATCGGAATGACCAGCTTATTCGACGAAAACGGGAAAAACATTCCTTGTACAGTAATCGAAGCAGGTCCATGCGTAGTCACCCAAGTCAGAACCTTAGAGGTAGACGGGTACGAAGCCCTTCAACTTGGTTTCGATGACAAAACGGCAAAAAGCTCCAATAAAGCTTTAGATGGTCACTTTAAAAAAGCCGGTACCATTGCTAAAAAGAAAGTCATTGAATTTCAAGAGTTTGAAGATGTGCACAAATTAGGGGATCAACTTACAGTTGACCTTTTTGTAGAAGGAGAATTTGTTGATGTTTCAGCAACTTCTAAAGGTAAAGGTTTTCAAGGTGTTGTTAAACGTCACGGTTTTGCCGGGGTTGGACAAGCAACACACGGTCAACATAACCGTTTAAGAGCGCCAGGATCATTAGGTGCATCATCTTATCCTGCAAGAGTATTCAAAGGAATGCGCATGGCAGGAAGAATGGGAGGAAATAAAGTTACAGTTCAAAATTTAAGAGTTTTAAAAGTAGTTCCCGAAAAGAATCTGCTTGTGGTTAAAGGATGTGTTCCCGGCCATAAAAACGCTTATGTAATTATTCAGAAATAATGGAAGTATCAGTTTTAGACATACAAGGAAAAGATACAGGTAGAAAAGTTGAACTTTCTGATGCTGTATATGGAATTGAGCCAAACAATCACGCGGTATATTTAGATGTAAAGCAATTTTTGGCCAATAAAAGACAAGGAACCCACAAAGCTAAAGAAAGAGCCGAAATATCTGGAAGTACTCGTAAAATTAAAAAACAAAAAGGTACCGGTACGGCTCGTGCAGGTAGTATAAAATCTCCTGTATTTAGAGGTGGTGGACGTGTTTTTGGACCAAGACCAAAAGATTATTCATTTAAATTGAATAAAAACTTGAAAAAATTAGCCCGTAAATCAGCATTAAGTATTCAAGCAAAAGAGAACAATATTATCGTTGTTGAAGACTTTAATTTTGAAACGCCAAGAACTAAAAGTTTTACTGCAGTTTTAGGTGCTTTGGGCATTGAAAACAAAAAATGTTTATTTGTGTTGGCTGAGTCAAATAATAATGTATATTTGTCATCGCGTAATTTAAAAAGATCAAAAACTGTAATCAACTCTGGTTTAAGCACTTACGAATTATTAAATGCGAATAAAATAGTCCTTTCAGAAAGTGCTCTAGAAGGGATAGAAATTAATTTAAGTAAATAGGTAGCAGATATGAATATTTTAATTAAACCTATTATAACGGAAAAGGCGACAAGTCAAAGCGAATTATTAAACAGATACGCATTTGTTGTAAATAAAAAAGCTAATAAACTTGAAATCAAAAATGCTGTTGAAAAAGCATACAGCGTTGCAATTTCAAGTGTAAAAACAATGAACTACCCTGTTAAACGCAATACCAAATTCACAAAAAGCGGTATGGTAAATGCAAAATCAGGAGCTTATAAAAAAGCAATAGTTCAGTTAGCGGATGGAGAAACTATTGATTTTTACAGCAATATCTAAGAAACATAAAAAATGTCAGTTAGAAAATTAAAACCAATAACACCAGGTCAGCGTTTTAGAGTAGTAAACGGGTTCGACACCATTACTACTGATAAGCCGGAAAAAAGCTTAACAGCACCGAATAAAAGATCTGGAGGTCGAAACAACAATGGAAAAATGACTATGCGCTATATTGGCGGCGGTCATAAAAAGCAATACCGTATTATCGATTTTAAAAGAGATAAAAACGGTGTTCCTGCAATTGTTAAATCTATTGAGTATGATCCAAACAGAACAGCTTTTATAGCTTTGTTGTTTTATGCAGATGGAGAAAAGAGATATATCATTGCTCAAAATGGGTTAAAAGTTGATCAAAAAGTAATGTCTGGCGAAGGAGCTACTCCTGATGTTGGGAATACATTATTATTGAGCAAAATTCCATTAGGAACAACAATTTCTTGTATAGAATTACATCCTGGCCAAGGAGCTGTTTTAGCTCGTAGCGCAGGTGCTTTTGCACAGTTAATGGCAAGAGACGGAAAATATGCAACTGTGAAAATGCCTTCAGGCGAAACAAGAATGATTTTGTTAACTTGTATGGCTACCATAGGCGCAGTGTCAAATAGTGACCATCAATTATTGGTTTCCGGTAAAGCCGGTAGATCTCGTTGGTTAGGAAGAAGACCAAGAACAAGGCCAGTGGTGATGAACCCTGTCGATCACCCAATGGGTGGTGGTGAAGGTAAATCTTCAGGAGGTCACCCTAGATCTAGAAATGGAATACCTGCTAAAGGTTACAAAACCAGATCTAAGACCAAAGCGAGTAATAAATATATTTTAGAACGTAGAAAAAAATAATTGATATATGGCACGTTCATTAAAAAAAGGACCTTACGTTTTTCGTAAATTAGAAAAGAAAGTTCAAGGAAACTTGGAATCAGGAAGTAAATCAGTAATCAAAACTTGGTCTAGAGCCTCAACGATTACACCGGAATTTGTTGGGCAAACTATCGCTGTCCACAACGGTCGTCAGTTTGTGCCGGTTTATGTAACTGAAAATATGGTAGGTCATAAATTAGGGGAATTTTCGCCAACACGTTCTTACAGAGGACACGGTGGTGCAAAAAATAAAGGTAAAAAATAAGTAGGTATCATGGGAGTTCGAAAAAAAATAAGAGCACAGCAGATAAAAGAAGATAAGAAGCAAACAGCGTTTGCTAAGCTTACTGGTTGTCCTACATCACCTAGAAAAATGCGTTTAGTTGCGGATTTGGTTAGAGGTGTTGAAGTTGAAAAAGCACTTCAAATCTTAAAATTCAATTCAAAAGAAGCTTCAATAAATCTTGAAAAATTATTGTCAAGCGCTATTTCAAACTGGCAAGCCAAAAATGAAACAGCAAGTATTGAAGATGCAGGTCTTTTCGTAAAGGAAATATTTGTAGACGGCGCAGGAATGTTAAAAAGATTAAGACCGGCACCTCAAGGTCGTGCTCACCGTATTAGAAAACGTTCTAATCACGTGACATTAGTCTTAGGAAGTAAAAATGTAAGCAATCAATCATAAGTAGAAATGGGACAAAAAACAAATCCAATAGGAAATCGTTTAGGAATTATCAGAGGATGGGATTCTAACTGGTATGGTGGTAGAGACTACGGAGATAAAATTGCTGAAGATGATAAGATAAGAAAGTATGTAAATGCTCGATTATCTAAAGCAAGTGTTTCAACAGTAATTATTGAGCGTACACTTAAACTTGTAACCGTTACTATCACTACTGCAAGACCAGGTATTATTATCGGGAAAGGCGGACAAGAGGTAGACAAGTTAAAAGAAGAACTTAAAAAGATTACTGGGAAAGATTTTCAAATCAATATTTTTGAAATTAAACGTCCAGAATTAGACGCTCGTTTGGTAGGAGCTAGTATCGCTCGCCAAATTGAGAACAGAATTTCATACCGTCGCGCAATAAAAATGGCTATTGCTGCAACTATGCGTATGAATGCTGAAGGAATCAAAGTTCAGATTTCAGGTCGTTTAAATGGTGCTGAAATGGCACGTTCAGAAAATTATAAAGAAGGAAGAATCCCTCTTTCAACCTTTAGGGCTGATATTGATTACGCACTTGTTGAAGCACATACTACTTACGGCCGATTGGGTGTAAAAGTATGGATTATGAAAGGCGAAGTTTATGGTAAAAGAGAATTATCTCCATTAGTTGGACTGTCAAAAAAACCGACAGGAAAACAAGAAAGAGGAGATGCTTCGAAAAAACCACAACCTCGCAGAAGAAAATAAATTTTTAAAATTTAGAAGGTAAAATGTTACAGCCAAAGAGAGTAAAATATCGTAAAGTACAGAAGGGCAAGGGAAATATGAGCGGGAATTCACATAGAGGGCATGAACTTTCAAATGGAATGTTTGGAATCAAGTCTTTGGAGCAAACCTTTCTTACATCACGTCAAATTGAAGCAGCTCGTATTGCAGCAACACGTCATATGAAAAGGGAAGGTCAATTATGGATTAAAGTATTTCCAGATAAGCCAATTACCAAAAAACCATTAGAAGTACGTATGGGTAAAGGTAAAGGAGCACCGGAATATTTTGTTTGTGTAATTAAACCAGGCAGAATTATGTTTGAAGTAGGAGGAGTACCAATGAATATAGCTAAAGAAGCTTTACGTTTAGCGGCACAAAAACTTCCTGTGAAAACAAAGTTTATGGTGGCTAGAGATTTTGATAACGCTTAATAACCGATTAGAAAAAATGAAACAATCTGAAATTATAGAATTATCAACTGACGAGTTGCAAGACAGACTTGAAAGTTCAAAGAAGAGTTATATAGATCTAAAAATGGCTCACGCAATTACACCATTGGAAGTTCCAATGCAATTGAGAGCAATTAGAAGAGATGTGGCACGTTTGGCCACAGAATTAACTAAAAGAGAATTACAATCATTGTAGTCAGAAGTAAAGATGGAAAAAAGAAATCTTAGAAAAGAGAGAATAGGTGTAGTTTCAAGTAACAAAATGGAGAAATCTATTGTTGTGGCTGAAGTTAAAAAAGTGAAACACCCTATGTACGGAAAATTCGTGTTAAGCACTAAAAAATATGTGGCTCACGATGAGAAAAATGATTGCAATATTGGAGATACTGTTAAAATAATGGAAACTCGTCCAATGAGTAAATCTAAACGTTGGAGGTTAGTAGAAATCCTAGAAAGAGCTAAATAATTATGTTACAGACAGAATCAAGATTAAGAGTAGCAGATAATACTGGAGCAAAAGAAGTTTTAGTTATCCGCGTTTTAGGAGGAACCAGAAAACGATATGCATCTATTGGTGATAAAATTGTGGTGGCTATTAAAGATGCCACTCCAAATGGATCAGTAAAAAAAGGCCAGGTTGCGAAAGCGGTAGTTGTTAGAACGAAGAAAGAAATCAGAAGAAAAGATGGGTCTTATATTAGATTCGACGACAATGCTTGTGTATTGTTAGACGCTGCTGAGCAAATGAAAGGAACCCGTGTTTTCGGTCCTGTTGCAAGAGAACTTCGTGAAAAACAATTTATGAAAATTGTATCATTAGCACCTGAAGTGCTTTAATAAACTTATACGATTATGAAGTTAAAGATAAAATCAGGAGATACTGTTCAAGTTACGGCAGGTGATCATAGAGGTGAAGAAGGGAAAATTATTAAAATATTTCCAGTAAAATACAGAGCAATTGTTGAAGGTGTCAATATGATATCTAAACATGCAAAACCTAGCGCACAAAACCCACAAGGCGGTATTGTGAAAAAAGAAGCTTCAATTCATATTTCTAACTTAATGTTAGTGGAGAATGGAAAAGTGACCAAAGTTGGTTACAGAACTGAAGGAGATAAAAAAGTTAGGTTTTCTAAAAAATCTGATAAAGCAATTTAGTGATGGCAAATAATACACCAAGACTTAAAGAAGAGTACAACAGTAGAGTGATTGAAGCGCTTACTGCTGAATTCGGTTATAAAAATGTAATGCAAGTTCCTAAATTACAAAAAATTGTAATTAATAAAGGAGTTGGCGCTGCAGTAGCCGATAAGAAATTAATTGATTATGCAGTTGAGGAATTGGCCAAAATTTCTGGTCAAAAAGCATTGGCTACCATATCTAAAAAGGATATCGCGTTTTTTAAATTACGTAAAGGAATGCCAATTGGCGCAAAAGTAACTTTACGCGGTAATAAAATGTTTGAATTTTTAGACAGATTGGTAACAACGGCTTTGCCTCGTGTAAGAGATTTTAGCGGAATTAAAGCCACTGGTTTTGATGGTAGAGGAAATTACAATTTAGGTATTACCGAGCAAATCATTTTCCCTGAAATTGATATTGATAAAGTTAATAAAATTAGCGGAATGGATATTACCTTTGTAACTTCTGCTCCAACTGATAAAGAAGCAAAATCATTATTAACCGAACTAGGTTTACCTTTTAAAAAGAATTAGGAAATGGCAAAAGAATCGATGAAAGCCCGTGAGGTTAAAAGAAGAAAGATAGTTGCTAAGTATGCTGATAAACGCAAAGCTTTAAAAGAAGCCGGTGATTATGAAGCATTACAAAAACTGCCAAAAAATGCATCTCCAGTGCGTTTGCACAATCGTTGTAAACTAACAGGAAGGCCAAAAGGATATATCAGACAATTTGGTATTTCACGTGTTACATTTCGTGAAATGGCCAATCAAGGATTGATTCCAGGGGTTAGAAAAGCAAGTTGGTAAAATTATAAATTGGTTTTAGGTTCAATCACGAATAGTCGAGATTGAAAACCGAGACCGCAAAATTAGTAAAAATGATTACAGATCCAATCGCAGATTATCTAACCAGAGTTAGAAATGCAATTATGGCAGGCCACAGAGTTGTTGAAATTCCGGCCTCAAAAATTAAAAAGGAAATTACCAAGATTTTATATGATCAAGGTTATATCTTAAGCTACAAGTTTGAGGACAATATTGTGCAAGGAACTATTAAAATAGCCTTGAAGTATGATAAAGAAACTAAAGCTTCAGTGATAAAAAAATTACAACGTGTAAGTACTCCAGGGGTACGTAAATATGTTGGCGCAGATGAAATACCTCGTGTTTTAAACGGTTTGGGTATTGCAATAGTATCTACATCAAAAGGCGTTATGACCGGTAAAAAGGCACGTCTAGAGCATGTTGGTGGGGAAGTTTTATGTTTCGTATATTAATAAAGAACTAAACAAAGATGTCAAGAATAGGAAAAAATCCAATCACCTTACCAGAAGGAGTTACATTTGAAATTAAAGATGATGTAATTACTGTGAAAGGAAAATTGGGAGAGTTATCTCAGAAAATTACTGATGATATTACAGTTGTGGTTGAAGATGGTATTATTACCTTTGATCGCCCTTCTGAAAGTAAAATCCATAAAGCAAAACATGGTTTGTACAGAGCTTTAGTTAACAATATGATTGAAGGCGTATCAAAAGGATGGACCAAACAATTAGAACTTGTGGGTGTAGGATATAGAGCAAGTAATCAAGGGCAGGTTTTGGATCTGGCTTTAGGTTTTTCTCATAACATTATATTAGAAGTTGCGCCAGAGGTTACCGTTGAGACGGTTGCTGAAAAAGGAAAAAATGCAATTATCAAATTAACTTCTTATGACAAACAACTTGTGGGTGCTGTCGCAGCAAAGATTCGTTCTATGCGTAAACCAGAGCCTTACAAAGGAAAAGGAGTTAAATTTGTAGGAGAAATATTAAGAAAAAAAGCAGGTAAATCTGCATAATCATTAGAGTATTATGGCATTATCAAAGCTTGAAAGACGAGTAAGAATTAAGCATAGAATCAGAAAAATTTTAGTTGGTACAGCTGCTAGACCAAGATTATCGGTTTTTAGAAGTAACAAAGAAATCTATGCTCAATTAATAGATGATACTTTAGGTACCACATTGGTATCAGTTTCATCAAGAGATAAAGAAATTGAATCAACAGGAACCAAAACGGACATCGCAAAATTAGTTGGCAAAAGTATTGCTGAAAAAGCTATAAGCGCTGGAGTAGAGGCTGTTGCATTTGACAGAAATGGATTTTTGTATCACGGTAGGGTTAAAGCCCTAGCAGACGCTGCAAGAGAAGCAGGTTTAAAATTTTAGTAAATTATGTATCAAAAATACAATAACGTAGAAAGGGTTAAACCTAGCGGGTTAGAACTAAAAGATCATTTAGTTGGTGTTAACAGGGTTACGAAAGTAACAAAAGGAGGAAGAGCATTTGGTTTTTCAGCTATCGTTGTAGTTGGAGACGGAAATGGTGTTGTTGGACACGGATTGGGTAAATCTAAAGATGTGGCTTCAGCAATTGCAAAAGCAATTGAAGACGCAAAGAAAAATTTAATTAGAATTCCAATTTTAAATCAAACATTGCCACATGAACAAAAAGGCAAGTTTGGCGGAGCTAAAGTATTTTTAAAACCGGCTTCACACGGTACAGGAGTTATTGCGGGTGGTGCGGTTCGTGCGGTCCTTGAATCAGTTGGTGTGCACGATGTGCTTTCAAAATCTCAAGGTTCATCAAATGCCCATAATGTTGTAAAAGCAACGTTTGACGCATTATTGCAACTTCGCAGCGCCAGTATGATTGCTAAAGAAAGAGGAATTTCTTTAGAAAAAGTATTTAATGGATAAAACAAGAAGCAAGATGGCAAAAATAAAAGTAACGCAAGTTAAAAGTAAAATTAGACGTCCTCAAAGACAAAAAAGAACCCTTGAGGCGCTTGGTTTGAAAAAGATGAATCAGGTAGTTGAGCATGATGCTAGCCCGGCAATTCTTGGAATGGTACATAAAGTTAAACACTTAGTTTCTGTAGAAGAAATTAAATAATATCCCATAAAGTGATGACATTAAATAACTTAAAACCTGCTGAAGGGTCAGTTAAAAATCAGGGTAAACGTATTGGTAGAGGCCAGGGTTCCGGTAAAGGTGGCACAGCCACAAGAGGTAACAAAGGTGCAAAATCCCGTTCAGGATATTCTAGAAAAGTTGGTTTCGAAGGTGGTCAAATGCCTTTGCAACGACGTGTTCCTAAATTTGGATTCAAAAACATAAATCGCAAGGAATATGTAGGCGTAAACTTACACAAGTTGCAAGAATTGGTTGATAATAATAAAATTACTGATGCTGTAACAATGGATGTTTTAGTTGAAAATCGTTTGGCCCGTAAAAATGACCTTGTAAAAATATTAGGAAATGGTAAGTTAAAGACCAAATTAAATGTAACTGTGCATAAATTTACTGCCACTGCAAAAGCTGCAATTGAAAATGCAGGCGGTACTGCAGAAACGTTATAATAAGATAATACATGAAAAAGTTTATTCAAACCATTAGAGACATCTGGACAATAGAGGACCTTAGAAATAAGATTCTGTTCACACTTGGCTTTATGGCTATTTATCGTTTTGCAGCTCAAGTGCCACTTCCGGGTATTGATATTACTGTTGCGCAAGCAGCACTTCAAAATCAAACAAGCGGTGGTGGGATTTTAGGTTTACTTGATATGTTTACTGGAGGTGCTTTCGCTCAAGCATCAATAGTGGCATTGGGTATTATGCCTTATATTTCTGCTTCCATCGTAGTTCAATTAATGGGAATCGCGGTTCCTTATTTACAAAAACTGCAAAAAGACGGTGAAAGTGGCAGAAAAAAAATAAATCAGATCACGCGTTGGTTAACAATTGCAATAACTATGGTTCAAGGACCGGCATATATTACAAATATCTACCAGCTAATACCATCTTCTGCGATTTACATCAGTGGAAGTATGTTTTGGTTAACATCAATGGTTGTTTTAACAGCAGGTACTATTTTTGCAATGTGGCTTGGTGAAAAAATCACTGATAAAGGAATTGGTAATGGTATTTCATTATTAATTATGATTGGTATTATTGCCCGTTTTCCAGAATCGTTTATACAAGAGGTTGTTTCTAAAGTTACTGCTTCAAACGGTGGTTTGATTATGATTTTGATTGAAGTGATTGTTTGGCTGTTGGTAATATTGGTATGTGTGTATTTGGTTACTGCAGTTCGTAGAATCGCTGTTCAGTACGCAAGAAAAACTGTTGCAGGAAACATTAAAAATGTTACCGGAGCAAGAGATTATATTCCATTAAAATTGAATGCATCAGGGGTAATGCCTATCATTTTTGCGCAAGCGATTATGTTCGCACCCGCCTTGTTGGCAAGTTCAGATAACGAAACTGTAAAATCAATCGGAATCTCCTTTTCAGATATGTTTGGTTTTTGGTATAATATGTTGTTTGCCTTATTAATTATAGTGTTTAGTTTTTTCTATACGGCAATTACTATTCCTACCAATAAAATGGCAGATGATTTAAAACGAAGCGGTGGTTTTATACCGGGTATCAGACCAGGAAAAGACACGGCTGACTTGTTGGACAGGATTTTGTCTTTAATCACATTCCCGGGATCTGTATTTTTGGCTTTGGTCGCAATATTGCCGGCTATCGTCGTGAAATTTGGATTAACACAGTCTTGGGCATTGTTTTACGGAGGAACATCTTTGTTAATTATGGTTGGTGTTGCAATAGATACCATCCAACAAATTAACTCTCATTTGTTGAACCGTCATTATGATGGCTTAATGAAAAAGGGAACAAAAAGAAAATCAATAGCATAATGGCAAAACAACCAGCAATACAACAAGACGGAACTATTACAGAAGCTTTGTCTAATGCAATGTTTCGTGTAGAGTTGGAAAATGGACATGTTGTCACAGCTCACATATCAGGTAAAATGAGAATGCATTATATTAAAATTTTACCCGGTGATAAAGTTAAACTGGAAATGAGTCCATACGATTTAACAAAAGCAAGAATTACTTACAGATATTAAAGTATTAACGATGAAAGTTAGAACATCAGTAAAAAAGAGAAGTGCCGAGTGCAAGATTGTGCGTAGAAAAGGCAGATTATATGTAATCAATAAAAAGAATCCTAGATTTAAACAAAGACAAGGATAATTATGGCAAGAATAGCAGGTATTGATATTCCAAAAAACAAGAGAGGTGTAATTGCCTTAACTTATATCTTTGGAATCGGAAACAGCAGAGCTAAAGAAATTTTAGCCAATGCAAAAGTTGACGAAAGCACGAAAGTTCAAGATTGGACAGACGACGAAATTCACGGAATCAGAGAGCAGGTAGGATCCTACAATATTGAGGGTGAATTGCGTTCAGAAATTCAATTGCACATTAAGCGATTAATGGACATTGGATGTTATAGAGGAATTCGTCATAGATCAGGATTGCCTTTAAGAGGACAAAGAACTAAAAACAATTCCAGAACTCGTAAAGGAAAAAGAAAAACTGTAGCTAACAAGAAAAAAGCAACTAAATAATAACTAGAAT
>JACUUQ010000212.1 GCA_014859175.1 Lutibacter sp. | reverse complement strand
TTATAAGTATTATAAAAATAAGGTGGAGCTTGTTGATGAAGCCGTTTCCTATTTTCACGATGGAATGCATAAAACCATCACCAATATTTGCGGTGTTGGATACAATGCCATCCAAGAAAATTTTGAAATAAAAAAAATGTTTCGGGAAATGTTCAAAAATTCTGACGACTCACCAATGTATCAATTAGAAAAATACTACCCTAAAACGTATAAAAAAATTATTTCAAATGAATTTTCTGTGTTTAAAGAATGTATTACCAATAATTTAGAAAAGGGAATACAAGAAGGATATTACAGGAAAGACCTAAATCTTGAACTTGTAACAAAATTTTACTTCTCATTAATGTTAAGCGTTCACGACTCAAGTTTATACACCTACAATAAAAATACTATGAACAAATTAGAAATATGTGCGCTGGAATACCACACAAGAGCCATCTCTACTGCAAAAGGATTACAAATTTTAGAAGAACAATTAGAAAAAAACGTTACTAACTAATGAGAAAAACAATACTTTTATTTATCGGAATACTTTTTAGTTTTCATATAAATGCACAAGAAAGCACTTCATTATCATTACAGCAAGCCATTGATTACGCACTAAAAAATAGTTACGCAAGCGTCAATGCCAGCAGGGATGTGGAAATTGCAAAAAAGAAAAAATGGGAAACCACTACCATTGGTTTGCCGGAAATAAGTGCAAAAATAGACTATCAAAACTGGATTAAGCAACAAGTTTCTTTAATTCCCGCAGAATTTTTTGGCGGCAATCCAGGTGAATTCGAAGAAATTTCATTTGGAACCAAACACAATATGAATGCCTCCGCCACTTTAAATCAGCTTATTTTCGACGGATCATATTTGGTGGGATTGCAATCGGCGAAAACGTATTTGAAAATATCTGAAAACGCGAAAGAAAAAACCGAGCTCGGCATCAGGGAAGCGGTGATTAATGCCTACGGAAATGTGCTATTGAGTGAAGAAAGTATTTCAATTATTGAAAAAAACATCAAAACGCTGGAAAAAAATCTGGATGAAACAAACCAAATTTTTTTAAACGGCTTTATTGAAGAAGAAAATGTGGAACAACTGAAAATCACCTTGTCTTCAGTAAAAAGCCAGTTGTCAAAAACCAAAAATTTAAAAACTATTGCCTATAAAATGTTAAATATTACCTTGGGATTAGACATCAATGCTTCCGTAATATTAACCGATTCTTTAGAAAATCTTGCCAAAGAAAACATCAATTTGGAATTGCTTTCTTCGGATTTGACCGTTGAAAACCATATCGATTTCAAAATCGCAAAAAATACCGAAACAGCGAATGAATTGTTAGTAAAACTGGAGCAAAGCAGGGCGTTGCCCACTTTAAAAAGTTTTGTGAATTTCGGTTACGCTGGTTTTGGGCAGAAGTTTGATTTTATGAAAAAAGAACAAAAATGGTTCGACTCTTCTATGTTGGGCGTAAGTTTAGACATTCCTATATTTAGCAGTCTGGCCCGAAGTTCAAGAACGCAACAAGCCAAAATCGAACTTGAAAAAGCGAGAACCAACTTAACCGAAACCGAACAAAAATTATTTCTGATGCTGGAATCGGCCAAAACGAACTACAATTTCAGCATTGAAGAATACGAAACTTCTCAACAAAATTTATCGTTGGCCGAGCGCATTGAAAATAAACAACAAATAAAATTTTTTGAAGGAATTTCCACTAGTTTTGACTTGTTGGAAGCACAACGACAATTATATACAATGCAACAAAATTATTTACAGGCGATGTTAAATGTTATCGCAAACAAAGCAACTTTAGACAACGCACTCAACACACCAATCAACAACTAGAAAATCAAACACATGAAAAAAATATCCATCCTAATTATTGCTGCCACATTGATTTTATCTTGTGGGAAAGAAGCCGAAAAATCTTCTTTGGAAGAATTAAACGATCAAAAAACAATTTTACTAACTAAAATAGACAGCCTAAATGCGGCGCTAAAATCGGTTGAAGAAGAAATCTCAAAATTAGATTCCGATAAAAATCTTCAAACGGTGACCGTAATTCCGGTCAAAAATGATGTTTTTAAACATTTTCTCGAAATTCAAGGCGTTGCAAAAGCCAACAAAAATATAGAAATCAGTCCGGAATTGGGCGGAACCGTAACCGCAATTTTGGTAAAAGAAGGCCAAAAAGTGCAGGCGGGACAACTCTTGATCCAACTGGATGATGCATCCATCAGAAACAGCATTAATGAATTGAATACCCAATTAAGTTTGGCAAAAACAACTTTTGAACGCCAGGAACGACTTTGGAAGCAAAAAATTGGATCTGAAATGCAATACCTTCAGGCAAAAGCCCAAAAAGAAAGTTTGGAAAACAACTTGGCTACCTTAAGAACCCAAGCAAGAAAAATGAGAATTACAGCGCCATTTAGCGGAGTTGTGGATGAAATTTTTCCAAGATTGGGCGAACTTACAAGTCCGCAAATGCCAACTGTGCGATTGTTGAATTTAGACAATGTTTATGTGGAAGCCGACGTTACGGAAACTTATTTGCCAATTATTAAACAAGGAACGGAAACCGTTGTGCATTTTCCCTCCATCAACAAAGAAATGAATTCGAAAATATCGCAGGTTGGTAATTATATCAATCCGGCAAACCGAAGTTTTAAAATCAGAATTAACATCGACAATAAAGACCAAAGCATCAAACCAAATTTATTGGCCGACATTAAAATAGTGGATTTTGAAACAACCGGTATCATCATCCCGGCCACTTTGGTGCAACAAGACCAAACCGGAAATAACTACGTGTTTACGGTGGTTACCGAAAATAACAGGCAAAAAGTGGTTAAAAATATTATTACCATTGGCAATGAATACAACCATGAAATTTATGTTAGCGAAGGTTTAAAAGCAACCGACACTTTGGTAAATGCCGGCGCACGATTTGTAAAAGATGGCGACAAGGTTAAAATAAGTAAAAATTAATTCGGCCAAAACAATATAAAAGCATCAAAATGAGTAAAGTATTAAAAGAATTCAAAATTTCAACCTGGGCCATAAACAGCAAAATGACCGTTTTTGTGGTAATCGGAATGATTTTTTTGGCGGGAATTTTTTCTTATCAAAGTATGCCAAGAGAAGCTTTCCCAGAAATTGTGGTGCCGGAAATATTCGTGGCCACTCCTTATCCCGGAAACTCGGCAATCGATATTGAAAAATTAATTACGCGTCCGCTCGAAAAAGAAATCAACGGAATCTCTGGCGTTGATGAAATAACTTCCACTTCCACCGAAGGGTTTTCATCCATAAAAGTGACTTTCGATTTTAGCGTTACGCCTACGGAAGCTTTGCGAAAAGTGAAAGACAAGGTTGATGCCGCTAAATCGGACAAAGATTTTCCCAAAGATTTGCCTTCGGACCCAACCGTTACGGAATTAAACTTCGCCGAATTAATGCCCATAATGAACCTCAATTTATCGGGCGATTTTTCTATGGAAGAATTAAAGGCATACGGTGAATTTTTGGAAGATGAAATTGAAAAAATCCCTGAAATTTCGAAGGTAGAAATCCGCGGAATCCAAGACAAGGAAATGGAAATCAGCGTTGATTTATACAAAATGGAAATTTCCAAAATCAGCTTTAATGATATTTCCCAAGCCATTCAAAATGAAAATATGACGGTTTCCGGCGGTGATTTGCTGGAAAACGGTTTGCGAAGAAATGTGCGCGTTACTGGAGAATTTAGGTCGGCCGAAGAAATTGCTGACATTATTATCAAACAGGAAAACGAAGAAATTGTTTACTTGCGCGATATTGCCACCGTTACCTTTAAAGAACAGGAAAAACAAAGTTATGCCCGCGAATTTTCGCAACCGGTGGTGATGCTGGACGTGACCAAACGCGGCGGCGAAAATTTAATAAACGCTTCAACCCAAATTGATGCGATTATTGCAAAAGCAAAGAAAAGCTACTTTCCGTCAAATTTATACATTTCAAAAACCAACGACCAAACCAGCGACACCAAAACTATGGTGGCCGATTTGGAAAACAGCATTATTCTGGGAATCATTTTGGTGGTAGTTGTGTTGCTATTTTTCCTCGGAATCAGAAACGCGCTATTTGTGGGAATTGCCATTCCATTGTCCATGTTTATGTCGTTCATCGTATTAAATGCGTTGGGCGTCACTTTAAATACGATGGTGTTATTCTCTTTGGTAATTGCCTTGGGAATGCTGGTGGATAACGGAATTGTGGTGGTTGAAAATGTGTATAGACTGCTTGACGAAGGCTACTCAAGATTTGATGCCGCAAAATATGGCGTTGGCGAAGTTGCCATGCCAATTATCGCTTCAACGGCAACAACGTTGGCTGCATTTTTTCCATTGGCTTTTTGGCCTGGAATGATGGGAGAATTTATGCGCTATTTGCCAATTACCTTAATTATTGTGCTGGTATCTTCCTTATTTGTTGCTTTGGTGATAAACCCAGTGTTGACGTCGGTTTACATGAAAATTAAGGAAGAAGAAGTCAATTTTAAAAAAATCGTGATTTTTAGTTCGATATTGTTTTTTGTCGGTGTTGTTTTTATCATTGCCGGATTGACTTTGGGAATAAAAA
>JACUUQ010000211.1 GCA_014859175.1 Lutibacter sp. | reverse complement strand
AGTGAGCAATTTATCAAGCCATTTGTTGAAAAATTAAGCCAGACTTTCCCTGAAATCCCCATAAAAAGGGTTGATGAACGTTTTACTTCAAAAATGGCCTTCCAAGCTATGATTGACAGCGGTTTGAAGAAAAAACAGCGACAGAATAAATCACTTATTGATGAAATCAGCGCCACCATTATATTGCAGACTTATTTATATTCAGAAAAAAAATGATTCGAAAAATAAACGTTTTTATCAGAAGAAAATTTAGAAGAATTTTCCAGAACCAGCTCCGCAAAAAAGATGTCTTGTTATTAAAAAACAAAAAATTTGTAATTATAGCCAACAATTGTTGGGGTGGTGAAATTTATAGTTGGTTTAAAAGGCCTTATAATTCCCCTTTCGTCGGACTTTATCTCCACGGACCTTGCTTTGTAAAGTTGCTTTCAAATTTTAACCATTATATGTCCCAGGAATTAAAATTCGTCAATTCCACCGCATACTCAGCGATGATACCCAATTATCCAGTTGCAATTTTAGATAATGTGGAAATACATTTTTTGCATTACAAATCGGAAGAGGAAGCCAGAGAAAAATGGACTCGCAGAACATCCAGAATGCTTGAGGAATCCAATTTAGACAACTATTTTTTTAAAATTTGCGATTTAAATGGCGGAAGTGAAAGCGTTTTGAAAAAATTTCACAATCTTCCCTTCAGAAATAAAGTTTCATTTGGCGTAAAAGATTATACTTCTCTAAAGGATAAAAATCACATCAAAATTGAGGAATCCGGCAAAAATGAAGGGCTGCATGTTCCTAACGGCGTAAAACTGTTCAAGCTCACCTTTTTATATTTTAATATTCCCGGCTGGTTAAATAATTAATTTTTCTTTGTTTTAGAAAATCTTTTGTAATTTTGCAAACCAAAAAAATAGTATGATATTACCGATTATAGCTTATGGCGATCCTGTTTTAAGAAAAATGGGTGTTGATATTGACAAAGATTTCCCAAATTTGGGAGAACTTATAGAAAATATGAAAGAAACTATGATTAACGCCCGTGGTGTTGGTTTGGCGGCGCCACAAATAGGTCAAGCCATCAGACTTTTTATTGTGGATACTTCTGCTTTTGGGGAAGATGACGATTTAAGCGACAAAGAGCGGGAATACTTGGGCAGTTTTAAAAAAGTTTTTATCAATGCCAAAATACTTAAAGAAGAAGGCGATGAATGGGTTTTTAATGAAGGATGCCTAAGCATTCCTGGCATTACCGAAGATGTTTTTAGGCAAGAGAAAATTACCCTTGAATATTTTGATGAAAATTTTGAAAAACATATTGAAGTGGTTGACGGTTTGGCGGCTCGTGTGATACAGCACGAATATGACCACATTGAAGGTGTGTTGTTTATTGATAAAATTGCATCGCTGACAAAACGATTGATCAAAAAGAAATTAGAAAATATTTCAAAAGGATTGGTAAACACCGATTACAAAATGAAATTTTATTTATCTAAGAAAAAATAGTAAAGTAGGGACAGGTCGCGACCTGTCCGTTCTAAAGGTTAAATTCAAAAAAATAATTAACAGATTGCCACAGTTTTTTTTTCAAAAAACTTCGCAATGACGAAACGAATAAACAATTAAACAGTAAAAAATAAATGGAATTAAAAGACATTGTAGCCATCAACGGAAAACCGGGATTGTATGAGATTAAAGCACAATCAAAAGGCGGAATCATCGTGGAATCATTAATTGACGCCAAAAAAATTCCCGTAACTGCAACACATAATATTAGTGCCTTAAATGAAATTGCCATTTACACTTATGATGAAGAAATTCCGTTACGCATTGTTTTAAAATCTATTGGCGAAAAAGAAAACGGAAAAGAAGCGTTGAGCCATAAAGAAAACGATAAAGCGCTGACTTCCTATTTTAGGGAAGTATTGCCAAATTTTGATGAGGAACGCGTTTATACGTCAAACATCAAAAAAATTGTGCAGTGGTATAATTTATTGGCTTCAAAAAACTTCGATTTCGCTGCCATAAAAGAAGTGGAAGAAGAAACTCCCGAAGAAGCTTAAATGATGAATACCCGGGAACAACAACTCCAAGCTTTTGGTCGATTGCTGGACATTATGGATGAGTTGCGCTTAAAATGCCCGTGGGATAAAAAACAAACGTTTGAATCGCTTCGGCATCTAACCATTGAGGAGACTTACGAATTGGGTGATGCCATTTTGGAAAATGACCTTCCCGAAATTAAAAAAGAACTGGGTGATTTATTGCTTCACCTGGTTTTTTATGCAAAAATTGGTTCTGAAACAAACGATTTTGACATTGCCGATGTTGCCAACGCTATTTCTGAAAAACTGATTTACCGTCACCCACACATTTATGGTGATGTGGTTGTGAAGGATGATGAAGAAGTAAAACAAAATTGGGAAAAGTTAAAGCTGCAGGAAGGAAAGACTTCCGTTTTGGAAGGGGTTCCAAAAGCGCTTCCTGCGATGGTAAAAGCCAGCAGAATTCAGGAAAAAGTTGCCGGAGTAGGATTTGACTGGGAAAAACCAGAGCAAGTCTGGGAAAAAGTTCAGGAAGAAATGAATGAATTAAATGCCGAACTTGTTAAAGGAAATACCGATGCCATAGAATCAGAATTTGGGGATGTCCTGTTTTCCCTGATTAACTACGCACGTTTTATCAAAGTAAATCCGGAAAATGCCTTGGAACGCACCAACAAGAAGTTTATAGGCCGCTTTCAGTTTTTGGAAAGTGAAGCCAAAAAAATTAACAAATCTCTTCACGACATGTCGCTTGCCGAAATGGATGTATTTTGGAACGAAGCCAAAAAATTGGATAAGTAATTCCGTTTAACTGTTTAATCGTTGATTCGTTTAAATGTTGAATCGTTTAATCGCTGATGCGTTTAATTGTTGATGCGTTAGGGATTACTTCACCTATTATTTATTTTTTATAGGAGTTCAGTGAACCATGTTTGCAGTGAAAATCCTTTTTTGATTCGCCAGATTGCAGCGGAAAGCCCGACCCTTGTGGTAACGCCCAAATTATTTAGATAAAAATTCCTTTACTTATTAAAAGTATGCCATACTTTATATTTTAACCTTTTAATTGCTATTTACCCATTGTAAATTATCAATTGTTAAGTATCTTAGTATTTCAATTTAGTCAAATGGAAAAAATACTTATTATTACGGGTGGCAGCAAGGGTTTAGGACTTGGCTTGGCGAAAGAATATCATAAAAATGGCTTCAGGGTTATTTCAATTTCAAGAAGCAAGGCTGAAAAATTATACTTTGAAGAGCAATATCAGTGTGATTTAAGCAAAAGTGAAACCATTGAAAGCACTCTTGCAGAAATATTCTCGCATCTCGACAAAAATAACACAAAACAGTTGACACTCATCAACAATGCTGGCGATTTAGGGACCGTAAACACCCTTGAAAATTTGACGCCTTCAGAAATCAGTTACACCATCCAGATAAATTTAATTGCGCCTTTAATTTTAAGTTCGCTGTTTATTAAATTGTCGAAAGACTGGAATTGTAAAAAGCAAATTTTCAATATTTCATCGGGCGCTGCCGTAAATCCGTACGAAAGCTGGGTGATGTATTGCGCTTCAAAAGCCGGGTTGGATATGATGACCAAGGTCGTTTCAAAAGAACAAAAAGACTTGACAAACGGCGTTTCCATCGTTTCCATTTACCCGGGAATTGTTGATACCGATATGCAGGAAAAAGCAAGGAATACGCCAAAAGAACACTTTAAAGCTGTACAAAGGTTTATTGATTTTTATGAACATGGCGATTTATTTTCTCCGGAACAGGTTGCCAAGAAGATTTTTCAATTAGACATTGAAGACGAATTAAAAACCGGACATATTTTAGATGTCAGGAATGTATAAAAAAGGCTGCCATAAATTTATGGCAGCCTTTTTTTTGTATAATTTACAAAAAACTAATTGGTCGGTTTAGCAATCGGTGCGAGTGTTAAGTTTTTTGCATTTTTAACTTTCTCGTTGGTCAAGGCAATATCAATCACTTCTTTCATCGTATTCACATAATGAAATTTCAAGCCTTTTAAATACGATTCCTTAATTTCATCGATATCTTTTTTATTATCTGCACACAGCACAATTTCCTTGATGTTGGCGCGTTTTGCAGCCAGTATTTTTTCCTTAAGGCCTCCTACAGGCAATACTTTTCCGCGTAAGGTTATTTCACCGGTCATTGCCAATTTGGCTTTCACCCTGCGTTGCGTAAATACCGAAACTATGGAAGTCAGCAATGCAACTCCGGCACTCGGTCCGTCTTTTGGCGTGGCGCCTTCCGGCACATGAATATGTACTTTATATTCATCCAGCAGTTTTGGATTGATGCCAAAATCGTTAGCATTTGCCCTGATGTATTCCATCGCAATGGTGGCCGATTCTTTCATCACATCGCCCAACATTCCGGTAATTGTAAGGCCTTTTCCTTTAGAGATAATAGATTCAATAAATAAAATATCACCTCCAACACTTGTCCACGCCAAGCCTGTTACAACGCCCGCAATTTCATTGGTTTCATATTTATCGCGTTCCAAATGAGAAGTACCCAATACTTTTTCAATAATTTCTGTACTAATCTTCACCACATACTCTTCTT
>JACUUQ010000210.1 GCA_014859175.1 Lutibacter sp. | reverse complement strand
ACAGATGAAACGAGCCATAACGAATTTTGATACAAACAGAAATGATTAATGGCGAACTGCATCTGTACCAATAAAAAATAAATTGTAAACAGATGAAAATAATCACCTTAACTGTAAATCCGGCTTTGGACAAAAGTGCCAAAGTGGACGGATTAATTCCCACCCAAAAATTAAAATGCCATTCTATTGATTATCAACCAGGAGGCGGCGGTATTAACATTTCCCGAATGTTAAAAAGATTGGGAACAGAAACAGTATGTGTTTTTCCGTCTGGAGGTGATACTGGGAAATATTTATCGGATTTATTGATAAAGGAATCCATAAAGCCAAAAATTATAAACATAAAAGCTTGGACAAGAGAAAATCTGTCGGTGGTTGACACGCAAAGCAACTTGCAATATCGTTTTGGAATGCCAGGAAATGAGTTAAGCAAAAAAGAACTTGATGCTATTAAGAATTTATTATTAAAAAAAGTGGATTCGGAAGATATATTGGTGCTTAGCGGAAGCTTGGCCGAAAATATGCCCTCCGATTATTATGCCCAATTGATCAGATTATTCGCTGATAAAAACGTAAAAATAGTGATTGACACTTCAGGTCCGGCATTGAAAGAGACATTAAAGGAAAACGTGTTTTTGATGAAGCCAAACCAAAGGGAATTGGCACAACTTGCCGGAAAAGAATTTTTATATACCGCTGAGCAAGAAGCGATTGCAACAGAATTGATAAATGCCAAAAAAGCGCAATATGTGGTTGTTTCTTTGGGAGCCAGAGGCGCTTTTTTAGCTTGCAACGAGGGCGTTTTTTATAGAACAACACCGTCAGTTAAAGTAAAAAGCACCATTGGAGCGGGTGACAGTATGGTGGCCGGATTGATTTATGGCATTCAAAATAGTTTTCCGCCAGAAGAAATATTGAAATGGGGCGTTGCTTGTGGCGTTGCAACCACTATGAGTGAAGGAACAATGTTGGGAACCAAAGAAAATATAGATGCTGTATTTAAATTGATGAAATAATTGCAGTTTAAGATCAACTTTTTATTTGACGGTTATTTGTAGATAACTGTTCTTGGTTTTCCAAAATCAAAATCCTGTAACCCAAAATCGGTCGTTCCGAAAGAATTCGTTTTAAAAATATTATTTCCCTGTCCGGGAATATTTGGGTAAAAGGAAATTGAAAATTGAAAGGAATTGAACACCAAATAATCATTGTTAATCATTACGCCAATTCCTACAGAAGAAAATAATTTACTTTTAGTTAATCCGTTATTTTCATTTCCAAGCATTGCGGCGGTATAATTAAAATAAGGATTGATCCTGAAGCCGACAATGTTCCAAGGTGAATAAAGCTGTGTTTGCAATGAAAGCACGAATTTTTTTGTGCCGAAAATAGCGCTGTCAAATCCATTAATTCCTGCACCATTATCACCCTGAAAACCTGCGCCATACGTTCCTTGAAATGGAACATTTTCGTTGAGTGCCAAATTATCTCCTAAAGTTTTTAACCTATTTTTTCCTAAAATAATTTGTGGCTTTACAAATTGCCTCATTTTCCATTTCTTTCCCAATTCCACCAAATTGGTAAAATAATTCGCCTGAAATGAAAAGGCAGATTGCTCCGTTTTTGATGCGTTAAAAAAGGTTCCATATTCAAAATTTGTGCTCAAATAGCCCCAATTATGATAATTTCCGAATGATGCCCTGGCGCCAAGATATAATCTTCCCTGATTGTTTTTTAGTTGATAACCACCCGTTATTCCGTAAATTCTGCCGACTGGAACATTTTCAATAACCCCATAATTATACAAATATTCATCTTCAACAAATTGCCGTGAACTGATTCCTAGACTGCTTAAATAGAAAGTTTCACCCGAATAATAATTGATGCTGTCATAATCAATTGTTGGACTTTCTTTAAACTGGACATTTAACAATCTGGCGGAATACACTAAATTATTGGCACTGTGTCTTGTGATTTTGTCTTTAAAAATAGGGAAGGAAATACCGCCCCATAAATCTTGCGACCTGTATTTTAAATTTTGGTTGCCGTATTGCAATTGCGAATTTTGGAGGGAATCGATCCTGAATTGCTCATCAATATAAACGCCTCCGGCCCAGCGGGTAAAAGGCGAATAAAAAGCGCGTTCAACGTTCAGGCTTTTTCCAAAATGATCGTTTAATTCCGTATGATAAATAGCGGTTGTTTTAATATACGTATTTTTAATGTTTGGAATTTCATATTTCATGCTGTAGGCATTCTTTCCGTCATCAAAACGTTTCGAAAATCGGTTGTAAAATTCGTGTCCCGTTCCCAAAAAATTTCGCTCTTGAAGTCCAAGACTGGTTTTTGAAGAAGAAATCGATCCTTTCGGCAAAGCGCTCCATGTATCCAAAACCTTAATGAATACATCAACAGAATCCGAGTTTTGGGCAACTGGTTCTAAGGTAATTTTAACATCTCTCACATATTTTTGCAGCCTTATCAAACGTTCCGATTCACTTATCAAAAGCGTATCCAATGCTATATTCCTTCTAAAAAGCAACAAATTTTTGATCGCCAATTTACGGGTGGTGACGTGCAGGTTGTTTCCCCGTTTTTCAACCCAATTTCTTGCTTTTTTTGTGGTGTCTGAAATTGAAAATCCGAATGGGTCCAAGGTTTGGATGTTGATGTTTCTGATGATTTTTCCCTCAAAATTTTTGCGGGATTTTTTCTTAAGCTTTTTGGAAAGACTTGAATTTTTTATTTTTTCAGGCTCAAAAATCAACTTGTGAAACATTTTTGTGAACTTACTTTTTTTTGAATATTTTTCAATTTTTTCATACATTTTTGTCGAATCTTGCTTTACTGGATTTTCTTGGGAAAATCCTGTATTGAAGAAAAACAGCGCTATCAAAAAGATGTAAAATGTGAATTTCATTTTAGTTTTCCTTAGATAAAAATGTGTGAAACGATTCCATATTTAAAAATTTTTGATTTAATCAAAATGAATGCGATACAAAAGCTCCACTTTAAAAATAGCGCCTTTTTCAAAATTTGTGTTTAATTGTGTTCTGTTATCTCCAAAATAAAAAGAACTTAACGACAAATCCACTTTATCGTCATTGTCAAATACTTTATAAGTGCGACTTATGGAATAACCTAGCTTTGTTTTGGCGACTAAAGATTTTCCCAGTTCAAATTGAAGGTACGTATATAATTCATTAGAACTTCTTACAACATATTGTCCTTTAGGAATATAAATTGATTCTTGTAAATTATAACTGGAAGTCATTCCGTCGAAATTAATGCCCAAAGCAGTATTTTTAGCCAGTTGATAATTGAAATCGGCCTGGCCCGGCAACAGTAAAGTCGATTCAAATTTTTGGTTCGGACTTAAATAATATAATCCCAATAAGGGAACAAAAAGCGGTCCATATTTTTCAGCATTGGCATAAAACCCAAATTTGTATTTTAGGTTTTTATTTTTTGTGAAAGTGAGCAATGTTAACAACCCTATTTGGAAATCATCATTTGTAACCTTTTCAAAATCAGAAGCAATACTTGGCAGCAATACATAAGTTCCTGTCCATTTTTCTGAATGAACCTTGTTCAAACCCAATTGCAGCCTCACTTTATTGAGTGCCGTATGGTTCGTAAAATCAGGATCCAATTTTACCCGACTTCTGTCGGCAGAGATCCCGGTTAAAACAATGGTTTTTTCGTTCAGCACAATAGGAAAAGTCAGTTGTAATCCAAATTCTTCAACCTTTGTTTGTTCCGAAGTGATTTCAAAAGTATTGAGCGGCGTATTTCCATAGCTAAAACGGGCAATATCAATATAATTTTGTGCATTGGCCGTTAGTGCAAAGAATCCTAAAAAAATGGCAAAAGCTGTTTTCATGATATTATTGTTAGTTGCATTAAATTACAAAAAAATGCTTAATAAACTATGAATGGTTTTCGAAAAATTACGCTGATTGAACCTTTCCGGCCATTTAAAATTAAAGCGAATATATGTATAATTAATCAATTTGTTTTTCTTAATATTGGCGTTATAAAAACCACCTTTAAAATCAGCAAAATTTTGTTATGGGCAAATTAAAAAGTCCGGCTTTTCTTATTGTTTTGGCGTTTTTTGCCATTTACGTAATTTGGGGATCCACGTATCTTTTAAATAAAATTGCGGTTACCGAATTGCCGCCTTTTATGTTGGCCTCCATACGGTTTATTACTGCCGGCATTTTAATATTTATTATCGCAAAGTTGATGAAAATGAAATTAAGCGTCACGCGTAAACAATTTATCAACAGTATTATTGCGGGTTTTTTATTCTTGTCATTTGGAAATGGGTTGGTAGTTTGGGCACTTAAATATGTGGACAGCGGATTTGCGGCACTTGAAACAGCCGCGCAGCCATTGGTTGTTATCTTGCTGATGCGGATTTTTGAAGGAAAAAAAATAAAAGCAATGTCGGTTATCGGCATTGTTTTAGGAATGATTGGGATGTTTCTTTTGGTGAGCCAAAAACAGATCATTACTCAGGAAGGAACGTTATTGGGAATGTCTATGATTTTTGTGTGCATCATCAGTTGGGGCTATGGAAGTTTGTTTGTGGCAAAAGCCGATTTACCTCCAAACTTTTTTGTAAATACTGGCTATCAAATGGTTACT
>JACUUQ010000209.1 GCA_014859175.1 Lutibacter sp. | reverse complement strand
GGTTAGTGCATTATTTTCGGAAACTTCAATTTCGGGTGTGTGTTTAAACCATGGTTTTGTTACCGTTGTTTCCGGCGCGTAAAAATCGCTTAGCTTGCCAAAACCAAAAGTATCATCGGAATTCCAATTTTTGGAAACATCTTTTTTGCTCAGGATATAAGTTCCCGGTGTGATTGAAAAATTGCCGTTTTCAACAGTTGCAGACAAAGTATTTCCTTGATTAATTGATTCAATTTCAAATTGATATCCCAAGTTTTGCAGGTTAATTTCCATATTATGGCTTTTCCAATTGATTACGCCCACTGTTTTGTTAGGACTGTTTTTTCCAAAAGGATTGTCCACCCAAACCGCATCTGGCATCACTTCCAATCGCCAAATTCCGTCTTCAATTTTGTCTAAAAAATAGGCGCCCAATCCATCATATTTTATCAAATTTGAATTTCCAAAACCTGCAATCAGTTTTAATTGAGCTTCATTTACTGGCGTTGTATTCGTATTATTTGTGTAAATAAATTTAGTTGCTGCGTTGTATTCCGCCAAATCATTTTGGTAATTCACCTTAAAATCGTCAAAAGCCAGATTTTTGGGATATTTTCCATAATCTTTATTCATAGGGATTTGGTGAAAAACTTCGGAAGCGATCATCAAGCTCAACGCTTTTTGGGGCGTGTAAGCCAAATTCATATAATGTGTGTTATATTCCGTGTTTACTGAAGCCAAATAGGTTGGGTCATAGGCAAAATGGGTGGCCAATTGAATGCCGGCTTCCCTAAAACTTCTGGCCATTGCCGGGTAAATGTAAGACCTTCCAACATCGGCGGCATCAAACTCATACACGTATTTTGCGCCGTGGTATTTTTTAATTATTTCGTTAAATGGAATGTTATAATCATCGGTATTTGGCAATAAATTTCCTGGAATTTCTCGCTGATAGCCCAAACCTGTCGCATACCATTGAAAAGTGCCGCCTTGAATTCCCGCTTTAAAATAGGCATCCGCTAAATGAACGGAATGGCTGATATTGTATAAAATTGGTTTTTTAGTGCCACTTTTTTGCATTGCTTTTACCATTCCCCTTATAAAATTGGTTACTTCATTTTCACTTCCTTTGTGATGCGGTTCGTTGCTAATTTCAAAAGCTATAATGCTCGGATCATTTTTGTAAGCCAAACCGGTATATGGATTCACATGATTTAAAAACTGAAACAGATAATTTTGTTGCGCTTTAATGGCTGCAGGGTTTGTAAGGCTATTGTCTTTTCCGTATTTATGGGAAAATCCCGGTGTAGATTCATCAGGTTCCGGCCAGCCGTTTCCCCAGAAGGCGATGGGCGTTATGACAGCTTGAATACCTTTGTCTTTTAATTTTTTCATCAAGAAATCGAAAGTGTCCAACTGCTCATTTGCAATCAAATTTCCCAATGCGTCGCTTATTTCGGTATCCCAAACATGCAGACGGTATAAATCAAATCCCAATCGTGAAAAATGATACACATCATTTTCAATGGCTTTTTTAGGATCAATGCCCATTCGTTTTGCAGAACGGTAAGCATGTGCGAAAGGCACTGTATAATTTACGCCAAATCCTTGAACTTCCTTGTTGCTGAGTTTCCATTGCATAATTCCTTGTTTGTCAACGTAAACATCACCTTTTGGTGTATTATTTTGGGAAAATAAAGTTGAGAAACCTAACAGAAATAACATTAAAAATGAAACGGATTTGCAAAGGCTGATTTTTAATCTCATCAGTAAATATTTTAAATTGAAAGTTTAATGCATTCATTTTTTAAATAAAATTACGGACTTCATCTTTTAAAAAAGCCAAAGCAGTTGTTGATGGTGCTGCAGTATTTAAGATTTTTTTTATGATTACTTCCCGCAATTCCTGGGCTTCGGTAATGTTCTTTTCTTCCGCAGATTTTTTAATGATATAAATTGTGGCGTTTTTTGCAGCCAAAATAGCGTTCCAACATTCATCCGTGACATAAATTTGCTGGGCAAGATTGTGTTCAAACTCTTGTTCAATGGTGTTTATTAAACTTTGCGAATATGCATTGATATCGTTGTTGACAGAGGTAATTCTCAAAACCAATTTTGAAGGATTTATGCGTTCTAAAAACAAAGCCATTCTTTCATAAGCTTGCAACCTAACAGGCAATGTCTGTTTCTGATTTTCTTTTAAAATTGACAATTTTATTTTCCTTTCTTCATTATTGGTATGGTTCAGAAAAAAATAATATGCTACAGCTCCTGTAATAACAGAAGGAATTGTATAACTTAACAATTCCATAATATTGGTGTTTTCCATAATTATTTCTAAAAATTTCTCAAATTTATTACAAGTATTTTAAAACAAGCAATTTTAGAGCATAAAAGTTAGCAATAATTTATCGCTTATTACCAACTGACCCAAATATGAGAGACATCAGAATTGGCCTTATTTTAAGACATTTTTGTTGACAGAAATAAGTTTTTCAAAATAATATTAGACTAATTTGGTATGAATGGTATATTTTATATATTTGCCGAAATAAAAAATCAAAATAATCTATCAAAATTTAAAGAATGAGCAGTAAAATACAAATTATTTTAGCGATAATTTCACTATTTATGGTTGTATTTCAATCACAAATCCATCAAGTTACAGAAAAAATTTATGAAAGTAAAAATACTTTCATAAATTTAACTGATAAATGTCAGTATAATTACTTTGTGTAGTTTATAATTTTGTTGAATATTGTTATATAAATAACTATAAATCAATACGTAACAAATGTTACATATAAAAGTAACAACTATTTCATTAAATAAAAGAACATTAATTTAAAATCAAAATTATGCAAAAATTATTAAGATTGGCATTCGTACTTTTAGCATCTGCATCCTTTGCGCAAACAGGTCATATCATGCAGGGAGTTGGAGCTTTCAATATGTCAATGGGTGGCGCTGCAACAGCGCAACCTCTTGATATTAGTGGGGCATTACATTGGAATCCAGCTTCAATTTCAGTATTTGATGGGAAAATATTGAAATTTGACATTGGTGCATTTTCAGGATCACCAAAAGTTTACTCTTCATTTGGGCCTTTTGAAGGTGCTACAGAAGATGATAAAGATATTTCTCCTATGCCCGCAATAGCTTATGTTTGGGGAAAAAAAGACAGTAAACATACTTTTGGTGTTTCTGCGTTTGGTATCAGTGGCTTTGGTGTAGATTTTGCCGAAGACCTTAATTATCCTCAAGATTTACAAGGGAATCCAAATCCGAATTTTAACCCGAATGAACCTGCAAATCCTATTAATTTTCCTCAATATGCAGGTGGTTTTGGTAATTTATATTCAGATTATATGTTATTGCAAGTTGGTTTTACATGGGCATATCAAGTTTCAGATAAATTTTCAATCGGTATAGAACCAACTATAAATTATGGTGCATTAGAAATAGGTCCCAACCCATTAGCAACTCCTGATTTTACGGGAAAAGGCTATCCTGTTAGCGATAAAGCTTCATCAATTGGTTTTGGAGCTCAAATAGGGATGTTTTATGATACACAAAGTGGATTTAAAATAGGAGCTTCTTATAAATCACAACAATATTTTGATGCAATGGAATTCGATAGTCAATATTTAGATGGTTCTGTTGCAAATGATGCTGAATTTACTATGAATTATCCTGCTGTATATTCAATTGGTTTGGGATACTCAAAAGCAAAATTTGATTTGGCTATAGATTATCGTTATGTTGATTATGAAAACGCTGATGGATTTGAGAAGTCAGGTTGGGAAATTGGAAACAATGGATTTCCTACCGGAGCAGTAAATGGTTTTGGATGGAAAAGCATAAATATTATTTCAGCGGGATTACAATATAAAGGTATTGAAAAATTGCCTTTACGAATTGGTTATACCTACAGCAGCAATCCGATTGATGAAGAATTAACTTTTTTCTCAATGCCTGCTACAGCCGTAATTGCGCAAGCATTTCAATTTGGATTTAGTTACCCAATTAATGATAACTTCAGGTTAGATGGTGTGTATCATCACGGGATGAGTGACGGTAAAACAGAAGGGTCAATGTTAAGCCCAATGGCAATAACACCCACAAACCCGCTTGGTAAAGTACCAAATACTAAAATTGGTTATGACATGACCACTGATTTGGTTATGTTTGGTATAGCTTATACTTTTAGTAAATAAATTGTTTGGTTAATGATTTGTTTAAAATCGGCTTCTTCGGAAGCCGTTTTTTTGTGTAATATTTGAAAATTTTGATAAAATTCTTGTTTATTTGCAGTAAAAAATTTTAAATGATAGTGAGCAAAAAAAGCAAGTTTCTTTATTTATATGCGTTTACGTTGCTTATTTTGTCCGCTTTGTACGGATTGTTAATGCGATGGAATTTTGCCTTTCCCACAAAATTCATTCCTTATCAAAATTTATTGCAAAGTCATTCTCACGTGGCATTTTTGGGTTGGGGCTATCTTGTGGCGATTGGCGCAATTATTCATTATTTTGTTTCGGTTGTCAAAAAACAAAGTAGCGCCTATAAAATAACTTTAGCCATTTTATTGGTGGTAATTCCCTTAATGTTAATCAGCTTTCCTCTAGGAGGTTATAAAGTGTTTTCAATAGTGTTACTTGCTGTTTTCGGACTCACTTCTTACGTGTTGTCTTTTCGAATT
>JACUUQ010000208.1 GCA_014859175.1 Lutibacter sp. | reverse complement strand
TATTGCAAAAACTCTTCATAAAAATCATTGGCCAAGGTCAATTCACTTTTTGAAGCCTTAAAATCTTTGATGAAATCCATTCCGAATAATACTTTAAACTGAATGGCATTTACCAGGTTGTATATTTTGCTTTTTGAAATAATTGCGGAAGGAGATAGTTCTATTATCTTTTTATCGGTAACTGCTTTTAAACCTTCCTGAATCATATTGAACAGCGATAAAAATTGATAAGGTCTCAATTCAGCAAATTCTTTATAAAGAAAATCTTCAATAAATAAATCGATTGGTGTATTAAAAACCTGACTGTTTAAGCCATCAAAAAGATTTGAGCAATAATCTGATATTGCTTTTTCAGAAATTCCCATTTTTTGGAATTTCTTTATCGTCGGGTCAAGTTCTTTAATGAATTTGTTTTTATGTTCCTGTGTGGATATAAAAAGCTGATTAAGTGCTGATTTTCTTGCTTCAATTACGAAATCCAAATGAACCAATTCGTGCATAATAAGGTGTTCCACTGCCGGATAACTTGGATTGTATTTCACCAAGTGTTTTGATCTTTCGTAGTTTTCTGCAAATTCAAACTTTGCAGCTGTTGGGATGTCGCTATCTTTAACAATATCTATTTCTCTGTCGCCCTCAAATTCGAGTTTGTGACGGTATTCCCTGTATATTTTCTTGCCACTATCTGTTGTGCTTATTTTCTTTGCAATTTCAAATGCTTGATTTAATGAATTTTGATACAATCCATCTTTGTTTTTATTAAGTTTTAAAGATTTAATGGTGCTGTAAAAAGCGGAATGTAAATCATTTTCCATTTCGGCAATCATCCCTAAAGCAAAATGGGTGTTTGGATATTGGTCATTGATTTTTAGTGCTTCCCAAAAATACTTCTTGGCTTCTTCCAGTTTGCCTTGTTGCATTAAGTTTGCACCTATATTATTTCTGGTAATGTTGTCATTAGGATTTGCAACCAATGCCTGGTCATAATATTTCATAGCAATTGAAATATCATCTTTAAACTTTGCAAAAATGTTCCCCATCATTAACAGTGCCCAACCGTTTTTAGAATCCCATCTCAAGGCATCAATCAAACAATTTATGGCTTCTTCCTGATCTCCTTCATCGGACAGAATTTGTCCCATAATTCGGTGATACTCAGAAATAGTTGGGTTTTTCTCAATAAGTTTTTGTAAGATTGGTTTTGCCTCAATAAACTTTCCTTTTTCACATAAAGCAATGGCTTTTTTATAGTCGGCTTCTTGTGAAATAATTGAAGTTGTGTCTATTTCAATTTTGACCCAATCGTTTTCAATACTTACTTTTGGTTTGTAAGGGCCATAAGTATAGTATTTTTCTAAAGTATTGATTATTAGATTTTTACCCCCCCCCATTAATTCTGGAAAGATGGTAAATAGGAAGTCGTCTATTTTATGAATTATTTGCATTTAAATTAATTCTTCTTTTCTTAAAGTTTTTTCTTGAATTGCAATAAACCAATATCAGTTTCAGCAGAAATCCAATTGTTTATTTACCCCAAGTAACTATTTGTTAATTTATTTTTTTGTCTATATGTGTCAAATTTAACACTTATTTCTCAGGATGCTATTATGTGAATCACAAAAATAATCATAGGTTTGTTTACATGGCTGGTTTGTATGTTGATTCTAATAATTTGGCTGTACTTTACAATTTATTTTTACGCTACCGAATTTTTAGCAAATTATTTTTGAACATCGTTAGTTCACAACAAAAACTAAGATTATTTACAAAGAAGTTTTTTATTTGGCTCTTTATTCAAAAATTACAGATTTTCTTAAGCCGTTTTCAGCAGCTACGGAAAATAAATACATAAAACTGCCAAATCATTTTTAGTAAACAAGCGGTTGCTTTTTTTTCAAAATATGGTTTTAAACATTTACTTTAAACAAAGTAACAACCTGAAAATAAAATACTTAAACGAAGTAAAATCAAATATTTTATTAGATTTGTCATACTACTAACTAAATAATTTGTATGTCGGTAAATAAAATGATGCAAATTAATTATTAAAAATTGAATATTAAATACTTTCACAAGGTAAAGGTTAGTGATTGCAGCGGAAAATCCCTTTTGAAGTTTTTCACCGAAAAAAAGTTTGTAACGATAAGCCGACCAAAAAACACCCTAAATTACGGGCTGTTTTAATTATTTAAAGCCGCATTTTCTTCATCGGTCAATAGCCTGGAATGGATGATAAACCGCAACCCCAGCGGAATTTCAAGAGAAAAACTGGAACCTCTGCCCGCTGTAACATCAACGGTTAAATAGGTGTGTTTCCAATATTCGAATTGGTCTTTGTTCATATAATAATTTACGCCTTCCAATTGGCCGAGCAACACATCGCTGTCATCCAAATACATATCTCCTTCTTCAAAAACCATGGGCGAAGAACCATCGCAACAGCCGCCGCTTTGGTGAAATATGAGTTTACCGTGTTTTGCTTTCAGTTGGTTTAACACTTCAATCGCCTTATTTGTGATGGCTACTCTTTCAAATTTCATTGTTATATTTTTTTAAAAAAGGCTGGCCAAATAATTAGCCAGCCTTTAAACTGTTCACAAAAATTAGTTTCTAAAAGAATCCTAATTTATTTTTATCGTAAGAAATCAACATATTTTTAGTTTGGCGATAATAATTCATCATCATCAAATGATTTTCCCGTCCGAAACCAGATTTTTTATAACCGCCAAACGGTGCGTGCGCCGGATAGGCGTGGTAACAATTTACCCAAACCCTACCTGCCTTTATGGCTCTTGGAACTTGGTATAATTGGTGGGCGTCTCTGGTCCATACGCCGGCACCCAATCCGTAAAGCGTGTCATTGGCAATTTCAACGGCGTCTGCTTCATCCTTAAATTTAGTGACCGCCACAACAGGTCCAAAAATCTCTTCCTGAAAAACCCTCATTTTATTATGGCCCTCCAATATGGTTGGCTGTATGTAAAATCCGTTTGCCAAATCGCCTTTTAATTTGCAGGCTGCGCCACCCGTCAATACTTTTGCACCTTCTTCTTTGCCAATGTTTATGTAGGAAAGTATTTTTTCATATTGGTCATTGGAGGCTTGTGCGCCCAACATGGTGCTTACGTTATACGGATTGTCCTGAATAATGGCATTGGTTCGGGCAATTACTTTTTCCATAAATTTATCGTAAATATCTTCTTGAACCAACAATCTCGACGGACAAGTACAAACTTCTCCTTGGTTGAAGGCAAATAAAACTGCGCCTTCAATGGCTTTATCCAAGAAAGCATCATCTGCATCCATCACAGAATTAAAGAAAATATTGGGTGATTTTCCGCCCAATTCCATCGTCACCGGATTTAGGTTTTTGGAAGCATACTGCATAATTAATTGTCCGGTGGTAGTTTCTCCTGTAAAGGCAACTTTATTCACGCCCGAATGCGAAGCCAACGGTTTACCGGCTTCCGGCCCAAAACCATGGATGACATTTACCACGCCAGGAGGAAAAACCTCCGCAATTTTCTCCATCAACAAGGTTGCGGATGATGGCGTTTGCTCTGCTGGCTTTAAAATCACGCAATTTCCTGCCGCCAAAGCAGGCGGTAATTTCCAAGACAACATCAATAACGGAAAGTTCCAGGGAATAATTTGGGCGATAACGCCAAGCGGTTCTTTAATGTTCATAGAGAGCGTATTTGCATCCAATTCGGTTGCGCTGCCTTCCTCAGCCCTGATTACGGCCGCAAAATAACGCCAATGGTCAACCGACAAAGGTAGATCCGCATTCAGTGTTTCCCGAATTGGTTTTCCGTTGTCGCAAGTTTCCACGATGGCAAATTCTTCTAAATTTGCTTCAATGATATCCGCAACTTTATTGAGCAATGCTGCTCTATGGGCAGCGGAAGTGTTTCCCCAGGCATCTTTTGCCGCATTGGCCGCGATTACCGCATTGTCAACATCTTCTTTCTGTGAGCGAGGATATTTAGCGATTAGTGAATTGTCAACTGGCGAATGATTGTCAAAGTATTCGCCACCTACCGGTGCCACAAATTTTCCATTGATAAAATTTCCGTATTTTTCTTTAAATTTTGGTTTTGAATATCCCATATTGAATGAATTAAATAAATAATGCCTACTCTTTTATAGATTTTCGGTTTCCTCTTTATTGGTTAATTTTAACGAATACGAACAGATTAGCATAAAAAGTTTAAACTCTAAAAATATTATTTTTCCGCTGTATTAATTTTAAAGTTACTTAAATTTTTCGTTTTATCACAATTAAACAAACTTTTTAGGTTTTGTTTAACGAAAACTTAATAATGAGACGGAAAAATTAGCATAATGGTGATTGCAGTTTTTGTATTAAGGACATTTGTTTGGTCACGGATTAGGAATCCAAACTATTGGGTTTCCATTTAGCATCAATTAGATTAGCATTATTGTTGATTTTCTAAGGCAATTGGGAAATCTAAATTCTATAAAAGAGTGGCAATATAAAAAATAAGATAATTGATATTTGGACACTTTTGAAAAAAAGCTGAAAAAATTTCTGAAAATGTTCTCTCATTGTCAAAGCATTAATGAATTTATTGCATTTGTGAATTGTTGATTTTTAGGTTTAATATTTGGAACAAGAAAACACCATCATCAATAGCTTACTCCAGATGCAAGAAACGAATTGTCGATATTTATATCTCAAGACACAGCGCTTATGAGTCAATTTTCTGATTGGGACAGCTTTAG
>JACUUQ010000207.1 GCA_014859175.1 Lutibacter sp. | reverse complement strand
CTTTTTTCGCTGAAAAAGCGCAAAAAGGTTTTCCATTGCTATCCCTAACGCAAATCACGTAATAAAGGAAAATGAATAATCGAAAAATGCTTTAAGTAATTCCAATAATTGATTTATGTAGATTTAAAACTTTGTGAATCTTTGTTTTTTCTTTGTGAATCTCGGTGCAATAGCTTTTAGTTACACAGAGATTCTCTGATATCCACTATTTACACAAAAATATACTTTTAGCGAACTTTGCGTAAAACTTTGCGGCCCTTGCGGTTAAATGCAAATTTTGTTTGAATATTTTATTTAATTTTTTATCATAGAAGAAGCAAATTGAATTAGAATTTTGACAATGCAATTTGTCGATTTATGATTTTAAGTTACCTTTAACCAATAACATATAACATTTAACATTTTAACTTTTCAAACTTCATAATGAATAAAATCGAACACATTGGCATCGCCGTAAAAGATTTGGAAAAATCGAACGAGCTATTTGCGGCACTTTTTGGAAAACCGCATTATAAAACGGAAGAAGTGGAAAGCGAAGGCGTAAAAACTTCTTTTTTTCAATTGGGCCCAAATAAAGTTGAATTGCTGGAAGGCACCAACGAAAACAGCCCGATTTCTAAATTTATAGAAAAAAAGGGTGAAGGTGTTCACCATATTGCTTTTGCCGTTGACGATATTTTAAGCGAAGTGGCACGATTAAAAGAAGCCGGATTTATAGTCTTAAACGAAACTCCCAAAAAAGGTGCCGACAATAAATTGGTGGTTTTTTTGCATCCAAAATCTACCAACGGCGTTTTAATTGAATTGTGCCAGGAAATAGGGTAGCGGTTATTTCGAAAGTTTTAAAATTTTAAAGGCACCGATTCCCACCAAAATAAAAACAAGGGTTCCAACCACAAGATCGGGAAGTTTGGAGTTTGTGAAATAAACAAGTCCGCCCGCCACAATAACGCCAAAGTTTACTATAACATCATTAGAGGTAAAAATCATACTTGCCTGCATATGAGCGTCTTTATTCTTGCTTTTTTGAAGCAGATACAAACAGGTGGCATTGCCAATAAGTGCAAGGATTGAAATATAAATCATCGTCTGAAAATTCGGGATGTCACCGAAACCTAAAAACCGTCTGATAACTTCTGAAAACCCTAAAACAGCAAGCACCAACTGAAAATAACCAGCCGCTTTTGCGATATTTTTTTTAAGAATAACAGTGCCGCCAACCGCAAATAATGCCAAACCGTAAACAATGCTGTCGGCAAACATATCCAAACTGTCTGCCACCAAACCCATCGAATTGGATAAAAAGCCAGTTAAAAGTTCCAGAACAAAAAAGAAAAAGTTGATGGCCAAAACTTGCCATAGAAGTTTTCTTTCGTTCGCTAAATTGTCAACAATCTTAAAATTTTCAATAGAAACTGATGAAATTAGCGTTGTGTCAAACTTCAATTCGTCCAGTTGCTTAAAAATAGCGTCGTTGTTGTTTGTGTGAAAAACATGCAGCAGTCGGTTCGCAATGTCAAACTCCAGCATTTTAATATTGGCCAGCCCATCAAGTTTCATACGAATGAGTTGTTCTTCGGACGGACAATCCATTTTTGATATTTTGTAGGTCGATTTTTTCATTGTGCTTTTTACATCAAAAAGTTGCCAATTATGTTTTTATTTTCCTAAAAAATAGTTATTAAATTGCTGCTATATTTTATGAAAAAGCGTTTTTTAAATCTCAATATTTAGCCGATTTTCCCTCAGGAAGTGAGTTTTTTATAAATTCCCTTAAATCATTGTTTGCATTTTTTAAGTCCTCATAACGCAAATACATCATATGGCCGCTTCTGTATCCTTTAAAAGTGAAACGGTCTTTCATTTTGCCGCTTGGGTCAATTTGCGATTGCGTAAATTTTGCTGCAAAATAGGTGGTGGCGCCATCATAATAACCCGATTGAAATAATACTTTTAGGTAAGGATTTTGTGCCATTGCCTGACGTAAATTTTCACGCGTGTTGTCATTTTCATTGTCCCACGGACGCACATTCCCAAACATATTGTATTTGATATCGGTTTTAAATTTCAGGTGTTCTTTGATGTAATAATTGATTGCGGGCGTAAAAGAATGAAGCCAAGAAGTAAGCTCTGCATTGTAATCCGGTGAATTACCGGCTTCAATTTTATCGAAACCCAAGTATCTGGAATCCAATCTTCCTATTGTTTTTCCTTCGCTGCGCAACAATTCTTTCCAAAAAAAGGAAGTTGGAACATCGAGGTTGTGCTGCAAAATTACGGTTTCTGAAAGTCCGGAAAAATAGGCCATTTTTTGGGCGATGCTTTGTTTTTCATCCGAAGAAATAAAACTTCCTTTTGCCAATGCAGGAATCAGATTGTTTATGGCGAAATTTTCTGCATCGGGCAATATTTCTAGCAAATCTTTTTGTTGCAAATTTTTGTTTAAAACTTTGTGGTACCAGGCTGCAGCTGTGAAATACGGCAAATTTAATGCTGATGAAACTGGGCCTCCGGTGCGCAATATTTTATAATCGGCAGGAGAAACCAAAATTACCCCGTTCAAATACATCCATTGCCTGTTTTGCAATTCCAGGGATAAGCCCATAACTCTTGTGCCGCCGTAACTTTCGCCAATTAAATATTTGGGCGATTGCCAACGATTGTTGCGGCTTACAAAAGTATTTAACCAATCGGCCAAATACTTGATATCTGCATTGATGCCAAAAAACAGTTTGCCTTCCGGGTCTTTGCCGTCTTTGGCAATCATTCGGGAATACCCTGTGTTTACCGGATTGATAAAAACAATATCGGCCACATCCAAAATAGAATAAGGATTGTCTTTTACGCCATAAGGCTGCACAGGATATCCTTCTTCGTCAATATTCAACACTTTTGGGCCGGTATAAGCTATTTGCATCCACACTGACGCTGAGCCCGGGCCGCCATTGAATGAAAAAATTAATGGTCGGTTTTCACTGCTTTTTGTATTGGTTCTTTTGTAATAGGTATAAAACAGGGTTGCAATTGGCGCGCCTTGTTCATTCCAAACCGGTTGCGTTCCTGTTTTTGCCTGATAACTAACATTTTGGCCATTAATAACCACGGCGTTTGTGATTATTACAGCGGTATCTGAAGGCAAGATTCTGTTTTGCGAGAATACGGCAGTGGTAATCAGAAAAAACAAGGCAAAAATAAAAGAAGCATTTTTCATTTGGATAATTTTAGTTTTAACAATTTTACGATAAATAGTTGAATCCGTCAACAAATAATTTATGGAATGCAAGGCTTTTAATCGTTTGAATTTGGTAAAATCACTTATCCAAGAGAAATTTTTTTTGTGATATTTCTATTTTTGGAAATAGTCTATGGCATCTTTTATTGCAAAATCAACCGCTTGATATTTTATGTTTAACGCGGAAACAGATTTATGGTTTGAATAAAAATTTTTTAAGCAAAGAATTTTCATATTTACCGAACTGATGCTTGTTTTGATGTTAAAAAGACGCAAAAAATCTCCAAAATAACCCAACGTGATTAATAGTTGACTTGGAATTTTTATCATTATTGGGTTTTGATTCGTGATATGATTGAGTTTTTTAAAAAATTCGGCATAAGTAAGATTTTCATTCGCGATGAGATATTTTTCTCCGTTTTTTCCTTTTTCCAAACTGCTGATTATTCCTGCGGAAGCATCTTTTACGTGGACGAAATTTTTTCCGCCGGAAGGATAGAAAATAATTTTCTTCTTCCAAGCCATTAAAATAATTCTTCCCGAACTGGGTTTTGAATCATAGGCGCCAAGCATAAAACTCGGATTGATAATGATGACTTCTGTTTTATCGTTATTTTTCAATAAATAATTTTCAGCTTCCAACTTGCTTTTTGTGTAGAGGGAATTATTAAAAGGAAACCTGATTTTTTGTTGTTCAGTGCCTAAATTGTTGATTGAACCATAACCCAAAGTACTGGAAGTACTGATGAATATAAATTTTTTTACATGGCATTCAACGGCTGTGTGAAATAGTTGAATAGTCGCATTGCAATTGGTTTTGCAATAATCAGCATAGTTGATTAAATTTTGATTTGTTTCAGCAGCAGTATGAATAACAATATCAATTCCATTTAAATGTTGTGTTAAATCATCAAATAAATCTCCTTCAATTAATGTTAAATTTTTATGATTATCGCCTTTAAATTTTAATTTATCTCGAATTAATCCCTTAACGATAAAGCCATTTTTCAATAAATCAGCTGAAAGGTTTGTGGCGAGCAAACCATTAAGGCCCGTTAGAAATATTTTTTTCATGGCGCAATTTTCCTTTGGTTTTTTGCAGTATTAAAGTTATTCATTTTTAACTAAAAAAATCAAAAAATCGTGTTTTATGCAACAAAATAAAAGACAGGAATAGCGATGAAATCACTTAAAATCCAATTTTAACCGCAATAAAGTAAGTGATGGAAGAAACTGCCGCGGCAAGAACCGCACCCCAAATTAAATCAACAATGGTGACTAAAATTGGCCAATCCTTTAAGGTGGCAAGATTTGTTAAATCGTATGTTGCATAGGTAATTAGGCCAAACAATGCGCCAAATAAAACTGCGTGCAACCAAGAATTTTTTTCCAATGCCGGCGTGATCACAAATTGCACCAAACCCACAATAAAAAGCAGGTAAAATATAATTGCCGCCGACCAATTGATATCAGGTTTCATAAGAAATCCGATTTGTTTGGCGTAAAATCCTTTTGCCACAAG
>JACUUQ010000018.1 GCA_014859175.1 Lutibacter sp. | reverse complement strand
TTTTAAAAATGGCTGTCCAGTTTTTTGTGCAAGGCTTTAAAATAATCAAAAGCCAGTAACAATCTGGATCCATGCCAGCTAAACATTTCACCATCTGCAAAAACAGTGATGGAACGATTTGTGAAGCTTGAAATTTCCAACGCATGTTCATCTTTAAACGGAAATGGTTCTGAAGACAAAATAATGACTTCAGGATCGCCTTCATAACGAATCTTATCAATTTCAATTTTTGGATACCGACTCATATTTTGGTAAATGTTTTCAAACTTGTTGAGCTGAAGCATTTGGTTGATGTAAGTTTCATTTCCCGCAACCATCCAAGGTTTTGCCCAAATAAAATAAGCAACTTTGCGTGTAGGTTTTGTTTTGATGAATTCTTTAAAATCGAGAAGTTTAAAGTGTATTTTTTCGACCAAATTTTTGCTTTCCGTTCTTCTGTTTAAAATAGTTCCCAGACTTAAAATGAAATCAATACTGTCATCAATGGTGGTGATATCGGAAAAATAAGTGGGTGCAATTTTTTCAAGTTCAGGCAAAAAATCGTAGGTATTTTCTTCTTTATTGCAAAGAATAAAATCGGGTTTTAAGGCTTTTATCTTGTCGAAATCTACTTTTTTTGTGCCGCCCACAATGGTTTTGGTCGATTTCAACTGATAAGGATGCACGCAGAATTTTGTAATTCCGATTAGTTCATTTTCCAAATTCAAATCGCACAGCAATTCAGTTTGTGAAGGCACCAATGAAATGATTCTTTTGGGTTGCGTTTTTAAGGTAATTTCCCTTCCTAGCTGGTCTTTAAGAATCTTCATTTAATTTTTTTTTAAAACATATAACATCTAACACATAATATTTAACGAAAGCTTAATATTTGTGCCATTTCCTGCTGCAATTTCAAGGCTTCCATTTGTGCTGCTTTTGCGAAATTTTCATCATTCCCGGCATAAATAATGCTTCTGGATGAATTTACCAGCAAGCCGCAATCTTTATTGAGTCCGTATTTACAAACTTCCTGCAGGTTTCCGCCTTGAGCGCCAACACCCGGAACCAATAAAAAATGATTTGGCGCAATTTTTCTGATTTCCTCAAAATAAGTTGGTTTTGTAGCGCCAACCACAAACATTAAATTTTCTGAATTTTTCCAGGTCAGCGCGGTTTTTATAACTTCTTTATAAAGTTCATTCCCGTTTATTTTCAATCCCTGAAAATCGAGTCCGCCCTTGTTGGAAGTCAGTGCCAATAATATGGTGGTTTTATCTTCAAAAGCCAAAAATGGTTCTACGGAATCGCTTCCCATATAAGGCGCCACAGTTACCGAATCAAAATTTAAATCTTCAAAAAACGCCTTTGCATACATGGTTGAGGTGTTGCCAATATCGCCTCGTTTGGCATCGGCAATGGTAAAAATTTCAGAATAATTTTCATTGAGATAATCGATGGTTTTTCCCAGTGCTGCCCAGCCTTTTAATCCGTAAGCTTCATAAAAAGCGGTGTTTGGTTTGTAGGCAACGGCTAAATGATGTGTGGCGTCAATGATTTGTTTGTTAAATTCAAAAATCGGATCTTCTTCCTTTAAAAGATGTGTTGGAATTTTATCCAAATCTACATCCAGCCCAATACATAAAAATGATTTTTTTTGTTGAATTTGTGCAATAAGCGCTTGTTTGTTCATAGGTTCAAATAAAGAATTTAACAAAAGTAGTAATTTTAATACTTTAAGTTATCTTTGTTTACCAAATAAAGCACCTTGTTTAGTTATATTTTAAATAAAATATTTTATGGATTTCTTACGCTGTTTGGCGTAATTAGCGTCATTTTTTTTCTTTTTAATGTGTTGCCCGGTGATCCGGCAAGAATGATGCTGGACCAGCGGGAAGACGCTGAGCAGCTACAAAATATTCGTGTAAAATATGGATTTGACCAGCCTTTAACCACGCAGTATTTGTATTATTTGAACGATTTGTCGCCCATTTCTATTCACAGTTCAAATCCTATGAATTACACCTATTTATCAGATGATAAATATTCTTTTGCAAAACTGTTTTCTGCAAGTGAAAAAATTGTTGTGATAAAGTTTCCTTATCTGCGGAAATCATTTCAAAAAAACGATCAAAATGTATCGGAAGTGATTGCGGAAACATTGCCAAATACGGCTGTTTTAGCGGTTTCGGCCATTGTAATTGCCATCATCACAGGCATATTTTTCGGAATCCTTTCAGCCTTGTATAAAGACACTTTTTTCGACCGGATTATTTCAATACTGAGCACCTTGGGAATGAGCGTGCCTTCATTTTTTTCTGCCATTTTATTCGCCTGGTTTTTTGGGTTTGTGTTGCACAAATACACCAATTTAAATATGACGGGCAGTTTGTTTGAGGTTGACGATTTTGGCGAGCATAGTTACATTCAGTGGAAAAACTTGATTTTGCCGGCCATCGTTTTGGGAATCAGGCCTTTGGCGGTGGTGATTCAGTTGATGCGGAATTCTTTGCTCGAAGTTCTAAGTCAGGATTATATAAGAACCGCTCGGGCAAAAGGACTTTCAACCTATAAAATCATTAAAACCCACGCGTTAAAAAACTCCTTAAATCCGGTTGTTACTGCGGTTTCGGGATGGTTTGCCTCCATGTTGGCGGGCGCGGTGTTTGTGGAATATATTTTTAACTGGAACGGACTGGGAAAGGAAATTGTAAACGGGCTAAACACCTTAGATTTACCAATTATAATGGGCAGTGTTTTGGTGATTGCCACGATGTTTATCATTATCAATATTTTGGTGGATATCAGTTACGGATTGTTGGATCCAAAAATTAGATTGAAAGGCTAAGTTCTATTTAAAGCAGTATTTGCGTTAGGGATTGAAGCCCTTCGACTCCGCTCAGGATAAATTCATCCTTTTTTGATTTGCCTTTTTGGCGAATTAAAAAAGATTGTAACGAAAAGCCCGACCCGCTTTTTCGGCGGGGAACGCCCAAAAATTTATATAAAAATTGCTGTGCTTATCAGAATTAAGCCGATTGAAATATTAGCACAACACGAAAACGAATTCGTACAATAGTGAATTGAATTTTTTTAAGGAATTTAATAATGATTAAATTTGTCGATAAAACTGAACATAAAACAATAAATATGAGAGCAAAAATAGTAGCCGGAAACTGGAAAATGAACAATGATTTGGACGAATCTAAATCGTTGGTTAAAAAAATCGCAAAAAGCATCAAAAAACAACCGCTTGAAAATACAAGGGTAATTGTTGCGCCAACTTATGTAAGTCTGCAAAAAGTGGCAAGCAAAGCCAAAGGGACCAAAGTTGAAGTGGCAGCACAAAACATGCATTTTGAAAAAAGTGGTGCTTTTACCGGAGAAATTTCTGCAACTATGTTGAAATCGGTTGGTGTGCATATTGTGATTTTGGGACATTCTGAACGCAGGGAATATTTTGGGGAAACTGACGCGTTATTGGCTAAAAAAGTGGATGCAGCTTTGGCAAATAAAATGGAAATTATTTTTTGTTTTGGTGAAGTTTTGGCCGACAGAAAAGCGGGAAATCATTTTAAAGTGGTTGAAAGCCAAATAAAAAACGGATTATTTCATTTAGAAGCAGGCGCGTGGAAAAATATTATTTTGGCATATGAGCCAGTTTGGGCAATTGGAACCGGCGAAACTGCGTCTCCTGAACAAGCGCAGGAAATGCATGCTTTTATCAGAAAAATTGTTGCCGATAAATATGGCAATGATGTGGCTGAGAACGTTTCTGTTTTATACGGCGGAAGCGTAAAACCTTCCAATGCCCGGGAAATTTTCTCAAAACCTGATGTTGATGGCGGTTTAATTGGTGGCGCAGCGTTAAACATTGACGATTTTAAAGCAATAATTGAAGCAATTTAATGGATAATATTTATATATCGTACACCTTCAAAGTAAATTCGAAAGAACCTGCAACGGAAATTTTAATTGCCGAATTGGGCGAGGTGGGTTTTGAAAGTTTTGTTGAAAATGAAGAAGGCGTTGAGGCTTTCATCCAGAAAACCGATTGGAATGCCCAGGTTTTGGATGATATTTATGTCTTAAAATCAGGTGAATTTCAAATCTCTTATGAAATGAGGGAAATTGAACAAACCAATTGGAATATTGAATGGGAGAAAAACTTTAATCCGATTCAGGTTGATGGTTTGGTAAGCATCAGAGCGCCATTTCATGAGAATCCAAACCTGAAATACGCTATTGTTATTGAGCCAAAAATGAGTTTCGGCACCGGTCACCATGAAACCACGCATATGATGGTTCAGCATTTACTGGACTTAGATGTTGCGGGTAAAAAAGTGTTGGATATGGGTTGCGGAACCGGAATTTTGGCAATTTTTGCCGAAATGAAAGGCGCAAAACCAATTGATGCGATTGATATTGACAATTGGTGCTATCAAAATTCTTTGGAAAATGTTGAACGCAATAACTGTAAACATATTTCGGTTTATGAAGGCGATGCATCTTTGTTGAAAGACAAAAAATATGAGGTGATTATTGCCAACATCAACAGAAATATTTTGTTGAATGACATGAACACTTATGCCAGTTGTTTGGATGAAAATGGCGTAATTTTGTTAAGCGGTTTTTATAAAGAAGACATTCCTGTTATTGATGCGGAAGTTTCAAAATACGGATTGAAATTGGATAAACAAATTGAACGTAATAACTGGGTTGCTTTGAAGTATGTAAAATAATGATTATTTTTGCAGTATGGGCACAAAAAGAAAAATACAGGAAGATGTTGACGTTCTGGAAAAAGAGGTCAACTTGCATGAAATCATCTTGTTTAATGATGATGTCAATACCTTTGATTTTGTGATTGATTGCTTGATAGAAATCTGTGATCATACCGCTGAACAGGCGGAGCAATGCGCTTTGTTGGTGCATTACAAAGGAAAATGTGCCGTAAAAACTGGGGAGTATGACGAATTGAAACCGCGTTGCACCCAACTTTTAACAAGAGGCCTTTCGGCTGAAATTATATAAAATGAGATAAAAGAAGCCATAATTAAAATTATGGCTTCTTTAAAGAGTCGTTTAACCAAAAAGTACAACTAAACACTGAAACATTTAAAACTGTGCTGACTCTTTATGTGTTTGACGGCTATATTAATTGATGCTTACAAAAAATCCCGAATATATTCGGGATTTTTTAATGAAATCAAATTCCTCACAAAGGAATGTTTCCATGTTTTCTGTTTGGCTTTTCAACTTCTTTACCTTCAAGCATTTGGAAAGCTTTTATTAATTTTCTTCGCGTATTTTTTGGATATATTACCTCATCTATAAATCCGCGTTCTGCCGCTCCGTAAGGATTTGCAAATTTATCAGCGTATTCAGCTTCTTTTTCTTTTAGTTTCTCTTCTGGGTTTTCGGCTGCTTTTATTTCATTTTTAAAAATAATTTCAGCAGCGCCTTTTGCACCCATTACCGCAATTTCTGCGGTTAGCCAAGCATAATTCATATCGGCGCCAATGTGTTTTGAGTTCATCACATCATAAGCGCCGCCATAAGCTTTTCTGGTTATTACGGTAACTCTTGGAATGGTGGCTTCGCTTAATGCATACAGCAATTTTGCGCCATTGGTGATAATGCCGTTCCATTCTTGGTCGGTTCCGGGCAAAAATCCGGGAACATCAACCAAAACCAACACCGGAATGTTGAAACAGTCGCAAAAACGGGTAAAGCGCGCGCCTTTTTTAGAGCTGTTCACATCCAAACAACCCGCTAAATTCATTGGCTGATTGGCAACAATGCCAATACTTTTTCCTGCAATACGCGCAAATCCCACAATTATATTTTCTGCATAATCCTTATGAATTTCAAAAAAAGAATCTACATCAATAATTCCTTTGATGACTTGGTGCATATCATAAGGTTTGTTGGCATTGTCGGGAACAATATTTTCCAGTTCCTCTCGTATTTCATTCCCCAATTCAAACGGTAATTTTTTGGCAGTTTCTTTGTTATTTTGAGGCATATAACTCAGTAAAGACTTGATGTCTTCCAAACATTGAATGTCGTTTGCAGAAGTGATATGCGTAACGCCCGATTTGGTCGAATGCGCACTTGCGCCGCCAAGTTCTTCGGCTGTTACCGTTTCGTTGGTTACGGTTTTTACCACATTTGGGCCGGTTACAAACATATAGCTGGTATTTTCAACCATCAGCGTAAAATCGGTGATGGCAGGAGAATAAACGGCGCCGCCGGCACAAGGGCCCATAATTGCCGAAATTTGCGGCACAACTCCTGAAGCTTTAACATTTCTGAAAAAAATATCGGCATAACCGCCCAAAGATCTAACACCTTCCTGAATTCTTGCGCCGCCTGAGTCGTTTAAACCAATAATAGGCGCACCAACTTTTACCGCCTGATCCATAATATTACATATTTTTTCTGCGTGTGTTTCAGAAAGAGACCCTCCAAAAACGGTGAAATCTTGGGCGAAAACATAAACCAGTCGGTCATTAATTGTTCCATAGCCAGTTACAACGCCGTCTCCAAAATAGACTTCATTTTCCATTCCGAAATCGTATGTTCGGTGTGTTACCAGCATTCCTGTTTCTTCAAAAGATCCTTCATCTAATAAATACAGGATGCGTTCCCTTGCCGTTAATTTTTTTTGCTGATGTTGCTTTTCAATTCTTTGTTTACCGCCACCCAACTTTGCCAAGGCAATGCTGTCAACCAATTTTTTAACTTTTGATTCCATATTATTAAATAGTATAATTAGATAGAATTTGGAATTCTTAACTTTTTTTGATCTTCCAAATAAATTTTCAATCCCACCAAAGCCGAAATTTTAGCTTCTTCAACTAATCTCGCCTGAAGCAGTTTTGGCGTGTAATAATTTTTAACAAAGTGTGTGTCAAACTTACCCGACCTAAAAGCATCGTGTTCAAAAACAAATTTTCCAAAAGGCAAGGTGGTAAAAACGCCTTTAATTTTATAGTCGTCAATAGCATCAATCATTAATTGTATGGCTTCTTCACGTGTTTTTCCATAAGTAATTAATTTAGAAAGCATAGGATCATAGTAAATAGGAATGTCCATTCCTTCTTCAAATCCATTATCAACCCTAATACCTTTTCCCACGGGAATTTTATACGTGCTTAAATTCCCAACGCTTGGCAAAAAATCGTTCATAGGATCTTCCGCATAAACGCGCAATTCACAGGCGTGGCCGTTAATTTTTAAATCTCCCTGTTTAAATGGAATGGCTTCGCCGCGTGCAATTTTGATTTGCATTTCAACCAAATCAACACCCGTAATCAGTTCGGTAACGGGATGTTCTACCTGTAAACGCGTATTCATTTCCAAAAAGTAGAAATTTAAATGTTCATCCACTAAAAATTCAACAGTTCCGGCGCCTAAATAATTGCAGGCTTTTGCCACTTTAATGGCTGCATCGCCCATGACCATTCTTAATTCTGGCGTTAAAATTGATGAAGGCGCTTCTTCAATCACTTTTTGATGACGTCTTTGTATGCTGCATTCTCTTTCAAAAAGATGCATAACATTTCCATGGCTGTCTGCCAAAATCTGGATTTCAATATGTCTGGGAGAAGAGATGTATTTTTCTATAAACACGGAGCCGTCACCAAATGCGGAAGTTGCTTCACTAATGGCGCGGTTCATTTGTTGTTCAACTTCGTTTTCATTTTCCACAATGCGCATTCCTTTTCCGCCGCCGCCTGCGGAAGCTTTGATAAGAATGGGAAAACCAATCTCTCTTGCAATATTTGCCGCTTCTTTTGGGTCGGTAACTGCCCTGTCAATTCCGGGAACCATAGGAATATTGTAATTTTTTACGGCGTCTTTTGCTGCCAATTTGCTCCCCATAATTCTGATGGCGCTTGATTTCGGGCCAATAAAAATAATGTTACTCTGTTCCACTTTTTCGGCAAAATCGGCATTTTCGCTTAAAAAACCATAGCCGGGATGAATGGCATCTACATGTAATTTTTTGGCAGCGCCAATAATTTTATCGAAGTTAAGATAGGATTTATTGGAAGGCGCTTCCCCTATGCAAATTGCCTCATCAGCAAAACGGACGTGTGGCGCATTTCTGTCGGCTTCCGAATAAACAGCCACTGTTTTAATTCCCATTTTACGTGCAGTTTTCATCACTCTAATGGCTATTTCACCTCTATTTGCAATCAGTATTTTTTTCATTTAAATGGTATTAACGAGCTTTAACAGTTTGATTTTTGTTTTCATAAGTGTGGTTTATTCCATTTCAATCATCAGCTCTCCCTTATCCACAGTTTCACCGCTTTTGATAAAAATTGATTTGATAAAGCCATCTTTTGGCGATCCAATGGCATTTTCCATTTTCATAGCTTCTAAAATCAACAAGGTTTCACCTTCTTTTACTTCTTGCCCAACTTTAACGATTACGTTTAAAATGATACCGGGCATTGGCGCTTTAATGTCATTGGCTTTTTTTTCTAAACCAATGGTGAATCCCATTTCTTTAATAAGCCGGTCTGTTTCATTGCCAATTTTAACGATGTAGCTATTTGTGTTGACGCTTACAGTATATTTCCGATTGTTAAAATCGGATTTTTCAAGTACAACATCATAAGATTCGTTATTTTTAATGACATGGAATTTTGAAACGGTACGTTTTAATAAGTCTATTTCTTCCAAATCTGAGTTTTTAAATTCAAATTCGTAAGAGTCATTTACGGTTACTATAGAAGTAGTATTCATTTTGGTAATTTTTTTTTTATAAAGTATTACTTTCGAAAGATAAAGATATTTAATTTTTTATCAAAATAATTGCGATTCTGATGACTATTTTATGCGAAATATGCTTTTCGCTTTTAAATATAGCCTAAAATCAGAATATAACAAAAAAACGATTTTAAAAATGGGATTGAAGTATTATGCGGTGTTTAAAACAAATTTGGGTAGCATTGGCCTAAATGAAAAAAGACTGCCTCTTCAGGCAGTCCCTTCTTTTTTTACTACTAACTAAAAAAATCAAAAACATTACTTAAACAAAGTAGGTAATGAATCTATGAAGTAAAAGTAATTTTTAAACATCGTAAATTCAATGACTTTTATCACTTATTTGAAAAATTGTGCATTTAATTTATATTTAGTTATCAGGTTTAATTATTATGATTTATGATGCAGCAATTCTATATCATTAGGATGTGTGAAGTTGATAAAAGCTTTAATCTCTATTGGGTTTAATTCCCCGATGCTTGCCCCGAGGATTATTTCCTTTTGTAATTATGAGAACTATAATCTTGACAATTTATCGGTAAATCAAGCAGCGGAAATCGCAGCAAGATTTAAATATCCGATTTTACGAAAAACAAATTATGTCAAATATCTCAAAAGAGTGAGAATAATCGAAATAAAAACGACGGACAAAAACAAAGTGTTTGTGCAACAATGGTAGCAGTTGCACAAACCTTAAAAAAGATAAAAATTAAATGAAAAGTTCCTTTTTAAGGGGCTTTTGTTTTTAATTTGGCAATTGGCCTTCCTTTTAGGCTTGCCTGAACTAATTTAGAAAGAAATACAGTAAATGGTTCAACATTTCCTTCAACACTGGCTTTTTCAAGTTCATCCATATAATTATCGCGTTCCTCAACCGGAATCACTGTCCAAGGATATCCACCTGAAGCGAGCATTACATTCATAAGAAATCTCGCCATTCTGCCATTGCCATCCATATATGGGTGGATGTAAACAAAGATAAAATGGCCAAGTACGGCTCTTACAGCAGGATTGTTCTCATTTTCTAATAATTCGAAAAAAACCGGCATTGCATCCCTTACTGCGTCTTTGTTTAGAGGTACGTGTTGCGATTGAGAAATATATACCGGACCGGTTCTATATCCCGCTAAATCTGAAGCCTTTAATATTCCGGATGTAACACTTGGAGCAAATAATTCCCGGTACCAATTATGATGGTCTTGATCTGCAGCGATGCCTGCATTGGCTCCGCCTAAAATCTTTTTAATGGTTTCTTTTACGGATTGGGTGGCTTGCCAATAACCTCTTGCGGCCATAGCGTCTCGTTGGTTTCTATCTTCTTCGGTATCCCTTAAATTCCAATCGCCACTTCTTACTTTTTCAATAAGGTCCACAGATACCGTATATCTTTCTATAGACAAAGAGTGGTATGCGTCAGTGACATATATTTTGTCTACTGATTTCAGGTACTGTTCATGGTCTTTTGGAAGGCCCGGGGCAACCGGGAAATATTTTATTGCAATTTCTCTATAATGATTCCACATTAGTTTTATCCTATTTGCATATGGAGATCTTTCTCTAAAGGATAATTTAATCGGCGTTTTATTCTTAAAAGGATCTATCTCACGTACATCATAATCGGCTGATTTCATTGTGGCAATAATTTCATCGGCAATTCGATTGTTACCTATATTACGGAATGCTCCAGCCAATCTGCCTGCAATAACCGTATGGGAACCATCTAAAAGGAGCGCCAATATTTCAGAAGCGTCTGCAATTTGAGCTAAAGCAGTTCTTATATCTATTGGATTTTTTTCAAATATTGATGGAGTACAATGTATTAAGGCCGAAGGCAATGCAAGCATTCTAATTCCATCCTTCTCCATTACATTCGCAACATTGGGCAAGGGAGATTCCATTGCAAAAATGGACGTGTTGTGAATTAAATCTATATTGGTATTTGAAGCCTTGAGGGCACGTATGATTAGTTGGTGTGGCACTGTCTTATTCCCAGAGTGAATTAATATTGATTGCTCCGCAGAAATGCAATAGTCCCTATTATATTTATCTTCTAAATATCGAGCGCAAAATTTCCAATAGGAAGTATACCAAGATGTACTATCCCCTGTATTTTCTTTTGGATTGGTTACTATATACCATCCTTTGGTTACTTCCTTTAAAAATCCATTTTTAATTAAACGCTCTCTATGGATTCTTGTTATTTCCGATGATTTTATGGCTACAATTTTTTCTTTGTTTTGTAAACCATAAAGTACCTCAAGCGATGCAGCAAGTTTTTCTCCCGGTGATGCCATTTTAAATTTGTTTCTTTTTATTTGTTCTGGTCTACTGCACGTTAATTATGCCGGTGTGTTGTGTGTTAATTATGCTAGCGTGTTGTATGTTAATTATGCCAGTGTGTCGTATGTTAATTATGCTAGCGTGTAAATATACTAAAAATGGTTGATTTATGCACTATTTTGTTCATTAAAAGAATTGAATTTTTTAAAACCAAATTGTTTTAGATATGTTGGTAAATATTCAATTTATCTATGATTTTATTGCATATAAATAATCAGCCCCAATTGCTATAGCCAATCCAAAACTTAAGAAAATAGCAATTAATATGTATTCAGTAAGTTTTATGTCCTTTGCTCGTTAAAGATTCCTGCATATATCGGGTTTAGCGCCGATATATCATTAAATCGGGTTCAGAGCCAATATTTTATTGATAATCTGGAAAAATTTATCGCAATACCTAATCTTTACCCACTCTTTTTAACCTGCTGACTCACTATTTTTTAGATCGTGTTCCGCTTTGTTCTTAGTTAAAACCAGTTTTAACGCATTCATATCATCGCTGACCTTGCGCTCAATTACTTTGGCATAAATTTGCGTTGTTGACAATTTTGTGAGCCCTAAAAGCTTGGAAACTGTTTCGATTGGAACACCATTTGTTAAAGTCACTGTCGTGGCAAAAGTATGTCGCGCCATATGAAAGGTGAGGTTCTTTTTTATACCACAAGCTTCTGCAACATCTTTCAAATAAAAATTTAGTTTTTCGTTTGATATTAATGGAAACAACGTTTCTGAAATAATGGTCATTGGATGATTTTTATATTTATCAATCAATTCTTGTGCTTTATCTAATATTGGTATTTTTATGGGGGTTTTGGTTTTTTGACGTTTGGTGGATATTCCAATTGCCACCATCTATTCCTTTATGAATATTGTCTTTTGTTAATTGCATAATATCTATATAGCTAATTCCTGTGTAGCAGCTAAAAATGAATAAATCACAAACTCTTTGCAATCGCTCAATAGGGCAGTGGTACGTCTCTAAATTTGATAATTCATTTTCTGAAAGAAATTCACGCTGGGTTTTTTCAAAAGTTGATTTCCATCTAATAAAAGGGTCTTTTTGTAACCATTCTAAATGATAGGCTAAAGTTATCATCTTTCGTAAACGTTGAATATGTTTCATAACAGTATTTTGTCCAATTGCTTTAGGGTGGCCTTTTGGCCAATAGGAGTTTAAAAAACTTTCAAAATCACAAATAAATTTATAGTCTAATTGATTTAGATATACATCTGTGGTTTTTCTTTTTTGTTCTACAAATTTTGAAATGTAGTTTTCCGTAATTCCAAAGTTTCTAATTGTACCGGGGGCAAGTGTATTCTTAATTTTATTTGAATGGTATTCAATTAAGTTTTTAAGTGTTTTCTGATTTTCTCCTTCACCCAAAAAAGTTGATTTTATAAGTTGAGCCGTTACTAATTTTCCTTGATTATCCAAATCTTGACAAGTTTTGAAAATTTTAGCTTTCACTTGATCCAGATATAAGTTCAGTAATCGAGCATCTTGACTGTTGCCTTTGATTTTAATTTATCCCAGGAATCAATATTGATTTTACGCTTTAAACTTATGTTAGTGCGTTTTTGGTTTACAGTAACTCTTGCAAAAATTTCTGCTTCATTATTTTTTGCACGTGAGGCATTAATCCAGATAACGATTGAAAAAGTTGAGGATGTCTTCATAGTTGTCGTCTTTTTTAAGTTAAACTTTGTTTAAGACGAAAGTCAAATCAACTATGGTTTTTTGGTCATCTGGTCAACATTGTTGACCGCGAAAATTTTTGTTGACCGATTTGTTGACCAAATATATGAAATTAAATCATACATTATGATGGTCTCAAAAATAAAAATCCTTGTAAAACATAAAGTTTACAAGGATTTGGTTTTAAATGTTCTAAACATTGGTGACCTCGACTGGATTCAAACCAGTAACCTCTTGAGCCGTAATCAAGTGCGCTATTCAGTTGCGCCACGAGGCCGTTTTGAGGGTGCAAATATACTATTTTTTGGCTATTTACAAACTATTTTTTGTAACAAAATATCTCCAGCCAATAATTGCCAGTTGCCATTTTTTGGCTTTTGTCATATCCAATTGTTTTTTGGTGAAGCTTGGAAGTGAAATTTTATTGATTTTTGCCAAATATATAAAAAACGCTGTTTTCATAATGCAAAGTTACACAATAGTGTAAATCCTGCAAATGAATGTGTAATTCACTGACCTGTTGTGACTCATTTTTTTATTCAAGATGAAATCATACATTTTTAATCGATAATTCAAGCTGCGTTAGGGATTACTTCACCTCTTATTTATTTTTTATAGGAGTTCAGTGAACCATGTTTGGCTAGGAAAATCTGCGTTATGAGCTTGTTCAGTAATAGGTTCAACTGATTGCCACGCTCCGCTCGCAATGACAGATTGGAACAAAAGCCCGACCGCTTTTTTAGCGGAGCTTTTCCGCTGAATAAGCGGGAACGCCCAAATGATGCTTTTGAATATTAGTATTAGTTATTGGTTTAAATTACCAATCTTTAAATTGAAAATATTTTTCGTATTTTCACAAAATGCAACCAATCAATTTTTAACAGTTTGTTAAAAATACTTGATGTTATTAACTCGTTTTCAATAAATTAAACATACAATGCTAACGAATCAAATTCAACCAACAGAAGCTCAAATAGCCCAATTAAAAACGTATCCCAAAAATATTCCCGTGGTGATGCTTAACATTTTAAAATTTAAAGCGCGCGCCATAACCAATGAAACTGGACAGGAAGCTTATGCGCGTTACTTCAAATATGCGGGTCCTTTTGTGGCGGAAGCCGGAGCGAAATTAATTTGGAAAGGCAACGTGCATACCAGTTTAATTGGAGATTTAGATAACCAGCCACATATTGTTTTTCTGGTTGAATATCCATCTGTAGCTCATTTTTTTGCGATGGTTTCTAATCCTGCTTATCAGAAAATTGCCAATGATCGATCTATTGCGCTAGAATACGGCGGTTTAGTTGCTTGCCAAACCAGTAAATAATGAATGAAATAAGAACACATTTCCGCACCTGCAATCTTTGCGAGGCGATGTGCGGATTAGAAATTAATTATCGAAATAAAACAATTATTTCAATAAAAGGAGATAAAAATGATGCGTTAAGCAAAGGGCATATTTGTCCGAAAGCCACCGCATTAACCGATTTATACACAGACAAAGACCGACTTAAAACACCCATTAAAAGAACTGAAAGCGGCTGGGTCGATATTTCTTGGGAAGCTGCTTTTGATGAAATTGAAACTGAGTTAAAACGAATACAAGCGCAATATGGCAAAAATGCTATTGGTTCTTATCGGGGAAATCCAACGGTTCATAATATAGGTTTGATGCTTTTTGGCGCGCCTTTTCTGCAAAGTTTAGGTTCTATCCAAAGTTATACGGCCACTTCGGTTGACCAATTGCCGCATCATTTTGCTTCATTGTTTATGTTTGGGCATTATTTGATGTTTCCAATTCCTGATATTGACCGTACCGATTTTATGTTGATTATGGGAGGCAATCCCGTTGTGTCGAATGGAAGCATTATGACAGCGCCTGATTTTTCAAACCGACTAAAAGCGATAAAAAAGCGCGGCGGAAAAGTGGTGGTGGTTGATCCTCGGTTTACTGAAACCGCTAAAACAGCCAATAGTTATCACTGCATAAAGCCGGGAACGGACGCATTTTTGTTGCTGGCAATGCTGCACATAATTTTTGAAGAAAATTTAGAGACGTTAGGGCATTTGGCAGCGCATACAAATGGTTTGGAGACTTTGCGCACTGTCGTAAAAAATTATCCTCCCGAAAAAATTTCAGAAATTACAGGTTTTACTTCTGAAGAAATACACCAAATGGCACGTGATTTTGCCACTGCAAAAACAGCTGTTTGTTATGGACGATTGGGTTTGTCAACCCAAGAATTTGGGGGATTATGTCTGTGGTTGGTGAATGTTTTAAATTGTGTTACCGGTAATTTAGATGCTGAAGGCGGCGCGCTTTTTACAAAACCTATTATTGATATTGTAGGAATGTCTAAAATGACAGGCAAAACAGGAAGCTTCAATAAAAGACAAAGCAGGGTTCATAAATTATCTGAGTTTACTGGCGAATTTCCTGTTTCTGCCCTTGCCGATGAAATATTGACGTCAGGAGACGGTCAAATAAAAGCAATGATAACCATTGCCGGAAATCCGGTTTTGTCCACGCCAAACGGCAAACGTTTGGATGAAGCGTTTGCATCGTTGGAATTTATGGTAGCCATCGATATTTATTTAAACGAAACCACAAGACACGCCAATATTATTTTGCCAACAACGACTGGGTTGGAAACGCCTTTGTACGATTTGATTTTTCATCAATTTGCCATCAGAAATACAACTAAATATTCGGAAGCGCTCTTTGAAAAACAGGAAGGGCAACGTCACGACTGGGAAATTTTAAAAGAGTTGACCAGACGTTTTACGGGAAAAGAAAATCCGTTAAATTTGGAACAAACGCTGGATTATATGCTGCAATTTAGCAGTTATAAAGATTCAAATATTTCTGTGTCTGAATTAAAAAAACATCCGCACGGATTGGATTTTGGTCCGCTAAAATCTCAGTTACCTGAACGATTATTTACTGAAGACAAAAAAGTTGCATTGGCGCATCCTTTATTTCTGGGTGATTTAGAACGTTTAAATGCAAAACTAAAAGAGTTGTCTTCTCAAAAAACTTCTGAGTTTCCATTTTCTTTAATCGGCAGAAGACATTTGCGCTCCAATAATTCCTGGATGCACAACAGCGAACGTTTGGTAAAAGGCCGTGACCGCTGTACATTGCTGATTCACCCAAAGGATGCTCATTTTCTTCAAATTGAAGACGGACAAACAGTAAAGGTAACCTCTGATGTTGGACAAGTACAACTTCCAGTTGAAATAACTGATTCCATAATGCCTGGCGTTGTAAGCATTCCGCACGGTTGGGGACATCACAGAAAGGGAATAAAAATGGAAGTTGCACAACAACATGCGGGTGTAAGCATAAATGAGTTAACCAATGCTAAAAATATTGATCGTTTAACAGGGAATGCAGATTTTAGCGGCACAAAAGTTAAAATTGAAAATATTTTAAATTGAAAATATAGGGGTCGTTTAACTCTTAATTGATTGAGTTAACTAAAAAACTATTTGTAAAGAAGGTTTTTTTTTCATGACCATTAATGTTTATTTTTTTTATTACATGCTTTTTTTGCAATTTTTTTTAATAAGATTTCATATAAAATATTGTTTAATCAAAAATAAAAGATTTTATTACTAAATACATAAATATTAAAATACCCCCCTAATTTTTAGGGGGTAATTTTTTTTAAATCAATTTTTAAGTTAGCTTTGCACCATTAAAATGAGTATATTAATTATAATCTATATAAAAAATGTCTAAAATTAGATTTCAAGCATTAATTGAGGCGTCAAGCAGAAAACCTGTTGAAGTAATTGAAGATATCAAAAGGTCTGTTTTATTTGGTGAAAATGTATTTAATGAAAATACCATGCGTCAATATTTAACCAAAGATGCCTTTAAAGGGGTAATGAGCGCGATGGAGCACGGGACAAAAATTGACCGTAAAATTGCCGATCAAGTTTCATCTTCCATGAAAGAATGGGCAATGTCTAAAGGAGTAACACATTATACGCACTGGTTTCAGCCATTAACCGGCGGAACTGCAGAAAAACACGACGCTTTCTTTGAGACTATCGGAAACGGAATGGCTATTGAAAAATTCGGAGGCGACCAATTGGTGCAACAAGAGCCAGATGCATCCAGTTTTCCAAATGGAGGAATCAGAAATACTTTTGAAGCTCGTGGTTATACAGCTTGGGATCCAACATCACCTGCATTTATTTATGGAACGGCATTGTGTATTCCTACCATATTTGTTGCCTATACAGGTGAAGCCCTAGATTTTAAAACGCCTTTATTGCGTGCCCTCACAGCTGTGGATGATGCGGCAACGGCGGTTTGCAAATATTTTGACAAAAATGTAAAAAAAGTTACTGCCTCACTTGGATGGGAGCAAGAATACTTTTTAATAGATAAGGCAATGGCCAACAGCAGACCCGATATTATTTTAACAGGACGAACTTTGTTGGGGCATTCTCCAGCTAAAGGTCAACAATTGGATGACCATTATTTTGGTTCTATTCCAAGCAGGGCATTAAATTATATGCGTGATTTGGAAACCGAATGTATGCTTTTGGGAATTCCTGTAAAAACACGCCACAATGAGGTTGCGCCGAATCAGTTTGAATTGGCACCTATATATGAAGAATGTAACTTGGCGGTTGACCATAATTCATTGTTGATGGATGTGATGGGAAAAGTGGCTTCTCGCCACCAACTTAAAGTTTTGCTTCATGAAAAACCCTTTGCCGGCGTAAACGGTTCCGGAAAACACAATAACTGGTCGCTATCAACCGATACCGGCATTAATTTATTGGCTCCAGGAAAAACGCCGATGAGCAATCTTCAGTTTTTAACGTTTTTTATCAATACCATAAAAGCGGTTTATGACAATGAGGAACTGATTAGAGCTGCAGTGGCTTCAGCAAATAATGACCATAGACTTGGAGCAAATGAGGCGCCTCCTGCAATTATTTCCGTATTTATTGGGGAACAATTGACAAAAGTATTGGAAGAATTGGAAGGCGTAACCAACGGTAAACTTTCTCCTGAAGAAAAAACGGACTTAAAATTGAATGTGGTTGGTAAAATCCCGGATGTTTTGTTGGACAATACCGACAGAAACAGAACTTCACCATTTGCATTTACAGGAAATAAATTTGAGTTTAGGGCAGTAGGTTCTTTTGCAAACTGCGCAAACCCGATGACGGTTTTAAACACTGTTGTTGCTAAACAATTAAAAGACTTTAAGGTTGAAGTTGATGCATTGATTGAGAGTCAGGATTTAAAGAAAGATGAAGCTATTTTCAATGTGTTGAGAGAATATATCAAAGCAACAAAAAATGTTTTGTTTGAAGGAAATGGTTACGGTGACGCTTGGGAAATTGAGGCTAAAAGAAGAGGATTGAGCAACAACAAAACAACTCCGGAAGCTTTAAAAGCAAGAATTTCTAAAAAATCCATTGCGTTATTTGAAGAAATGAACGTGATGAGTAAAGTGGAAACGGAAGCCCGTTACGAAATTGAAGTTGAGGAATACACCAAACGTATTCAGATCGAATCTCGTGTTTTAGGCGATATTGCCGGTAATCACGTAGTGCCAACTGCCGTTAAGTACCAAAATTTACTGATAAAAAATGTGAAAGGGCTTAAAGAAATATTTGGAAAGGATTTTGAGAAATATGCAGGCGAGCAAATTAAATTGATCAAAGGAATATCGGAACATATTGAAATTATCCATTTAAAAGTTGATGAAATGATCGATGCCCGCAAAAAGGCGAATGTCATTACCGATTTGGAAGAAATGGCAGCCGAATATTGTACAAAAGTGAAACCGTTTTTTGATGAAATCAGGTATCATTGCGACAAACTTGAATTAATGGTTGACGATGAATTGTGGCCGCTAACTAAATATAGAGAAATGTTATTTACACGATAACAACAAAAAATCCCGCAATTTGCGGGATTTTTTTGTTATAAACAGCTTCCATTAAAATCGACTGCTTAAAATTTATTACTTCAGTAAAAACGCTAAAGGTTTAAAAAAGAAAAATTACTTTTGCAGTACATTAATAATTAGCAGCAATGAGTTCAGAAAACAGTAAAAGATACAGTCTAAGAGGCGTTTCGGCTTCAAAAGAAGATGTGCACAAGGCCATTAAAAATGTGGATAAAGGTCTTTTTCCGAAGGCGTTTTGCAAAATTGTGCCAGATTATTTAACAAATGACAATGATTATTGTTTGATAATGCACGCCGATGGCGCAGGAACAAAATCGTCTTTGGCCTATACTTATTGGAAAGAAACCGGCGATATTTCGGTATGGAAAGGCATTGCGCAAGATGCGTTAATTATGAATATTGACGATTTAATTTGTGTTGGCGCCACTACAAATATTATGTTGTCTTCAACAATCGGAAGAAATAAAAATGTAATTCCGGGCGAAGTGATTTCGGCCATCATTAACGGAACCGAAGAATTATTGCAAGAATTGAAATCGTTTGGCGTTGAAATTCATTCCACAGGCGGAGAAACTGCCGATGTTGGTGATTTGGTAAGAACCATTATTGTGGATTCTACCGTTACTGCACGAATGAAAAGAGCCGATGTTATTGACAATGCAAACATAAAACCGGGTGATGTGATTGTTGGTTTGGCTTCATTCGGACAAGCTTCCTACGAAAAGGAATACAATGGCGGAATGGGTTCTAACGGATTGACATCTGCCCGCCATGATGTTTTTCATAAATATTTGGCAGAAAATTATCCTGAAAGTTTTGATGCTGCAGTTCCTGCTGATTTGGTTTATTCAGGAAATATGAAATTGACCGATGCTGTTGAAAATTCGCCTATAAATGCTGGAAAATTGGTGCTTTCACCAACCAGAACTTATGCTCCCATCATCAAAAAGATATTGGACGAATACACTTCTGATGAAATTCACGGAATGGTGCATTGCAGTGGCGGCGCACAAACCAAAATTCTTCATTTTATAGATAATTTGCATATTGTAAAAGACAATCTGTTTCCTGTTCCGCCATTGTTCAAACTGATTCAGGATCAGAGCAAAACAGATTGGAAAGAAATGTATCAGGTGTTTAACTGCGGCCACAGAATGGAATTGTATGTTGCTCCTGAAATTGCCCAAACTATCATCGAAATTTCAAAAAGTTTTCATGTTGATGCACAAATTGTGGGCAGGGTAGAAGCCTGTGAAACCAAAAAACTGACCATCACAAATGAATTTGGGGTTTTTGAGTATTAAATTTAGGTGTAATTAAAAACGATTACCCAGAGATTCACAAAGAAAAAACACAAAGATTCACAAAGTTTTAAATCGGAATAAATCAATTGTTGGACGAATCTCTATTTTAACAGCAAAGTAAATTTCAGATTTACTATTTACGAATTACGTTTTTTTTGCATTGTCAACATCGACAAATTTAAAATCGTAAATCAAAAATCGTCAATCCTAATTGAATTTGCGTTAGGGGTTGCAGCGGAAAACCTTTTTGCGCTTTTTCAGCGTAAAAAGTTTGGAACGAAAAACCCGACCCGCCAGTTGGCGGGGAACGCCCAAAAAATGCGTGAAGGGCAAAGATATTCTGCAAATTGTATGACAATTTTTTACAGAATTACTATGGAATAGTTGGTAATAATTCAAAAAAACATCCCAATAAAATATCAAGAATTTGTTGTAAATTTGCAAACTAATAAAAAATAAATGTTAGATAAATTAAGAATCATAAAACAACGCTTTGATGAGGTTTCTGACCTGATTATTCAACCGGATATTATTTCAGACCAAAAGCGCTACGTTAAAATCAGCAAAGAATATAAGGATTTAAACGCGGTGATGAGAGTGGGCGATGAATATCGCGGGTTGTTAAAAAATATTGCGGAAGCCAAAGAAATTATTGCTGACGGGTCTGATGTTGATATGACCGAAATGGCTAAAATGGAGATTGAAGAAGCTGAAGCGCGTTTGCCGCAATTGGAGGAAGACATTAAGTTTATGTTGATCCCAAAAGATCCTGATGACGCCAAAAACGTGATGGTGGAAATTAGGGCAGGAACGGGAGGCGACGAAGCCAGTATTTTTGCCGGCGATTTGTTTAGAATGTACATAAAATATTGTGCGGAAAGAGGCTGGAAAACAAGCATTGTTGATATGAGCGAAGGCACTTCGGGCGGTTTTAAAGAAATCATTTTTAGTGTTGAAGGAGAAGATGTTTACGGAAATTTAAAATTTGAGGCCGGCGTGCATCGTGTGCAACGCGTACCGCAAACCGAAACGCAAGGCCGTGTGCACACATCTGCCGCCACCGTGATGGTTTTGCCGGAAGCAGAAGAATTTGACGTGGAAATTGACATGAAAGAAGTGCGAATAGATTTTTTCTGTTCATCGGGGCCAGGCGGGCAATCGGTTAACACAACCTATTCAGCAGTTCGTTTAACGCATTTACCAACCGGATTGGTGGCGCAATGCCAGGACCAAAAATCGCAGCATAAGAATAAGGACAAAGCGATGCTGGTTTTACGCTCAAGGTTGTATGAAATGGAATTGGCCAAAAAGCAAGAATCTGATTCCCTTAAACGGAAAACAATGGTGAGCTCTGGAGACAGATCGGCTAAAATTAGAACCTATAATTATCCGCAAGGTCGTGTTACCGAACATAGAATCGGATTAACGATGTACGATTTGCAGAATATTATCAATGGTGATATTCACAGAATTATAGAAGCATTAAAATTGGCTGAAAATACTGAAAAGCTTAAAGAACTTGGAGAAGTTTTTTAAAAGTCACCGAAATATAACAAAAACAAAACCCTCAAAATTTAATTTTGAGGGTTTTGTTTTTATGCTGCTTTAAGTTTATTCTTCTATAAATTCTTTTTCTTTCGTTAATTTGAGGGAAACAAAAATCCCGATAAAAAGTGCCAAGGCTATAAACGATAGCGACAACCATTCAGGGAACTTGTAATGATGCATTAAAATAAGCTTAACACCCACGAAAGACAGAATGGCAATTAAACTGAATTTTAAGTAGTAGAACTTCACCAGCATATTTGACAGGAAGAAATACATGGATCGCAATCCGAGAATCGCAAAAATATTGGAGCTAAAAACCAAAAACGGGTCGGAAGTAATTGCCAAAATTGCCGGCACGCTGTCTATGGCAAACAAGACATCGGTAAATTCGATAATAACCAACGCCATAAAAAGAGGCGTTGCGGCGGTTATGTGTCTCAATTTAATGAAAAAATGCTCGCCTTGCATATGACTGGTAATCGGAATAATTTTTCTTATCTGTCGGTAGATAAATGATTTTTTAGGCTGGAATTTTTCTTCTTTTGAAAACATCATTTTGTAAGCAGTGAAAAGCAAAAACACACCAAATACATAAGTTGTAAAGCTAAACTTCTTGATGAGAATTACGCCGAAGAAAATCATTAATGCCCTAAAAACAATGGCGCCTAAAATTCCCCAAAATAATACCCTGTGCTGATATTTTAAAGGAATTTTGAATGATGCAAATATAACGGCAATCACAAAAATATTGTCGATGCTTAACGAGATTTCAATTAAATAACCGGTGATGTATTTTAAGACGGCGTCTGTTGCTGTGAGATTGTCTACGTTATTTATGACATCGCCTGAATAGAGCCAATAAATAACTCCGGAAAACAGGAAGGATATTGTAACCCATATTCCGGTCCAAACGGAAGCTTCTTTGGTGCTTATGATATGTGGCGTCCTGTTAAAAACACCCAAATCCAGCGCTAAAAAAATGAGGATGAGCGCAACAAAAATTATCCAAACAATCATAATCAAAAAGTTAAATTAAGTTTGCAAATATAAGCTATTTGTCATTCTTATATTAAACAATAAAAGGAAATTAGGCGCATAAAAAAACCCAAACATTTGTTTGAGTTTTATTTATATAAGCAAGTAATTAAAAAATCTATTTTACTTTATCTGCAATTGCCTTAAAAGCTTCTGGGTTGTTCATCGCTAAATCTGCAAGAACTTTACGGTTCAATTCGATATTGTTGGCTTTAAGTTTTCCCATAAACTGAGAGTAAGACATTCCGTATTGGCGTGCTCCTGCGTTAATACGCTGAATCCACAATCCGCGGAAACTTCTCTTTTTGTTTTTACGGTCTCTGTAAGAATATAACATTCCTTTTTCAACCGCGTTTTTAGCTACTGTGTAAACGTTTTTTCTACGTCCGAAGTAACCTTTTGCTTGCTTCAATATCTTTTTTCTTCGAGCTCTTGAGGCAACTGAATTTACTGATCTTGGCATAATTCATTTGTTTTTTTGTAGTAGGCGGCAAAGCTTGCACTTAAATAGGCACTACTCCATGGTTAATAATTAAATTCCCTGTTAACTTTATTATTTTAAAGTTAGTTGTTGTAAAATGTTAGCTTTATCTGAGGTGTGAACCAAACTAGAATGCGTTAACTTTAATTTACGTTTCTTAGACTTTTTGGTCAAAATGTGACTTTTAAAAGCTTGTTTTCTTTTTATTTGTCCAGAGCCGGTTAGCTTAAAACGCTTTTTGGCACTAGATTTTGTTTTCATTTTAGGCATCTTTCTACTTTTTTTATCTTGCTTATTATCTTTATGCTGAGATTTATTTCAGCATTTTTTATCTTTTCCTTCAAATGCAAAAGTGAACTTGGCTTTGGTTACTGAGCGTAAACATTGCTTAGGTTACTGAGCGTAGTTGAAGTATTATTTCTTTTTTGGCGAAATGTACATAATCATACGTTTCCCTTCCAGTTTTGGCATTTGTTCAACTTTGCCGAATTCTTCAACTTCTTGGGCCAATCTTAACAATAAAATATGTCCCTGATCTTTATAGATGATGGATCTTCCTTTAAAAAACACAAATGCTTTTAGTTTGGCACCTTCTTTAAGAAATGCCAAAGCGTGTTTCTTTTTAAATTCAAAATCGTGTTCATCCGTATTTGGGCCAAATCTAATTTCCTTAACAACAACTTTAGTAGCTTTGGCTTTCTGAATTTTCTCTCGTTTTTTTTGTTCGTAAAGAAATTTCTTATAATCGGTGATTTTACATACCGGAGGAACAGCTTTGGGTGATATTTCAACCAAATCCAATTCCAACTCTTTCGCAAGTTCTCTTGCCTTTGAAATAGGATAAACCCCTATTTCGACATTGTCTCCTACCAAACGAACTTCTTCAACATAAACTATTTTTTCATTTATTCTATGTTGATCTTCTTTTACAACTCTCCAAGGCTTTCTTTGACCTTTATTTCTACTTAATGCTATGACGTTATAATTTAAATTAAACTTAAAATTGCTCTAATGTACTGTTAACTTCTTTATTTATTAATGAAATGAATTCATTTATTGTTGATGAACCCATATCACCGTCGCCTTGTTTTCTTACAGAAACCGTGCCGTCATTTTCTTCTTGCTCCCCTACAATCAGCATAAACGGAATCTTATTCATCTCGGCATCTCTGATTTTTCTGCCGGTTTTTTCATTTCGTTTATCTACAAGGGCGCGAATGTCGGCATTTTCTAACAAATTTAAAACTTTTTCGGCATATATTTGATATTTTTCACTGATTGGCAATATGATAACCTGCTCGGGAGTTAGCCAAAGCGGGAATTTACCGCCTGTGTGTTCCAGTAAAACCGCTATAAACCGTTCCATGGAACCAAATGGCGCTCTGTGAATCATCACAGGTCTGTGTAATTGGTTGTCGGCTCCTTTATAAGATAAGTCAAATCTTTCCGGTAAATTGTAATCTACCTGAATGGTTCCCAGCTGCCAGCTTCTTCCCAGCGCATCTTTCACCATAAAATCTAACTTCGGGCCGTAAAATGCGGCTTCACCATATTCAATTTTAAAATCAAGCCCTTTTGCTGTTGCAGCATTTATGATGGCATTTTCTGCTTTTTCCCAATTCTCGTCGCTGCCTATATATTTGTCTCTGTTTTCTTTGTCACGCAAGGAAACTTGTGCGGTAAAATTCTCAAAACTCAATGATTTGAACACATACAAAACAAGATCAATTACGGCTTTAAATTCACCATCCAACTGATCAGGCGTGCAAAAAATATGCGCATCATCCTGGGTAAAACCTCTAACACGCGTTAATCCGTGCAATTCTCCGCTTTGCTCATAACGGTAAACAGTTCCAAATTCAGCAAAACGTTTTGGCAATTCTTTATAACTATAAGGTTTGTCGTTATAAATTTCACAATGGTGCGGACAATTCATTGGTTTAAGCATGAATTCCTCACCTTCTTTTGGCGTATGAATTGGCTGAAAACTGTCTGCGCCATATTTTGCATAATGCCCCGAAGTGACATACAACTCTTTTTGTCCGATATGCGGCGTAATCACCATTTCATAACCGGCTTTTTTTTGTGCTTTTTTCAAAAATTGCTCTAATCTGTCGCGTAATATGGCTCCTTTAGGCAACCAAAGCGGCAATCCTTGTCCAACTTTTGCAGAAAAAGTAAACAATTCCAGTTCTTTGCCTAATTTTCGGTGATCTCTTTTTTTCGCTTCTTCCAGCAACTCTAAATACTCAGTTAGCATTTTTTGTTTAGGAAACGAGATACCATATACACGAGTAAGCTGATTGTTTTTTTCATCACCGCGCCAGTAAGCTCCGGCAACGCTCATAATTTTAGTGGCTTTGATTAATCCGGTGTTCGGAATATGTCCGCCCCTGCATAAATCAGTAAAATCTGAGTGGTCGCAAAAAGTAATTTCGCCATCGGCCAAGTTTTCAATCAATTCAACTTTATATTGGTTGTTCTGGCTTTTATAAAAATTTAAGGCATCTTCTTTTGAAACTTCACGCAATTTAAATTCATGTTTTCCTCGCGCCATCTCCAACATTCTTTGTTCTATTTGCTGAAAATCTTTATCGGATATAACTTCTTCCCCTAAATCGATATCATAATAAAAACCATTGTCGATGGCAGGGCCGATAGTTAATTTAACATTCGGATAAAATGAAGTAATCGCTTGCGCCATTAAGTGGGCAGATGAATGCCAAAATGCCTTTTTGCCTTCATCTTGATCAAAAGTATAAAGAATTAAACTTCCGTTTTCATTTAAAGGCGTTGAAACTTCTACGGTTTTGGAATTGAATTGTGCCGAAATTACGTTTCTGGCGAATCCCTCGCTGATGCTTATGGCGACATCCATCGGAGTGCTTCCTTTTTGAAATTCTTTTATTGAGCCGTCCGGCAAGGTTATTTGAATCATGCTTTTTTTATTAAAGCAGCAAAGATATTGGAAAAGTATCAGTTTAGCAATACGTTTTGTGTTATTAACAGTAGCTTTTTTACAAATAAACATTGAATCAACTCCGATAACTCCGATATTCAATTTTCAACAACTTTTTACCCCTACCCTAAAGGGAGAAGTTGCTGAAAATCAATAATCTACAATAATGAAAAAAACTAATTTTTAGCAAAAGTAGCTTTTCAGAGCGGACTCAACATTAAATTATTTGGTTTAATTCTAATAAATACAGCAATTTTTATCTAAATGTTTTGGGCGTTCCCCGCCGAAAAGGCGGGTCGGGCTTTTCGTTGCAATCTTTTTTAATTCGCCTTCCGGCGAATCAAAAAAGGATTTCCGCTGCAAACATGGTTCACTGAACTCCTATAAAAAATAAATAATAGGTGAAGTAATCCCTAACGCAAATTGAATTACGATTGACGATTTTTGATTCACGATTTTAAAATAAAAAATTGAAGATAGGGTGTCAATCGTCAATCGTAAATCCAAAATTTACTTTGCAAACTTTGCGTTTTTTCTTTGCGTTGCGGTTAAATGCAAATTTTGATTGAATTAATTTTCACTTTGTTTTTATCATAGAATACGCAAATATTGCTTTAGTAAAAAAATTCACCGATACTTTTTATACCTTATTACATGTAGGTACAAACCATATTTTTTAGGACGCTAAAGATGATCAGTGATTCCAAATATTTTAATTTTTTTTCGGACTGTAATTCGCACAATTTCAGCGG
>JACUUQ010000206.1 GCA_014859175.1 Lutibacter sp. | reverse complement strand
ATAATCATTGAACTATTTGACTCTGTCTTAATTCAATTCGGAGTAAATTGGGAGGCGTTTATGCAAAGCCTAATCCAAAACCAAAATCAGAGTATGGAACAATTTTACAAAACTTTTGAAAACTTGTTTTCTTTAAATTCAAAAAAAATAATCTCAATTTAATTGTCTTTAGCTCCGAAACTTTAGTTATAACCATTGCAAGGTAAACCACAAATTATGCGGTTTATCATGCGTAAAAAGTTAATGGGTTTTAACATTTTAGAATTTGGGTCAAGTTTTACTGGCTATTATATATGAGTTGGATATAATATATTTTGTAATTTGTTAAATGCTTCTTTGTGTTTTTGAGTTGGCATTTTTTCAATATTTATCATTTTCCAAAGTACTGAGGGAAGCATAGCAATTGCGGAAATATTTTCCATTTCCAGTAAATTCCAATTGGGAGTTTTGTTTTTAAAAGACAAAAGAAATTTCTTTTCATTGTCTGTCATTTGATAATTGATTTGGTGAATTAGATTTTCTCTGACTTCTTCTAATTGTTCTAAAGGAATACCCACTTCAGCCATTTGTTTAAACTCTGTTTCGTAAATCTTACTAATATCCTTTCGATTTGGTGCCAGCAGTTCTGACATTGGTCTTTGATGACTTATTAGAAATATCAAGAATGTTTTTCTTAAATTATCCGTTAAACCTTCGTTTTCAAGAAGATATTTTACATCAAATAAATCTCTTGGATGCTGTCTGTCTAAAGCAGCACACAATTTTCCAGCATACAAATCTGGAAGTGAAGCTACTTGCATTTCTACATATCCAAATTCTTTTTCCACTTTTTCTACAACTTCCATTCTCACTTCAGGAAAAACAGTTCCTCTGATTACTGGAGATAATTCTACTTTGATGCGAATTTCATCTTGGCTTACAATTAATCGCAGTGCATTGCTTTGGTCGTGTGTGTTTTGTACTTTATTTCCCGGTATTTTTTGTTTTATCAATTTGCTGAGTCTTGATAAAGCTGCCCTAATATTTATCAATGCCGTTTCTCGATCATCCATTGGTATGTAAAGTAAATCGATGTCAACCGAAAGTCGAGGAAGTGTTCTGTAGAATAAATTGATTGCAGTTCCCCCTTTTAAAGCAAAACATTTCTCGGTGTCGACTAACGGCAAAACACGAACTAAAAGTTGTACTTGTTTGCGGTATATATTATTATCGTCTAAAGCCATTCTGGAACAGTTATTTTATATTTAGTATCTAATTTTCCACCTTTTATGAGCATTCTGTTTCCAGAACCCAATGTTATATTTTCTCGATTTATTTTACCCAGCCAAACATAATTTTGGCGGTCTGCAAACCAAAAGAATAGGCGTTTTACTTTCACATTTTGACACCATTCCAGCGTTTTCTGTAAATTTCTAGGCGACAAAGTTGTTAGGCCCTGCATTAATTGATCGGCGTGCTCAAAAGTTATTTTTTGTGGTACGTCCAACAATACTTCGAGATATGCCCTTTCTGGCGAAGATAGGATTAGTTTTCTGCCTTCATTATCCCAATCTCTTTCTATTGTAAAAGGGTGTGATTGTTTGTTTTCTGTTGGATTTTTAGCAAATAAACTATTGGTAGTGTGTCTAACAAATTTCACATTCAAATCTAAATTTGTGACCCATTCCGGTAGTACAGCATTTCCAAATAAATGCACTATTTTGTTATCTGATAATGATAAGTAATGGGATAATCCCTGCATTTCAAGTGCTGTCAACCCACCTATAACCAAATCTGTATTCAAAATTGACTGCAAGGTGAAAACCACCGACTGCCAAGATATTTTACTGGTATTTCTAACATAAACGCCTTTGCTGATGGATTCCAGTTGATTGCTTTTTACCAAATTGTCTATTGCGTGCCGGCTTAAATTATTTTCCATAAGCCACTTGTGAGTAGTTACTAAACCCTCGGGCATCATTGCGTATAATTCTTTTCTTCGGACTACATTTACAGCCATAATTTAAAAGTTTAGCTTATTGCGGTGTTAATCGCCGTTGCGCAAAGGTAATATAAATTATTTAATTTGTAAAAGTATTGTTTAGACGGCGATTATCGCCGTTAATTACACCTTATTTAAACTGAATAATTTAAAATATGCTTAAAAAAGCATTAAAAGGAGTTTATATGATTGTTGCTGATTTTTAATGAAGTAATTTTATTTTTGAGCTAGGGGTGGGCTAAATAGAAAATAAAAAACCCTAACTAATTGATATTCAATTGTTAGGGGTTTTAATCAGCGGAGAAAGAGGGATTCGAACCCCCGGAGGTGTGACCCTCAACAGTTTTCAAGACTGCCGCAATCGACCACTCTGCCATTTCTCCTTTAGCGAGGGCAAATATAGAACCCTTTTTTGTTTTTCTGAAACTTTTTAGTGTTTTTTTTAGGATATTTTTCAGTTATAATTTCTGTACATTTGAGTATTTAAATAATAACATGAATCCAATTTTAGAAATAGTCCTGTTAATTGTGATAGGTTTTGTTGCAGGTGTTATAAATACCATTGCGGGCGGTGGCTCGTTACTTACTTTGCCCATCCTAATTTTTTTGGGATTGCCTCCCAATGTGGCGAATGGCACAAACCGAATAGGTATTTTGTTTCAAAGCATTTCCACCACGGCAGGCTTCAAAAGCAAAGGGATTCTCACATTTCCGTTTAGCATCTACGTCAGTATTTCCGCATTAATTGGCGCGCTAATTGGCGCTCAAATTGCCGTGGACATCAAAGGCGAAACCTTTAATAGAATTTTGGCTGTGGTTATGGTGCTGGTTGTTGTTTATATGGTTTTAAACCATAAATACAAACAATTTAATTTGTTGGAACGTACTACTGGCAAACATCTGTTGATCAGTGTTTTACTGTTCTTTTTTGTGGGTATTTATGGCGGATTTATACAGGCCGGCGTTGGATTTATGATGCTGTTGGTGCTGTCGTCCGTGAACAATATTTCCTTGGTGAAAAGCAATGCCATTAAGGTAACCGTAACCTTGGTTTTTACCGTTGCCTCACTCGCAATTTTTTTGGCCAACGACAAAATTAATTGGAAATATGGTTTGCTTCTTGCCGTAGGAAGCGCTGTTGGAGGTTGGTTTGCCAGCCGTTGGTCTGTTAAAAAAGGTGATGGTGTGGTTAAAATATTTATGATTGTGATGGTGATTATTATGGCAATCAAACTCTGGTTTTTCTAAATTAATTTAGGCCTGCCTGCCTTTTGGCAGGCGCTACCCTGCTGGTAGGGCTTTACGCTGTAATCTTTTTTTCGGAGAAAACCTCAAAAAAGTATGAATTTATCCTGAGCGGAGTCGAAGGATTTCAATCCATAGCGCAAATTGAACTACAATTTTAAGACCGTTGCAAAATAACAATTTGAATTTTTGGATTTAATTTGGTTACTTTTTTTGGTCAATTTAGTTTTTTAAGTAACTTTTTATTTATTTTTTTACTGTTTTTATTGGCTTTAACTGCTTTTTTTCCTTTGTTTTTTTTTTTTTTTCTTAATTTTTGCAATTGGACACAATTATCCACCGACTTCGATATAAATTGTAGCCTTTTGCCTCCATCAGGTTTTGCGTGTGCATTTTTTCGATGCCTCTGTATTTTGCCGTACCGCCATTAAACCATCGCTTTATTCCGCCAAAAGTTTGTGCTGCTTTAAATCTTGTTCGGCTTTTAACGGGATTTCTTTGGCAAATCTGCAGTATCCAAAACTTCTTCTAAATTTACTGTCTCATTCACGCTGGCATCTACTATAGCCCATAAATCTAAAAAGTTTATGTCAAGAATTAGTCAGTGGAAAGAAAAAGATTTATTAATCTTTTTCTACCGCCCTATTCCTCAAAATTGAACCTGATAGAAATCCTGTGGCGAAGAATCAAATACCAATGGTTGCCTTTTCAGGCTTATCTCAGTTTTCAGAATCTCAAAGAACATTTGTCGTATCTTCTTAATAACTTTGGTAAATTATGCGACATTAAACATTAATCAGTACTTAAAGGTGCGTTCTGTATTTATTTAAAAGAAAAATTGGCAATTAATGAGAGCGAACCCATCCAGCCTTCTCCCACTTTTTCACCGCTGGTAATTACATTTATTTCTCTTCCGAAGCCGGCAGTTAAACCCACATTTAATTTTTTGGAAACGTCATATAAATAACCGCCATTTACCCAAGGCTGCACCACAAAATTATAGGTGGTCCCTTTTGTTGGATTATCAGTTTTTAATCCATCTTTCCAGTCGGTCCACATATTCCATCCATCAATATGCGCCCCGGCAATAAAATTTCCCCTTCGGTACGGAAAATATTTTACCAACCCAACGCTTCCGCCAAATCCATGGGCTTTTTCATCGTCATTGCGCCCGCTAAAGTCTTCACGATCAGCAAAATTTCCGCCAACTCTAAGGCGAATGGCTAAATTTTCTTTGATGAAGATATTTGAAGTTATTGTGGTGATATAACCAACAGGATAGGCTTGTATTTCTGTGCCGAATTCAATTTTTTTGGAGGTTGCATCACTTGCCTCTTGGGCAAAGGCACTTAATGAAAGTAGGGCAAAGCAACAGATTATAAGTGTTTTTTTTGTTTCCATAAATTTTATTTTGGTTGTTTTAAATGTGTTAAAAAAAATAGTTGAAAAGCTGATTTTTTAACTTTGTGATTTATGCTATCATTAATAATGCTTACTTTCAGTAAAGATTTTGTTTGCCAAAATTTATCAATTTTTTTGGAGACTGAATGCCAATATTTCTTGCTATTAAAT
>JACUUQ010000205.1 GCA_014859175.1 Lutibacter sp. | reverse complement strand
CATAAAAAACCCTCTATAATCATTATTTAAAGATTTATGGAGGGTTTTTATTTGGTTTTTTACTGATGAATTTTATTGCTTGAGATAATGATTGTGCCTCTAATATTTAAAATTTTCACGTTAATTTTTAAGCCTATTTCCCTTTATTCTTCACATATTTTTCAAGCCAATTGTCTTGTTCCCAAAGCATGTGCATAATGCTTTCTCTTGCGGCATAACCATGGCTTTCCTTTGGAAGCATGACAAAGCGTACAGGTGCGCCCAATCCTTTCAATGCGTTAAAATAGCGCTCGCTCTGCATTGGGAAAGTTCCGGAGTTGTTGTCAGCTTCTCCGTGAATTAAAAGCAATGGTGTTTTCATTTTATTGGCATGCATAAATGGAGACATGGTATTGTAAATTTCTGGTGCTTCCCAGTAATTGCGTTCTTCTCCCTGAAATCCAAATGGTGTCAGGGTTCTGTTGTAGGCGCCGCTTCTGGCGATACCTGCAGCAAAAAGATTGGAATGCGAAAGCAAATTTGCCGTCATAAATGCACCATAACTATGGCCACCAACCGCAACGCGTTCCCTGTCAATATATCCCAAAGCTTCTACGGCGTCAATTCCCGCTTTTGCATTTGCTGCCAATTGCGTAATAAAAGTGTCATTTGGTTCTTCACCTTTAACACCTACTATAGGAAAAGCCGCATTGTCTAAAACCACATAGCCGCGATTTACCCAATAAATTGGAGAACCATAATTTGGATAGGTAAATTGGTTGCTGCTGGTGGTTACTTGGGCGGCACTTGCGGCATCAACAAACTCTCTTGGATACGCCCACATAATCATAGGCATTTTTTCTTTTTTGGTTTTGTCATAACCTACCGGCAAATACATTGTGGCCGAAAGTTCCAACCCATCGTCTCTTTTGTAAGTAATAACCTCTTTATAAACATTTTGAATGGCTTTAAACGGATTTTCAAAGGAAGACAATTGATTTAATTCCTTCGTAAAAATATTTTTCAAATAGAAATTAGGAAAAATATTGTTGCTCTCCAACCGAAGAAGCACCATTCCTTTATCCAAATCAACCATTCTAATGATGCTCTCCAGCATTTCTCCTTTTTCTGCCTGATAAAGTCGCGCAGTTTTGTTTTCGCTCAAATCATATTTATCCACAAAAGGCAACTTTCCTTCTGCTGAAAAACCATCTCCAACAAGATAAAGCGCATGGTCTTTTACCGCCAAAACATTTCTTCCGAATTGATTTCTTACAGTCACAAAATTTCCGGGATTGCCATAACTGTCTTGTGAATTTCGTTCGTTAAAAAGCACTGTTTTTTCAGGATTTGAAGGATCGAACAATTCCGTGCGTGACGTTCTGGTATTGCGCCAATAACTGTTGATTGTAGCCAAATTGCCGGTTCCCCACTCAATTCCACCATAGCGCAATTTTGTTTTAATCAATGGTTTTGGACTTGCCGTAAACGGGGCTTCAAGCAGCATAACTTGGTCTCTAAACTCCACCTTTTTCTCAGGATCGCCGCCATCCAATGCTTCAGCCCAGGCCAAAGTTGCGGGTTGGTCATCGCGCCATGAAATATTTCTCGGGCCGGTTTGCACTGCCATAAATCCCTTCGGAAGTTCCTCAATCAAAGGAACATCAACAATCGTTTTCACCAAATTTCCTTTGCTGTCATAAACATTATAGGAAGTAGGGAATCTTGAAAACGGAACGATGTAAGAAAAAGGTCTTTTTATTTCTGTGATCAAAAAATAGTTTCCGTCTGGCGAAATCGAAATGTTTCTATAAAGAGAAACATCTTTCCATTTGGTTTTTTTTCCGTCCAAGGAAACTTTCCAAATTTCCGACTGCACCAATGTTTCAAAATTGAATTCATCATTGGTGTTTTTCAATAAATCTTGGTAGGTTCTGTTTTGTGCTTTTTGACCTTCTTCATTTACTGAAATAATTGGTCCTGCAGGAACAGCATTCTCCGTGTTGATTAACGGCTTTCTGCTTGCAGGCAAAAATTTTACCAATAAACCCGAATCGTCTTTCAGCCAAGTAACCGGATTTCCCATATTGGCGTTCAAATTTGCATTGGTAAGTTTGGTTGCTTTTCGTTTGTCATAATCAATTACCCAAAGTGAAACGCCAGTTTCTGTAGTGTTTATAAAAGCTATTTTATCTTGGGTATTTGACCAACTAATGCCAGATATTTTTGGATTCGCAGGCATTCCGGAAACAGGAATTTCTGTTTTTGTTTTTACATCAAAAATACTGATGTTGTTAAAATTTCTGGATCGGCTTCCGCTATTTGTTTTTGGATTGATGCGCAATCCTGCCAAACGCAATTCGTTTTCCGAAAGTTCTTCTATGGTCATAAATTGATTTCTGTAAATTAAAATGGCTTTTGTGCCATCAAAATTGATATTCATAGATGGTGGCATCGGCGCATCTGCCAATGATAAAATATCGGGATGTGGCGTTTGGTAGTTTAAATCAATTTGGGCAAAAGTGAGTATTGAATTAAAGAATGCAACGAATAAAAATAATTTTTTGAATGCCATAATAATAATTTTAAAAAGTGAAAACGTTGATTTTCAAAAATAAGAAAAATTAATTGAAGTATATTAAACTAAAAAAACCGAAACAAAATTCATCTTGTTTCGGTTTGGTTTTTACGAATTAGCAGAGTTAATCTTCACAGAATAACTCATTTTTTTAATCAGCAGTAAAATTTATTTGTTTTCCGCGTAAAGTTTTGCCACATAATCCCAGTTAATAACATTGAAAAAATTTTCAACATATTCCGGTCTTCTGTTTTGGTAATGCAAATAATAAGCGTGTTCCCAAACATCCAATCCTAAAATAGGGAAACCGCCGCAACCAATGCCCGGCATTAAGGTATTGTCCTGATTTGCAGTAGAGCAAACCTCCACTTTTCCGCCAGGGTGAACGCACAACCAAGCCCAACCCGATCCAAAACGGGTAACTGCAGCTTTAGAAAGCGCATCTTTAAAAGCTTCGAATGAGCCAAAAGCGACGTCAATGGCCGCAGCCAATTCGCCTGTTGGTTTTCCGCCTCCGTTTGGAGACATCACATTCCAAAAAAGTTCGTGGTTGTAAAAACCGCCTCCATTATTTCTGACTGCGGCATTGTTCATGTCTAATCCGGATAAAATAGCTTCAATAGATTTTCCTTCTAAAGCTGTTCCGACGATTGCATTGTTTAAATTATTGGTGTAAGCCGCATGATGTTTTCCGTGGTGAATTTCCATGGTTCTTGCATCAATATTAGGTTCTAACGCGTCAAAAGCGTACGGTAATTTCGGTAATTCAAAGGCCATAATATAATATTTTAGTTAAATTTAAATCTAATCAAAGGTACCAAACCATTTTCATTTTTTAAAATCAAAGGTATTTAATGTATTTATAGTTGTATTGGCAAATGTTATAAAAGCCCCCTAACCCCCGAAGGGGGAATTAATATAGCATTAAAATCACTCTAATGGGAATTTAAGAGTAACTTAAGTTAGGAAATTTTTAACTTTTAGCTTTTGATATTTAACTTTTCAAAGCCCTACGCGCCAGCTGGCCTTTTCACTAAAAATGTATATCATACATTTTTTTAACGCTCAATCCCCCCTTCGGGGGTTAGGGGGCTTTAATATTTCGCGTCTTTAGGGTATTTTGCCATAAACTCCTCAGCTTTCTCCACCATCGCCTTGCTTCCGCAGAAAAAAGGAACGCGTTGGTGCAATTCGGTTGGTTTAATATCCATAATTCTTGTGTAACCGTCGCTTGCTTTTCCGTTGGCTTGTTCAGCTAAAAAAGCCATTGGGTTGCATTCGTACAACAATCGCAATTTTCCTTTTGGCCCGATAGAGCTTGTGGGATAAATATAAATGCCGCCTTTAATCATATTTCTGTGAAAATCGGAAACCAAGGAACCGATATAACGGGAGGTATAAGGCCTGTTTTCTTTTTCTTCCTGGCAATATTTTAAATAATCTTTAACGCCTTGCGGAAAGTGCACGTAATTACCTTCGTTGATGGAGTAAATTTTCCCAATATCTGGGAATTTCATATTTGGATGCGATAAGTAAAAGGAACCAATTGCCGGATTTAACGTAAAACCGTTAACGCCGTGTCCAGAAGTGTAAACCAACATTGTTGAGGTTCCGTAAACCACATAACCTGCGGCAACCTGCTGATTTCCGCGTTGCAGAAAATCTATTTTTTCAACCGGCGTTCCAATAGGCGTAACGCGACGGTAAATGGAAAAAATAGTGCCTACAGACACGTTTACATCAATGTTGGAAGAGCCGTCCAACGGATCCATCAACACAATATATTTATTTTCGTTGGTGCCGTGTTTGCCTTTTACGGTAACAAAATCATCTTCTTCTTCACTGGCAATTCCACAAACAATTTCTCTGTTGATGAGTGTTTGCATAAACACCTGATTCGCAAAAACGTCTAATTTTTGTTGGTCTTCACCTTGAATGTTAATATCCCCAGCATCACCCAAAATATCGACCAATCCCGCTTTATTCACCTTGTGATTCACCACTTTCGCCGCCAAACGAATGGAGCCTAACAAGCGCGTAAATTCTCCGGAAGTTGATTTGTAATGTTTTTGGTTTTCAATAATAAACTCTCCTAAAGTAAGGTTGTTATTTTTCATAGGTGCGCGGTTATTTGTTTTCACAAATATCGAAAAAATTATTTTTAAAAAGAGCTTTGTTTTAAGATACTTTGGATAAAGATTTTTTACTTTAGCCAAGACCATTTAAAATAAAAAAGACAGATGAAACGAGCCATAACAAATTTTGATACACA
>JACUUQ010000204.1 GCA_014859175.1 Lutibacter sp. | reverse complement strand
ATCACTGCCTCAAAGTCGGAGACTTTGCGGAGCGGGGCTTTCACCTTTGAGCTTTTAACTTTGAGCTTTTAACTTTGAGCTTTTAACTTTTAACTTTTTTAACTATCCTGCGTTGATTTCCTGATTTTTAAATTAGGCGATATCACAACTTTCTGAAACTCGCCAGGAGCCGTATTCTCAATTCTGTTGATTAACAATTCAGCAACCTGTTTGCCCATTAAAAATCCGTGTTGCTCAACGCAAGTCAATGGCGGATCGGTATATTCAGAAATTAAACCGCTGGTGAAACCAATAATCGCCATATCATCCGGTATTTTTAAACCGCTTTCCTTGGCAATTTTTAAAGCGATGGCCGCATATATTTCGTTAACCGCTAAAATGGCATCAGGCGGATTGGCGACATCGATTGCTTTTTTAATTTGATCGTATAAACTTTCCTCGTCATCAATTTCATAAATAAGGCTTTCATCAACAGCAATTTTATTTTTATTTAATGACTTTATATAGCCTTTTTTCCGCAACGACCCAACCGTAATAAAATCTTGGGTTGTTAAAAGGGCAATTCTTTTTGAACCTATTTCAACCAAATGGTTTGTGGCCTTAAATGCACCGCCAACATCATCAATAATCACTTTATCACAATCAATATCATCGTTAATCCTGTCGAATAGCACCAGTGGAAAATCGTCATTAATTATGGCTTCAAAATGTTTAAAATTTTGGTTTTGCTGCGTTTCCCGCGCAATGGAAACAATCAAACCATCCACACTTCCGTTGGTCAGCACACTCATGTTTGAGACCTCTTTTTCATAAGATTCATTAGACAAACATACCATCACATTGTAACCCTTTTCGGTGGCATATTTTTCAATGCCATTGATGACCGTTGAAAAAAAATGATGCACAATTTCAGGGACAATTACACCAATAACTGATGTTTTCTGGCTGCGGAGCTGTAAAGCCAGATTGTTGGGTTTATAGTGATAATAATCAGCAAAAGCTTTAATTTTCCCTCTGGTTTCTTCACTAATTTCATGGCTGTCTTTTAGCGCTTTTGAAACCGTTGATATGGACACGCCAAACTCTCTTGCAATCTTTTTTAGGGTAATTCTTGGCTTCATTGATTTGATCTGGTTGAAAGTTAAATATCGAATATTAAAAGTTAAATATTAAATATTAAAAGTTAAATATTAAATATTAAAAGTTAAAGTTAAAAGTTATAATGTAAAATGTTATTCGTTATAGGTTAAAATTTTATGCTAAAGTTAAATGCTAAAATTCAGCATTCAACCTATATTTTTTAAATATATTATCAATAATGTTTTCTAAAAAAATAACGGATACCGCTATTCTCCACAAATATAAACTTTAAAGTTAAAAAACGAAGTGATTTTAAAAAAGAACCATCCTGTAGAAGTTCCTTGAAAATTAAAAAAAACACTTATTTGAAGAATTCTGTCTAAAAAACTTAAAATTATCCAACGAAACTCTAACGTTTGCGTAAAAAAGTTACAAACACGAAAACGTTTGCGATATTTTTTTTCTGATATTTATCACTGTTAAATTAATGTTAAGTACGTAACTTCACACAGTGAAATGTAAAAAATAGTACAAAAATTTAAATCAAACTTAATTATTAATTAACTTAAAATAGATGAAAAATTTTAAAATTTTTTTGTTTAATGTCATGTTTCTTTTGCCTTTGGTGATGTTTGCCCAGCAAACCGTTAAAGGAAAAGTTACTGAAGCCGCGGGCGGTACAGCACTGCCTGGAGTTGGCGTTATTATTAAAGGAACAACTATAGGTGCCGCAACAGATTTTGACGGAAACTATATTTTGGAAAAAGTGAAACCAACCGACGTGTTGGTATTTTCTTATGTTGGGTTCAATACCCAGTCAATAACAGTAGGAAACAACACTACAATAAATGTTATTTTGACGGAAAGCGCTGAGTCACTTGATGAAGTTGTGATTATTGGTTACGGTACTACAACTATAAAAGACGCAACAGGATCAGTAACTTCGGTTAAAGCTAAAGATTTAAACAAAGGCGCCATAATTTCACCTGACCAAATGCTTACGGGTAAAGTTGCAGGGGTTCAAATTACCTCAAACGGTGGAGAGCCAGGAGGTGGATCTACCATCAGGATCAGAGGTGGAGCATCATTAAATGCCACAAATGATCCTTTATTTATAATTGATGGAGTTCCTGTTGATAAAGACGGGATTTCCGGTGTAAGCAATCCGCTAAACACCATAAACCCTAATGACATTGAATCTTACACTATTTTAAAAGATGCCTCCGCAACCGCAATTTACGGTTCAAGAGCATCAAATGGGGTCATTATAATTACCACAAAAAAAGGAGATAGTGACGGTTTTAAAGGATCTTATACCGCAAACTTTTCAGTAAATGAAAATCTTAAAACAGTTGATGCATTATCTGCTGACCAATACAGAGATTTTGTGAATGAAAAAGGTTTGCCATCAGACATCGCTTTATTGGGAACTGCAAATACCAATTGGCAAGATGAAATATTTAAAACAGGTTATGGAACAGACCATAACTTAAGTTTACAAGGTGGTACCAAAAACATTAATTTTAGGGGATCTATCGGTTACACTGATCAATCGGGTACTTTATTGACTTCAAATCTTGAAAGAATAACCTATTCCGCAAGTATTGGTTCAAAATTGTTTGATAATCATTTAAAAATAGATTTAAATACCAAAGTGTCTATGATTAACACCAATTTTGCAGATTGGGGCGCTATAAGCAATGCCATTTCATTTGACCCTACAAAACCGGTTTATGACAGCAATCCAAATTATGGAGGCTATTGGGAATGGTTACAGCCTAACGGAAATCCGGTTACAGTTGGAGCGCCTAAAAATCCAGTGGCTTTGTTAGAACTAAGAGACAATTCAGCGCATTCAACCAGAAGTATAGGAAATATTGTATTTGATTATAAAATGCACTTTTTGCCTGAATTAAAGGCCAACCTTAACTTAGGGTATGACATTTCAAGCAGTATTGGAGACGATTCAAGATATAATTCAGCTACGGCTAGCAGTATTGAGTTGGCAAAATTAGGTAATATCTCTCATTATGAGCAAGATAAAGAGAATCTATTAATGGACTTTTATCTTAATTACGCTACCGACCTAAAATCAATCAACAGCACCGTTGATTTTATGGCTGGTTATTCCTACCAAAACTTTTTAAACGAAGGTTTTAATACAGAAAATATTCAAGATGAAAGTTTAACTGAAACTTTTGACTATATCAATGAATTAAACTTACAGTCATTTTTTAGCAGACTTACTTACTCTTTAGCTGATAAGTACTTATTGACATTGACATACAGACGAGACGGATCTTCAAGATTCAGCAAAGACAACAGATGGGGTAATTTCCCTTCCGCAGCATTTGCCTGGAAAATTTATGAAGAAGAGTTTATGAAAAATTCTACCGCCATCACCAACCTAAAACTTCGTTTGAGCTGGGGTCTTACAGGTCAACAAGATATTGGTAGTTACTACCCTGCAATTGCAACCTACTTAGGAAGCACAAGTACCGCTCAATATCAATTTGGAAGTAATTTTATCAACACTTTTAGAGCGGAGCCATTTAACACAACCTTAAAATGGGAGGAAACCGAAACTTATAACGTTGGTCTTGATTTTGGAATCATGAATAATATAGTAAGCGGGGCAATTGATGCTTATTATAGAAAAACCAAAGATTTATTAAACTTTATTCCTTTCCCGGGTGGTTCGTCATTGTCTAACGCAGGCAATGCAAATATCGGTAAAATGGAAAATAAAGGTATAGAGCTTATGTTAAACACTAAAGCAATTTCAACCGATGATGTTAATTTAAATTTTGGTTTGAACTTAACTTATAACAATACCGAAATTACCCAATTAACCACAAATGATGGACCAGACTATGAAGGTGTTCCTGTTGGTTTATTTAGTGGCGGTGTTGGTAACTATGTTCAAAGACATTCAGTTGGATATGCTCCCAATACATTTTTTGTTTACCAACAAGTGTACGATGCAAATGGAAAACCTTTAGAAGGGGTATATGTTGACAGAAATAACGATGGATCCATTACAAATGCGGATAAATACAGATTTGAAAAACCATCGGCTGATTATACTGTTGGATTTACAACAGACTTAAATTACAAAAAATGGAACTTCAATATGGCGTGGAGAGGAAGTGTTGGCAACTATGTGTACAACAATATTGACTCTAACTTAGGATTTGAATTTCAATTGTTGAATTCAGGATTCCCAAATGTCATTTCCAACGGTGTTGAAAACGTATTGGAATCAGGTTTTATAAATGGCGGGGCAGAAAGATATTTGTCTGATTATTATATTCAGGAAGCTTCTTTTATTAAATTAGACAACGTAAGCATTGGTTATAATTTTGGTAACATATTTGGCGGGACATCAAACTTTTCAATGACAGCCTCTGCCCAAAATGTGTTAACCATCACTGATTATGTTGGATTAGACCCTGAAGTTGGAAATGGTATTGATTACAACATTTATCCGCGACCAAGAATTTACATGGTTGGCGTTAACTTAAACTTTTAATTAAACAGAAATGAAAAAATATTCTTTTAAATTATTATTGCTGGGAACCATTGTAACACTGTTTACAATGACCTCGTGCCTAAAGGATTTAGACACTGTTCCACAAGATAAGGATGTTATATTGGCTGAGACATTATTTAATGACCCAGCTGCATATAAACAAGTATTGGCAAAACTATATGCCGGATTGGCCATTAGTGGACAACAAGGGCCTGCAGGTATGCCTGACATT
>JACUUQ010000017.1 GCA_014859175.1 Lutibacter sp. | reverse complement strand
TCCTGTTTGGGCAATACCGAAAGGAATTTTCATCCTACCCGATTTTTGCACATTCGAAAAATTCACAAAAATTCCCTGGGCGGTTTCAGGACGTAAATATAAATCCATGGAAGCATCAGCAGAAGCGCCTATTTTGGTGCCAAACATTAAGTTGAACTGCTTCACTTCTGTCCAGTTTTTTGAACCGGACAGCGGACAAACGATTTCCAATTCTTCGATAAGGGCTTTTACATCGGCCAAATTTTCATCAGCCAAAGATTTTCCCATACGTTTTAAAATGGTTTCGCCTTTTGTTTTGTAGCCCAACACTCTTTCGTTGGTTGCCAAAAATTGGTCTTTGTCAAAAGTGTCCCCAAAACGTTTTGCCGCTTTTTCAACTTCTTTTTCAATTTTATCATCCAATTTGGCTACATAATCTTCAATTAAAACATCGGCCCTATACCTTTTTTTTGAGTCTTTATTGTCGATTAAAGGATCATTAAAAGCATCGACATGGCCGGAAGCTTTCCAAGTGGTTGGGTGCATAAAAATTGCGGCATCCAAACCAACAATATTTTCATGCATTTGCACCATGGCCTTCCACCAATATTCCCTGATATTTTTCTTTAATTCTACGCCGTTTTGAGCATAATCGTACACTGCGCTCAAACCATCATAAATTTCACTGGATTGAAATACAAATCCGTATTCCTTCGCGTGTGAAACTACTTTTTTAAATTGATCATCTTGATTTGCCATGTTGCAAAAATAGTAAAGCTTTTAACACTAAAAAATAAAAAAGTGGAAATAGCCTAAACTATTTCCACCAATAAAATATTAAATAATCTTGATTTGGTTTGCTTTTTTACTTCAATACAAATTTGGTTGCTCCAACAAATTTATTCTCGATATAAATATTCACGGTATAAACACCGGCTTTCATAAGGTCTCTGTCCACCTCAACCAATGAAATTAAATCAACGGCTTCATTCATATAATTTACCATAGAAAGATCGCTATATCCAACCTTACTGGTGTCAGTTAGCATAAACTCTCCTTTTTGCGTTACTGTTTTTCCCTGAGCATCCACTATTTGGATATAAACCTGACGGTCGCCCGGTTCAGCAATTTCATTTTTTACAATGGTTAAATTAATTCTAAGCGCATCGGTATTACTTGATCTTGATGTTTCAACCAATTTTCCGTTATTCCGCTCCTTCATTGCAAGCACTTTTGCCGTGCTAATCTTCAGTTCAGAACCAATCGCCACTTTTTGCGCCAAGGTCAAATTTTGTACAGTCAGCGTGTCATTTTTGGCTATTTGCCTTGTGATTACAACTTTGGCGCTGTCTAAATTGCTAGTCAGCAAAAGATTTGAGCTTGTTAATGACTCATTCAACAAAAATAATTTTCTGTTTGATTCCTCCAACTTAGAAATTTCACCTTTATAACGGCGCAACATGCTGTAATTTATAACTTTTAATTCTTTGATAGAATCTCTCATCGCAATAATTCTGTCTCTTTCAAGGGCCAATTCACCAGACATTGATGTTTTTTGGGCAATCGCGTCTTCATATTTAACAATCATGCTGTCCAAATTTTGCTCAATTTCAAGTTTTTCAACTTCAATTTGGTCTGTTAACTTTTTATGTTCTGAGCCGGTATAAATAGTATATACCAAAACGGCCAATAACAAAACTGCCAATGCTATGATTATCAGTTTGGTATTTGATTTTTTACTTTCTTCCATTATTTAAATGTTTAATTGTTTGATTAAACGCAAAATTATGAATTAAATTATGCTTAAATTTCTTTTTTTGAGGTGATTGCAATGTTTTCGACAAAAAAACTAAAAAATCTATACATTTTATTCACTTTTAACAACATCTTAAATTTATTTGAATAAAAAATGTACCTTTAAATAAAAGATTTGCTATGAAAATTTTTAAAGATGTTTTTGCCATTTTTTTTCCTGAAGTGTGTTTGGGCTGCAATGAATCTTTGGCAAGTCATGAAGCTGTTATTTGTATAAACTGCCGGCATGATTTGCCTTTGACAAATTTCAGTTTTGAAGAAAACAATTTAATTGAAAAATCCTTTTACGGAAGAATTCCGCTTGAAAACGCCACTTCGTTATTTTACTTTTTCAAAAAAGGAAACGTACAGCATTTAATTCATCAACTAAAATACCGCAATCAACAGCAAGTTGGCACTTTTATTGGAGATTGGCTTGGCGAGCAACTTGTTGAAAGCAAACGATTTGAATCCATGGATTGCATTATACCCGTGCCACTTCATCCTAAAAAACTTAAAAAACGCGGCTACAATCAGGTGACAACTTTTGGGGAAAGTCTGGCAAAAAAATTGGAAATTCCTTATCAGGAGCATATTTTAGTTAGGATTTCTTCAACAAAAACACAAACAAAAAAATTACGTTTAGAACGCTGGAAAAATGTGCAGGAATTATTTCATGTCAACAACAATGCCGCCTTAGAAAACAAACACATTCTCTTAATTGATGATGTAATTACAACCGGAGCAACCCTTGAAGCTTGTTATGATGCGCTTAGCCATACAAAAAACTTAAAAATAAGCATCGCGTGCATGGCTTACACAAAGTAAATTAGTGAATATGAAATGGCCGCTAATTTTAATGCGATTTTTTAAGAAAATAATTGTTATTTTGTATTTTTAATAAAACAAGTATGAGGAACTCTTTGGTTAAGTTTTTATTGGTTTTAATGATAGCGAGCGCGTTTTTTGATTGCGCCAGAAGAGGTACGCCAACCGGCGGATTAAAAGACACAATTCCTCCGATATTAATTAAGGCGATTCCTGCAGATCAAACCGTTAATTTCAAGGAAAAACAAATTAAAATATATTTTGACGAATATATTAAGCTAAAAGATGTCAGTAAAAAATTGGTGATTTCTCCGCCCCCAAAAAAAGACCCAATTCTTACGCCGGTTGGCACTGCAAGTAAATTCATCACCATAAAAATTCAGGACACTTTAGATGCAAATACCACCTACGCGTTCAATTTCGGAAACAGCATTGTTGACAATAATGAAGAAAATAAATTAGAAAATTTTAAATATGTGTTTTCTACAGGCACTTATATCGACTCCCTAAATTTGGCGGGTGAAGTGACCGATCCTATGGTAAAAAAAATAGTGAAGGGTATTGATGTGATGCTTTATGAATACAACGATTCTTTTACCGATTCCGTTATCTACAAACAGAAACCAAGATATATTGCCAATACTTTAGACAGCACTTTGTTTGAATTAACCAATTTACGCGAAGGAAAATATTTGCTTATCGCCTTAAAAGATGCCAATAACAATAAAATTTACAATCCGGAAATTGATAAAATTGGATTCATAAAAGACACGATTGTATTGCCAACCGATCAAAAATATAATTTTACAATTTTTAAAGAAATCCCGAAATTAAAGGTTTTTAGGCCGAAGGAAGTCAGCAAAGGACGCATTCAATTTGGATTTGAAGGCAATGCAAATGATTTAAACATTGAACTTTTAACCCAAAAACCAGCCGATTTTAGGTCGCAAATTGTTTTTGAAAAAAATAAAGACACAATTAATTATTGGTACACGCCTTTTGAAGCAGACTCTATAAATTTCTTGGTTTCAAAAAATGACTATTCCGAAAAATTCACGGCAAGAATAAGAATCACAAAAATTGATTCCCTTAAAATTACCCAAAGCGCGGCGGGGATTTTACATTTAATTGATACTTTCTCCATTGCAACAAATACGCCTATTGTGAATTTTGACAGGTCAAAAATTAACATCATTAATATCACCGAAAAGGACACAACAATTGTTGATTTTAAGGAAACATTGTCGGAATCCAAAACCAAGTTAACGCTGAATTTCGACAAAAAATACAATACGGAGTACAATTTTGAGTTAAAGGCTAAAGCAATTACAGATATATTTGGCGTGTCAAATGATTCTATCGTCTATAAATTAAAAACAAAAACGCCTGAAGATTATGGCATCATCAACATAGATTTGTCGAGTACCAAAAACACGCCTTTAATTGTTGAATTGTTAAATGATAAGGACGTTTTAATTAGGCTGATAAAAATAGACAAACCACAAAAAGTAAGCTTTAATTTGTTGCCGCCCGGAAATTATGGCGTTAGAGTTACGTTAGACGAAAATAATAACGGCGTATGGGATACGGGAAGTTTTTTAAACAAGCGGCAGCCTGAAGCGGTGAAATATTTCGACAAAAAAATAGAACTAAGAGCCAATTGGGATGTAAATGAAGCATTTAGCCTGGATTAAATTTATTTAATATTGCGAATACTGAAGTTTTTATTACATTTGAAACAACTAAATTTTTATGTTTCTGAATAAATTTATAAAAATAGCAACCCCAATCCTTTTTTTGTTTGTTTCCTTTGGATTAAAAGCCCAAAGTGAAAAAAGCCACGAAATTGGTTTTATTACAGGTTCAGCATCATTTACCACAGATTACGGCCAGCGAAATAATTTCAAGGCCAATGTTGGCGGAAATGTTGGTATGGGTATTGGCGTAATCTATTATTTAAATTTTACGGATTATCGCTACAGATGGAACCAGCGCACAAGCTATTTTGCAGAACATTTTCGGATTCGGGCAGAAGCATCTTATATGTCGGCCAAATTAGAGCATTTCGGAATATATGCGGAAACACCTGGAGAATGGGGAGACCGATTACGGGCGCATACCGGCAAAACATATTTGGTTAATTTGGGCGCCCAAATGGAGTTTCATTGGGTTGATATTGTTGATTTCGGTTCCAGAAGAATTCCGGATCTTAAATGGTCGCCTTATGTAAGTGCCGGCGCTTTTGTTGATTATTATAATCCATCAATCAAATCAACTTACGGAACCGGCGACTGGAGAGATCCTGGCGTTTTGTTTCCAAAATGGGACAACAACCTAAATCCGGGCGCCGCTAAAGATGAAGCAGGCATCACTATGTCGGCCACATTCGGCGTTGGAACACGTTATAAATTGGGCGAATATTCCGATTTACTTATAGAATCGCGCTGGCAATATTTCTTTTCTAACTATGTTGATGGATTAAACGCCAAAAATGACCCAGCCAATAAATTTAATGATTGGCTTTTGTGGGTTCATATTGGTTATGTTTATTACCTAAACTAAACTTAAGGCTTGGTCTAAATCGGCCAATAAATCTTCGATATCTTCAATTCCTACGCTTAAACGTATTAGCGAATCCACCACGCCTGTTTTTTCGCGTTCCGCTTTTGGAATAGAGGCGTGAGTCATACTTGCAGGGTGGCCGGACAAAGATTCCACGCCTCCCAAAGATTCGGCCAAGGTGAACAGTTTTAAGTTTTCAAGTATTTTAAAAGCGTCTTTAATGTTGTTTCCTTTGGTCACAAAAGAAACCATTCCGCCAAAATCTTTCATTTGCTTTTTGGCAATTTCGTGGTTTGGGTGGCTTGTGAATCCGGGCCAATATACTTTTTCAATTTTTGGATGATTTGCCAAATATTCAGCCACCGCTTTTCCGTTTTCGCAATGGCGCTGCATACGCACATGCAAGGTTTTTATGCCTCTCAATACCAAAAAACTGTCCATTGGTCCACAAACGGCACCGCAAGCATTTTGAATAAAATACAGTTTATCAGCCAATTCCTTGTCATTTACAATTAAAGCGCCCATCACCACATCCGAATGTCCGCCCAAATATTTTGTGGCCGAATGCATTACTATGTCAGCACCCAAATCCAACGGATTTTGCAAATAAGGCGTCGCAAAAGTATTGTCCACCGCCAATAAAATTTGATGTTTTTTGGCAACTGTCGAAACCGCCAAAATATCAATGATGTTCATCATCGGATTGGTAGGCGTTTCAACCCAAATCAATTTTGTTTTTTCTGAAATATAATTTTCAATATTATCGGCGTTTTCCATTCCTACAAAATGAAACTTTATGCCGTAATTCTCAAATATTTTTGTGAATATTCTGTAGGAACCTCCATATAAATCATTGGTAGAAATAACCTCATCGCCCGGACTCAATAATTTCATTACGCAATCAATGGCGGCCAATCCCGAACCAAATGCAAGTCCGAATTCTCCGTTCTCAATACTCGCAAAAGCGTTTTCAACGGCAGTACGGGTTGGATTTGCAGTTCTTGAATATTCGTAACCTTTATGAACGCCCGGTGAAGTTTGCGCGTAGGTTGATGTTTGGTATATTGGTGGCATCACCGCTCCGGTTGAAGGGTCGTGCGCTTGGTTTCCGTGGATGGTTTTTGTGTTAAATTTCATTTTACAAAAGTATTGAATTTAAGGCCAATTTCAGCAAAAGGTGCGATATTCTTTAGTTTTGTCCCTATTAAACTCTTAATAATTTTAGACAAATTTCATCAATTGAAGGATGATTCCAAGATGAATTCCTTCGTGATACGTGTTAAACATAATGGCGTCATCAACAGAATTCAAGGTGATATTTACGCTAGTTTTGTATTCAATGTAATTTTTGAAAATCCCCTTGTTGTAATCTTCTTCCAACTGCAAAGGCAATTGTAAAAATTGTGCTTTTATCGCTTCAAATTCTTCTTTTGAAATGGTTTGATTGGGAACTGTTCCTTTTTGGAAATCAGCAATCATTTTTTCTGAAACCAAGCAGTCCAATCCCGATAATTTATAACATAAAAGCTGTTGCGTCACTGTTAAATGGGCAATATTCCAAGCGATGTTATTTTTAAATCCCTGCGGAATTTTATTCAACTGTTCCATCGAAAGGTGTTCGGTTATTTTTAAAAGCAGTTGTCTTGTTTTAATAAGGATGTCAAAGTGTTTTTGCATGATGTTGATTTTTTATTAATAGTTTTCAAATTTAAAGCAAAAACGCATTAATTTTACGGATTAACATCATTTAAAAAATGAAAAAAATATACCACCTAAAAACCTGTGACACCTGCAGAAGAATTTTAAAGGAAATGGACACTTCCGGCTATATTTTGCAGGAAATTAAAACCGAACCGATTACCGTTAATCAGTTGGAAGAATTGTATGCACTCACCAAAAAATATGAAGTATTGTTTAGCAGAAGTGCCAAAAAATACAAGGAAATGGACTTGAAAAGTCAGCAATTGACCGAAAAAGATTACCGACAATTGATATTGGACGAATACACTTTTTTAAAGCGTCCCGTTATTGTTAACGACAATGAAGTTTATGTTGGAAACACTAAAAAAAGAGTGGATATTTTTCAAAAATAAAAAAACAAATCAATGCTGATTTTCGGAAATCATTTGATTTTTCAGGTAAGATTCTACGCGTAAAACTGCGTTTTCCCGAATGTCTTCCCAAAATAAATTAATATCGCCTGCGTGGTAACCTTTTTTTGCCAACACCAATAAGCGGTAGGGAAAATGCGGCAAGCTAATCCACAAAAGACCATCTTTTACATAAACTTGCAATGCCTGTTTATATATTTTATCGTTGGTAAATAAAAATCCCTTGTGGTCCGGACGCTCGGATTCTTTGCTGTTGTCCCAATCAACCGGATTTGAAACTTCGGCGCCTTTAAACCATTCATTATAAGATTTTGGGTAATAGCCCTTTTTAAAAGTGTTCCAGCTTACAAATCCGCCAATTTCGCTTGGATTTGTCATCATTTGAATGGTTTTAAACTCGTTTTTTTTGATGGCAATTCCGGGCAAATAAGCTGAAACCAACTGATTTTGCAAAGGTTTTCCATCGAAAAATTCTTTTAAAAGCCGTATTGCGTGCGTGGTTCCCTGGCTGTGTGATGCAATAATGATTGGTCTTCCGTTATTGTATTTTTCCAAATAGGTTTTAAAGGCTTCTTTTACATCGCCATAAGCCAAATTTAAGGCTTCTTTTCCGCCGTTTTCATAACTGGTATAAGACCTTAAATGTGCCTGCCGGTAATAGGGAACGTACAATTTACCGGCATTTAAAAATGCGGATGCCTGAAAGTAAACCGCTTTGTTGATCACTTTTACATTTTGGATGGAATCTGTTACCGGAACGTTCCATCTTAAATCTTTTTTTTCAATATTTAAGGTTGGATAAATATAGAAGATATCGGCCTCTAAATTTGTTGTAGTCGTTTGCCATTGTTTTAAATTTTCGGGATAGGAATCGGGCAAAATAGCCCAATTTGCCACATTCCCGTAATTTGGAACAGCAGGTTGCTGTTGCCCAGAAAAAGTTGGAACCAAAGCACTTTTACAGCTGCTTAAAAAGATAAGTGCCACAAAAAAAAGTGCAATTTTAGCACTTTTTAAAACCCTTTTAAAAGTTCCATTATTTTTTATACAACATTGGGTTTGTGTCCGCATCATTATACATTTTCATTTGTTTGTACACTTTAACGTATTTTTCTCCGGTGGCAAAATCTTGCAACAAGTCATCAATTGCTGTGGATAAATCAACTCTTTGTTCCAACAACACATTCAATTTTTCCTGACATTTTGCCCGGTGTTCACCAGAAGCCGTTTCGCGTGTGGCTTCTTCACGCATGTGGTAAATTTTTAATGCCAAAATAGACAATCGGTCAATTGCCCAAGCAGGCGTTTCTGAATTAATTTTAGCGTCTTCTTTTACTGTTACATTTTTAAATTTTTCCAAAAAATAGCTGTCGATATATTCAACCATATCGGTTCTGTCTTGGTTGGAAGCATCGATTTTTCGTTTTAACACCAAAGCTTCTGTCGGATCAATATTGGGCAAGCGAATAATGTCTTCATAATGCCATTGCACGGTATCAATCCAGTTTTTTCTGTACAATAAATGTTCAAAAGATTTGGAATCGAATGGATTTTCAAACGGCTGATCCACCTCATCAATAATGTGGTATTTTTTTATTGTTTCGTCAAAAAGTTGGTTGTATTGGGCTGCTTTCATATTTGTTTTTCTAAAATGTGTAAATATTCAACTGTTGAAGTTGCTTTGTGGTTTCTGTTTTCTGTTTTATCGGCTTTAAACCGTTGATAATTGGTTGTTTTCAAACTATATTTTCCGTAGGTTGACATCACGCTTTTCACTTCATCTTCCGTCATTAAACCTTCATTGTTGTAACTTAAAAATATGTATTTGAAGTTAGCATTTTTTATCAATTCCCTGAAAGAATTTTTGACTTCGTTTTTTTTGCAATAATCTGATCGATAATAGTCCCGCAAACCTGTTTTTCCCTGAGGCTCAAACACATCGTATTTTGCAATAGTGTTTAACAAATGATAATTTGAACCGTATTGTCGCTTGTTATAAGGTGGATCCAAGTATAAAATATCGCCTTTTATTTCTTTAATCAATACATTGCTGTCGGCATTAAAAACCTGATGTTTATTGCTGTTCAACGTAAATAGCGCAGGTTTTAAAATTAGTTCAATTTGGGCCGATTTTTTTATTTTTTTTAAATAAGCGCCATAAACCGATGCGGTATTTGCCACTTTATCGGCACTTTCAATTAAGGAAGCCAATAAAAAAAAGTATTCATCTTCCGTAATTTCTTCTGATTTTTTCCAGATTTCAATTTGCTGCCTAATAGCGTCGATTTTTTTTCCGTTTTCTGCAGAAAAATACAAGCGGCCTTCCTTCCCGTTTTCACTGTAATTGTGAAATACAAATCCTTCAAATTCCTTTAAATCATTTAAGAAACTGAGTTGCTCTTCAAACATTAGTTCTTGATGGTTTCCAATGTAATTTCTGTTAAGCACATAGCTGTAAAATTCAACATCGTTGGCAATCACCTGTTTCACAAGTGGCTTAAAAGCGCGTCCGACACTGCCGGTTCCCGCAAACAAATCACAAAACACCAGGTTCGACAAATCCGTTCCAACAGTTTCTGTAACCGCATTTTTTATAAAAAAAGATAATTTATGTTTAGAACCTATATAATTCACTGTTTTGATTTTAAATTTTGAACGGACAGGTCGCGACCTGTCCCTACTTTATTGCCCAAATAATATCGGCATAAACGGTTTTGTTTTCAAAAGTAAAGCTGTGAAGCTTTGACTGGTCAAATTTAAGCAAATAAGCTGAGATTATTTCTTTGAGCCAGCCTAATTCCGATTTTAATTTCCAATGCCCGTCTTCTTCACTATAATTTACCAAAACAATAAAAAGCCTGTTTTTATGGTGTTTTCGTTGTTGCTGGCTCTGATTTTTATACAGCCAGGCAATTAATTCGCTTTTATGCAAAATTGCGTGAGGAACCGATTTTCCATACCCTTTAGGGAAAACGGTGGTTTTATGGTCAAAAGGAATGTTTTGGATGTAAAAATCGGTGAATTTGTTGAAAGCGTCTATATGCGGTTTTACGTTTTCATGTTCGCAAAAAATGCTTTCAACGCCTTTTGCCGACCAAAAATTAAACCACCTGTTTAAGGCGTAATTCTTTAAATCATCATATTGGGCATTGATTTTAAAGGCATAGTCAATGGTTGCCAAAAGAAGCTCAAATGATGAAATTTTATAAATAAAATTGGTCTGTTTGTCAAATTTATCGTCCTGCTTTCTTCCCCAAAAATAGTCGAGTTTTGTCCTTTTTTTAAGTTCCTCTTCCAGCAAAATATAATTCATAGCTTTAAAATTACAGGCACAGATTGCCCCACATTATTTGAAATTACAAAAATTTACGCTCGATTAAAGCGATTAACCGCTGTTCAAATTCTTCTTTGGCGCTCCAGTCGTAATCCGGCTTTACAAATTCGTAAATGAAATTTTTGGCTTCCTCTTCTGTTTTAAAAGAATTTAGTTGTGATATTACCCTGTTGAAATCCTGCTGGCTTCCGTCGAATAGTTGATTCACAAAAGCGATGCGGTCATTTAAGCCAACCTGTATGTTATTTTTAAACAAAGCGTCGTTTAATGAACGCGGTTTAACCTCTTGTTTTTCTTCGGCTTTCTCTATAATAATCGGATTTTCTTTGGTTGCCCTTTCAAACAAATTGGTGGCAACATCTGCGGAAATGGCATCTTTAAACTCTTCCTCCAAAGAAATTTGGAGCGAATAACTTTTTTTCTCGGTCTCTTTTACAACGGTATCGCCCTCATTGAACAATTCTTCCATTTTTGATTCCAAAAACGCTTCCTTTTTTTCAGTATTTTCAGGAATTTCAACAACCATTTTGCTTTCAAAATCAACTTCATCAACAACCATTTTATTTTCAAACTCCGCTTCATCAACAACCATTTTGCTTTCAATTTCAACTTCGTCAACCACCATTTTGCTTTCAAACTCCGCTTCGTCAACCACCATTTTACTTTCAAATTCCACTTCGTCAACCACCATTTTACTTTCAAATTCCACTTCGTCAACAACCATTTTGCTTTCAAATTCCACCGCTTCAACCCATTCCTGTTGCTTCGTGCTTATGGTTTCTTCTTCGGGTTCGGAAACGTTTGGTGATTTTTCAATATAATCTTCAACAAATCGCAACACCGTGAGTTTTTCGTAAATTTCGCGTGCTTTTTTATGCAATGCATTTACATCATCCCTGTTTTTCATTTGCAAAATGCTGTTTGCCAGCCTTACCAGTTCGGCTTCTAATTTTTTGTGCATAAGTTGACGTGTTAAATGAGTGTTGCTGTTTAATTTTTAATAAATTTGTATCATATCAAAATCGTAAATTACAAAATGATTTTACAAAAACGAATGTAAAAAATATAACAATATTTTCATTGCATTTATTTTAAAAAAAATACAATAACCTTTCAACCGTGAAATTACAAAATGTTTCTTGAAAATACAGTAAATCATAACGAACAATTTGGCTGGATTGAAGTAATTTGCGGCTCTATGTTTTCCGGAAAAACAGAAGAATTAATCCGCAGGCTAAAACGGGCGCAATTTGCAAAACAAAAAGTGGAGATTTTTAAACCTGCCATTGATGTGCGTTATAATGTGGAAAAAGTAGTTTCACATGACGCCAATGAAATTCGCTCAACGCCGGTGCCTTCTTCTGCAAATATCCGACTTTTGGCCAGTGATGTTGATGTTGTTGGGATTGATGAAGCCCAGTTTTTTGACGAGGAAATTGTGGCTGTTTGCAACGACTTGGCAAATCGTGGCGTTCGCGTTATTGTTGCCGGTTTGGATATGGATTTTAAAGGAAATCCGTTTGGCCCGATGCCGGCGCTTATGGCAACTGCAGAATATGTGACCAAAGTTCATGCTGTTTGCACAAGAACAGGTAATTTAGCGCATTACAGTTATAGAACCGCCGCCAGCGACGAACTTGTTTTGCTGGGCGAAACCCAAGAATATGAGCCCTTGAGCCGATCCGCTTACTTTAAAGCCATGATGGCAGAAAAACTCAAAAAAGCCGAAGAAAAAAATGGGAAATAGTCACGTTACTGTGCTTGAAATAAATTTAAACGCCATTGATCACAATTTAAATGTGTTTAAATCAAGATTACTTCCCGAAACGAAGGTTTTGGCCGTGGTTAAGGCATTTGCTTACGGCAGCAGTTCGGTTGAAATTGCAAAATTTCTGGAATCGAAAGTCGCCTATTTTGCCGTTGCCTTTTTGAATGAAGGCGTTGCGTTGCGTGAAGCCGGAATTAAAACTCCTATTTTGGTGCTACATCCGCAAAAAATCAATTTAGAGGAAATTCTCAAATCCTGCCTGGAGCCCAACATTTATTCCATCACTTTATTAAAAGCCGTTATTGAAGCAGCAAAAAATTTAAAAATTCAAAATTATCCCATTCATATAAAATTCAACACGGGTTTAAACCGATTGGGTTTCACAAAAAAAGACATTCCCGAAATTTTGTCGTTGGTTAAAAATCAGAAAGAAATTGAAATCGCTTCCGTTTTTTCACATATCGCTGCCAGTGAAGATTTAAACGAACAGGAATTTACCTTACAGCAAATCAACACTTTTAAGGAAATTTCAACCCATCTTATTCCGCAACTTTCCAACACGCCTTTTCGCCATATGTTAAACACTTCCGGCATTGTCAATTACGCTTCCGAAGCGCAATTTGAGTTGGTGCGTTTGGGAATTGGCTTGTACGGTTTTGCAAATGATGAAGCCGAAACTGCAAAACTGAAAAATGCAATTACCTTAAAATCGGTTATTTCACAAATCCAAACCATTAAAAAAGGGGAAACCGTGGGTTATAACCGCGCTTTTAAAGCCGCAGATAACGTTAAAACCGCCACCATTCCCATTGGCCATGCCGACGGAATTTCGCGACAATTCGGCAATGGGGTTGGCTATGTTTACATCAACAACAAAAAAGCGCCCATTGTTGGCAATGTTTGCATGGATATGATTATGGTGAATGTCACCGATATCAACTGCCAGGAAGGCGATGAAGTCCTTATTTTCAAAGACCAAATGCATATAGAAGATTTGGCAAAACGCACAAATACCATTCCTTACGAACTGCTTACCGCCATTTCACAGCGTGTAAAAAGAGCGGTGAAATAGCCTTTTCAACACAATAAAATCTTATTTTACTTAATAATTTGAGCCTGCCCGACTTTTTGGTGGGCATTCCCCTCCGGGTCGGGTTTTTCGTTACAAGTCCTCGTCACGCCCAAAAGCGTTCCTGCGGGCTTTCCACTGCAACCCCTAATGCAAATTAACTTACGATCTCCAATTTTTGATTTACGATTTTAAAATACTGACAAATTTTTTGCGCACTTCGCGTATTTTCTTTGCGGTCTTTGCGGTTAAATGAATTTCAATTGAATTAACTTTTTTATTATATTAGCTATACCAATCAATAAAACAAAAAAAACGGGAATGTTAAAATAATTCAAGGAATTTGCAATGAAGGGAAACCTTGTTGACATTGCTTTAGGTTTTGTAATGGGTGCCGCTTTCAACAAAATTGTGTCATCATTTACCGGATGTATTGTTTCACCTTTAGTTGGTTTAATTTTTCAATCGGACTTCAAAGAGTTAAAATATGTAATTAATGAAGGCGTTGCCAATGAAGCAGGAGAAGTTGTTGGCGAAGTTGCCGTACTTTAAGGAGATTTTTTAACAAACCTTGTCGATTTTATCATTGTTGCGGCTGTTATGTTTATGATGATAAAAGCAATCAACAAAATGAAAAAGAAAGAAGTTCCTGCGCCCGAAGCGCCAAAAGGGCCTTCACAAGAAGAATTATTGATTCAAATTAGAGATTTGCTGGCAAAAAAATAATCAACACTTTTTATAAATTTAACAGAGATTGTCTAATAACACTCATTTTTTAACCGCAAGGAACCTTTACTTTCCGCAAGGATCGCTAAGCACTAATTTAAAAATTTAAAACTTTGCGAACATTGCGCCTTCTTTACGAGCTTTGCGGTTAAACTTGTTTGATGCTCGATTTTTGATTTACGATGTGCGATTTTAAAAGATGTTAAATTTTGAATTATTAATTTCTGTTTAATTTAATGATCTGAATTACTTCCAATTTTGAAGCTTTGTGTGGCTTTGTGCATTTTCTTTGTGTGTCTTTGTGTCACAGCTATTTCACAAAGATTCACTGAGAAAAACTAAGTTTCACAAAGAATTTCTAAACCATAGCGATTTTCGCATAAATCATTTGCTTTGCGGTTAAACCAACTTTTTAGACAATCCCTTTTTTTACTTACTTTTTCATTTCGTAAACTTCAGCGATTGTTGGTGAATTCTCAGCTTTATTTACAAGAATCATTTCATCGCCAACGGCTACATTTCCTGTTTGAAGCACTTTAAAATAAACGCCGCATTTGGTTGAATTCCAATATTGTTTCAGTATTTTTTGAGTTCCAAATCGAATTCCCAATTTATAACAAGGCTCTCTCGGCTTGGTCACTTCCAACAAAACTTCGCCTAATTTATACGTATTTCCAATAAATATTTCGGTTTCTTCCAAATTTGAAATGGTTAAATTTTCGCCAAACATGCCATAATTCCAGTCTAAATTCGGATACAATGCCTTCCAATAGGCATAATGATTTTGGGAATAACCGTAAACCGCTTTTTCAATTCCGCCATGATGTTTTCGGTCGATGACCGCATCGTTTTTAACGTCTTCAGTTCCCAAAAAAATTGGTTGATTTACGGGAAACTTAAAAACACCGGTTTCAACAATTTTTCCTTTGTAATTCAGTACTTTTCGCTCGCCAAGACTTACTGAAATTACCTTCATTTTTCTTCAAATTTTATCAATTCGTCCACAATTTTACGGTCGTTGGACAAACGCGGGACTTTATTTTGTCCGCCCAATTTGCCAATCAACTTCATATAGTTGTTAAAGCCGCCTTTTTCTATCAACGTTATTTTTAAAGGCCGCAATATTTTTCCGCTGATTAAATCGAAGTAATAACTGTTTTGCTGTTGCAAAGCTTCATCCACTTTTTTGGCAAAATCTTCCAAATCTTCGGGCTTGCTGTCAAATTCAATAAACCATTCGTGATAAGGCAATCCGCTTTCCGGCGTAATTTGCGGCGCCACCGTAAATTCATTGATGGCAATTGTTGTGCCTGTGGTTTGGCTATTGATGGCATTTTCCACTTCACTGCCAATCACGTGTTCGCCAAATGCGGAAATAAAATGCTTGATTCTGCCGGTAACTTTAATTCGGTGCGGATTTATGGAAACAAACTCTATCGTGTCGCCAATATCGTAGCCCCAAAGTCCGGCATTGGTATTTAGAATAAGCACATAATTTACGCCAATTTTAACATCGGCCAAAGAAATCCGGGTCGGATTTTCATTAAAAAATTCTTCGGAAGGAATAAATTCATAAAACATTCCGTTATCAACCAGCAACAGCATGCCTTTTTCATTTTGGGAATCCTGATAGGCAAAAAATCCTTCGGAAGCAGGAAACAACTCAATAGTATCCACTTTTCTTCCGATTAAATCTTCAAACTTGTTGCGGTACGGTTCAAAATTTACGCCGCCATAAACAAACAAATTAAAATTTGGGAAAATATCGCCCACTTTTTTTCCGGTGCGTTCCGCCAGTTTTTCAAAATACATTTGCACCCAAGAAGGAATTCCGCTAATCAGTGTCATATTCTCATTGATGGTTTCATCAACGATCGCTTCAATTTTGGTTTCCCAGTCTTCTATGCAATTGGTTTCCCAACTCGGTAAACGGTTTTTGGTTAAATAACTTGGAATATAATGTGCCGCAATACCCGAAAGCCTTCCGGTTTTGATTCCGTTTTTTTCACCCAATTCCGGACTTCCCTGTAAAAAAATCATTTTTCCGTTGACAAAATTGGCTTTTTTGGTTTCAGCAATATACATTAATAAGGCATTTCGCGCCGCGCTGATGTGCATCGGCATCGATTCTTTGGTCAACGGAATGTATTTTACGCCAGAAGTTGTACCCGAAGTTTTTGCAAAATACAGCGGTTTTCCTTTCCACAAAACATCCGATTCACCTGCAATAACTTTATCAACATAAGGTTTCAACGCTTCATAATCACGAATGGGAACCTGCTTTTTAAAATCTTCGTAAGACTTAATGTTGCTGAAATTATGGTCTTTGCCAAAAGTGGTATTTTGGGCTTGGGCAATTAAATTTTCAAAAACCTTTTGCTGCACTTTTACGGCATTTCTGCTTTGTTTGTGAATTTTTGCCGTGATGCGTTTTGCAAATGGCAGTGCTAAAATTGATTTTATGTTTATCATTATTCAAAATCTATATAATTAACCGGATTTACCGGATAACCTTCATTCCACAACTCAAAATGCAAATGTGGTCCCGTGCTTAATTCGCCCATATCGCCTGCCGAAGCAATCACTTCGCCCGATTTTACCATATCGCCTTGTTGTTTGTGCAATGCGGTATTGTGTTTGTAAACAGAAATAAATCCATTACTGTGCTCAACAATCGCCACATAACCTGTTTCAATGGTCCATTCTGCAAAAATAATGGTTCCGTCGGCAACAGATTTTACCGGTGTTCCTTTTTTAACGGCAATGTCAATGGCAAAATGCTTATTTTTATTACTGTATCCGTCGGTCACAATTCCTTTAACAGGCGAAAAAAACACAATATTGGCGTTTTTTGTGGCTTCGCTAAAAATACTGAACCTGTCGGCACTTTCCACATCCTGCCTAAATTCCAAATCGATATCTGAAGGCTCAAAGTTCATGGAATCTTTGTTTAATTTCAAGGCGCTCAAAACCGAATCTTTATCAAATTGCACTTCCTTTATTTCGCCGGTCAATAACGCTTTTACCTTTTGGATATAAAGGTTATTTACTTCCAAAACCTGATTTAAGGAATCGACTTTATACACCAATTGGGTGGCTTCTCTTTTTAATTTTGTGGAAGAATATCCCGGAATATATTCTCGTAAAGAGGTAAATGCTATTAAGTATATAGTTCCTACAATCAGCAAAACGGAAAAAAAAGTTCCAAAAATAAACACATTCAACCGAGTTAATTTGAATGATAATTTTTCTTCAAAAGTATCTTCATTTAAAACTACCAGTCGGTATTTGTTAATTAATTTTTGTCGGAATTTGACCTTTTTTCTTGTTTTTATCGCCATAATATGCTTCAAAAAAATATAAAAACGAATTTTATATAAATAATTTTAAACTATTTGTTTATCCGTGTTAAAACTTTTATAAAATTACTGCTTATAAAAGTTCATTTCATCTATGTATTTCCAAACATTGGAAGGCAACATGGTACTGATATTTTTTTTATCCTTTATTGCTTTTCGGATAAATGTTGATGAAATTTCAACAATTGGTGCATTTACACGATGGATTTTAGCGTGATTCAAAAATTGGGCAGCCACATTTTCTTTTGAAATTCTTGGATAAACGTACAAATCGTAATTTTTTAAAATGGTTTCGTAATTTTTCCATTTCTGAAATCCCTTCAAATTATCTTCGCCCAACAACAAACAGAACTGGTGTTTTGAGAATTTCTCTTCCAAATGAACCAACGTATTGATGGTGAAATTTGGCTCGGGAAGGTTAAATTCTATGTCGGATGTTTTTAATTTCGGGTAATTTTCAACGGCAATTTTTGCCATGGCCAACCTGTGGTGATTGCTTAGCAAAGTTTCTTTTAACTTAAACGGACTTCTTGGCGTGATCACAAACCAAACCTCATCCAAATCGGAAAATTCAACCATATAATTGGCAATAATCATATGCCCGATGTGAATTGGGTTAAAAGTGCCAAAAAATAATCCGATTTTCATGTAAATTTCAGTTTTTTTTTAAAATTGCAGGGACAGGTCGCGACCTGTCCGTTCTAAAAGTTAAATATCATAAGTTGAGTTAAGTAAAATTTAAAAAATCGTAAATCCAAAATCGTCACCCTGAGCGCAGTAGAAGGGCGTAAATCTAGTTCACAAACTTTTTCACCAAATTATAGGCTTCTTCCTGTGCTTTACTCAAGTCATCGTTCAACAAAATAACATCAAAATCTTTGGCGAATTTCAGCTCTTTTTCTGCCTTTTTAACACGTTCTTTTATTTTTTCTTCACAATCGGTATTCCGGTTTCTGAGGCGGCGTTCCATTTCATCAATCGACGGACTTTTAACGAAAATTGCCAATGTTTGCTTAGGAAATATGTTTTTTATGCTTAAGCCTCCAACAACATCTATATCAAAAATAACGTTTTTTCCCGATGCCCAAATTCGCTCAACTTCCTTTTTTAAGGTGCCGTAATAATTGTTTTCGTAAACCTCTTCCCATTCAATAAAATCGCCTTTTTTTACGTGTTTTTGAAATTCTTCCAGAGAAATAAAATAATAATCTTTTCCTTCTATTTCCTTCCCTCTTTTTTCGCGTGATGTTGCTGAAATGGAGAAATCTAAATTTAAATCGGATTTTCTCAATAAATGATGCACAATTGTTGTTTTACCAGAGCCTGAAGGTGCCGAAAAAACGATGAGTTTTCCCTCTTTTTTCAATGATTTTAGGTTTTAAAAATTGTTGATTTCCTGTTTATTTACAATACATTTAGGTTTTGCTCCTTTATTTTTTCAAGCTCATCTTTCATTTGAACCACCAATTTTTGCATATTCGCCAAATTGGATTTTGAGCCGATGGTGTTAATTTCCCTGCCAATTTCCTGGGTAATAAACGCCAATTTTTTGCCATTTGAAACATCCTCATTCAGTTCTTTGATGAAATATTCCAAATGATTTTTTAAGCGGACTTTTTCTTCGGTAATATCGAGTTTTTCAATATAGTAAATGAGTTCTTGCTCAAATCGGTTTTCGTCAATTTTTGTTTCCAGTTCGGCAATTGATTTTCTGAGTTTTTCCTTCACCTGTTCCATACGCAAAGGATCCATTTCAACAACGCTTTCCAACAACATTTCAATGATAGAAATGCGCAACACAAAATCGGCATGCAGCACTTTTCCTTCATCAATGCGGTATTCATTAATTTTTTCAATGGTTTCTAAAATGCCGTTCTCAATTTGATTCCATTCCTGCTCATCCAATTCCTCTCTTTGCTGCTTAAAAGCATCAGGCAATCTTATCGCCATTTTCAGCAATTCAATTTCATCAGAATCCACTATACTCCGCAATTGGTTCATGTATTCTTTCACCATATTTTCGTTGATTTTCGATGAATATTCCCCGCCATTGTCTTCAATATAAATGGAGAAGTCTATTTTTCCCCTAACCAATTCCGTAGCCAGTTGTTTGCGAATATCCAGTTCCTTTTCTCTGTAGTAGCCAGGAACACGAACGTTTAAATCTAAATTTTTGCTGTTTAACGATTTCAGTTCAATCGTAATTTTTTTTGTTGGAAGCTGCAGTACGGTTTTACCGTAACCGGTCATTGAATGTATCATCTAAAAATAATATTTAAGCAAATTTAAGCATTTTATGGTTTGTAATATAGATTTTAATACTGACGGTAGGTATTTTTTGCACTAAAACTATTCGTACTTTTGTTAAAAATAACCAACAATTTAAAATTATTTTGTCAGAAATTAAGCATTTATTAGTTATAAGGCTCTCAGCAATGGGCGATGTTGCTATGGCGGTTCCTGTTTTAAAGGCTTTGGAAAAACAGCATCCAACCCTAAAAATTACCGTACTTTCAAAACCTTTTTTGAAGCCATTGTTTGATGGACTAAAAAATGTTTCTTTTTATGCTGCTGAAGTTGACGGAAAACACAAAGGTTTTTTCGGCATTTATAAACTTTTTAAGGAATTAAAATCTTTTGATATTGATGCCGTTGCCGATTTGCACAACGTTTTGCGCTCTAAAATTTTAAGAACTTTTTATACATTGGCGATGGCAAAAGTTTCCTTTGTTGATAAAGGCCGAAGTGAAAAGCGTGCATTGACACAATCTAAAAATAAAGTTTTTAAGCAACTGAAAACCACACACGAAAGATATGCCGATGTTTTTAGAAAATTGGGATTTAGCCTAAATCTATCTTCTCCTGAATTCCCGCCGAAAAAAGAACTAACTCCAGAAATTCTTGAAATCACTGGCACAAAAAACACAAAATGGATTGGCATTGCGCCTTTTGCAACGTACAATTCTAAAATGTATCCGCTGGATTTAATGGAAAAAGTTATTGCCGAATTATCTCAACAACCCATAAAAATATTGCTTTTTGGCGGCGGAAAAAAAGAAATTGAACTGTTGGAAAACTTGGCAAATAAATTTCCAACTGCCTTAAATGTTGCCGGAAAACTTAAACTAAATCAGGAGCTGGCGCTTATTTCAAACTTGAACGTTATGGTAAGCATGGATTCGGGAAATGCGCATTTTGCGGCAATGCTGGGCATAAACACCATCACCATTTGGGGAATTACGCATCCTTTTGCGGGCTTCGCACCATTTAACCAACCTTTTGAAAATACCATTTTACCCGATTTAGAAAAATATCCCAACATTCCCTGTTCTATTTATGGCAATAAAGTTTGCGAGGGTTATGAAGATGCTATGCGAAGCATTTCGCCAAAAACCATCGTTAAAAAAGTTTTAAAAACTTTAAATTGATGGCTGGTTAACGCCAATTTCAAATGTTAAAATTTCTCAGCCAACTTTCCCGTTTTATAATTATTATATCCTATTTTTGCTGAAAATATCCTTCTATGATTGTCAACGTTTTAGACCAAAAAAAATCAATATTAAATAAATTCATTTCAGAAATAAGAGATGCCGAAATTCAGAAAGACAGTATGCGATTTCGAAGAAATATTGAAAGAATTGGTGAAATTATTGCTTACGAAATAAGTCAAACGTTAGATTTTCAAAACAAAATTGTTTCAACCCCTTTAGGAACCAAAATAGTGCCGGTTCCAAAAAAAGATATTGTGGTTTGCTCTATCTTAAGAGCGGGTTTGCCTTTGCACAGCGGTCTTTTAAACTTTTTTGATGATGCTGAAAACGCCTTTATTTCCGCCTACAGAAAACACCTCACCGAAACAGAATTTGAAATTAAAGTGGAATATTTTGCTTCGCCAAATTTAGACGGCAAAACATTGATTTTAGCCGACCCAATGCTGGCAACCGGCCAATCTTTGGCAACCGTTTTTGAAGGATTAAAAAAACACGGAACACCAAAAGAAATTCATTTGGCCTGCGTAATTGGCGCTAAAGAAGGCATAGAATACATAAAAAATCGCTTTCCGCCAACCACCAAATTGTGGATTGCCACGGTTGATGATCATCTAAACGAAAAAGGCTACATTGTTCCCGGTTTGGGCGATGCAGGCGATTTGTCGTTTGGGATTAAGCTATAAAAAATAGACAAAAACCGAAATCAGCAGAAAGGCATATAAAATTGCATTTTTAAAAATTTTAGATTTGATGTGGTGCATCAAATTCGCAACAATCACTGCAGCAGGAAAAATAAAGAATAACAATTCCGATCCATTTTTAGTTGGCGCCAAAACAACAATTACCGCCGAAATTAACAAATGATTGATCAATACATCCCAAGAAAATTTAAAATTATTTCTGACAGAAACAACTTTTGGTGTCACTTTTAAAAGGCTCCAAAGCAATGCCAGCGATAAAAACAGCAGCGGAATTAATAATTTTAATGAAGTATAGGAATCCAAATCCAAGTTTAATTCATAATTAAACCTATTGTAAAAAAATTCGGCATCTTCAAAATAAAGGCAATACGTAAAATAAATAAGCATTGGCGTTACAAAGCCCACAATAGGAATAAACAAATTTTTAACGGTGATTTTTTGATGAATAATCATTCCTAAATAAACCAATAAAACGAAAAAAATACTCCAAGAATAAAAAATTGTTGCAATAGCAATCCAAAAACTGGCATCAAAAAGCTTCAATTTGGTGTCAACGCCAGACCTTAAACTGTAAATTTTTCGGAAACCCAACAGCAATGCAATATTTGCCAAAACAATTTTATAAGAAAACATAGCCTCAGGAAAAGTTCCAAATAAAATAACAATCAACAGCAACGCATACGAATTATCTTTTGTCAGCTTGTTTTTTTTGACAATAAAATTTACAATCATCAGCATTAAAGCAATAAAAACGAAAAAAGAAATTCTTTTAATCAAAAAATTGATTGAAAGTTCGGCCGAATGAAGCAAAAAAGTAGCCGTAAAATAATAGACAAACAGTAGCGCAACTAAGATAAAAATAGTTGCCGGTTTAGTTTTGTTGAAAAAGTTTGCTATCATTGCTATATTTTATACTTTTGCCTGTAAATATAAATAAGTTATGATTGCAAACAATATTTTTAAAGCGATAGGTGAATTTTGTCAAAATGTTTTATTTGCGCCTCACAACAGCATAAGTTCTATGGACAATTGGTGGCTTCAAAATACCGTTAGCTGGATTTTTGTTGTCATTTTATTTATTGCGTTATTCTACTGGCTGGGCGAGTTAAAAAAATACAAAAAAGCAGGAAACGAATAATTTCTTATTTAAATTCAATTATATTTTTTCCTTTTTTTAACAAAACACAAATCCTGTGGGAAGCAAAAATAAACTCAGAAGATTTCGTGAAAACGAAACATTTTCCAATGTCATTCAACCAACACGAAAAGAAGTTATTGATGGTTTCTCCCTAAAAGGAAATTGGCACACATTTTTTAACAACAGCAATCCCATTGTGCTTGAATTGGGTTGCGGAAAAGGCGAATATACCATTGCGCTTGCCCGCAAAAATCCAAACATCAATTATATTGGCGTTGATATAAAAGGAGCACGTTTTTGGCGCGGCGCCAAAATAGCTTTGGAAGAAAATTTAACCAATGTGGCTTTTTTAAGATCTCAAATTGAATTGATCGATTTGCTTTTTAATGAACAGGAAGTAAGCGAAATATGGATCACTTTTCCCGATCCGCAAATTAAATACACGCGCACCAAACACCGCCTTACCAATACGGAGTTTTTAAAAAAATACCACCATATTTTAAAACCTGAAGGTTTTGTTCATTTAAAAACGGACAGTGAGTTTATGCACGGTTACGCCTTAGGTTTGCTTCACGGCGAAGGGCATGAAATTATTTATGCCCATCACGATATTTATAAAAATTACCATGCGCCCGAAGAAGTGACTTCAACCCAAACTTTTTATGAAAGTCAGTATTTGGAAAAAGGAAAACCTATCACTTACATAAAATTTAAGCTTCGGTATTAAAGCCCCCTAGCCCCCGAAGGGGGAATTAAAAAAATGTTATACGTTAAATGTTAAAAAATTAAACAAATAACAAACAACAAATAACTTTTAGAACGGACAGGTCGCAAGCTGTCCCTACTTTTAATATTTAACTTTTAATATTTTGTATTTTTTTTCATCTGATGGAAACTTCCGATAATTTTTTTGAAAAAGTGTATGAAATTGCCAAGCAAATTCCTTTTGGCAGGGTTACAAGTTATGGCGCCATCGCGAAATATCTCGGCGCCGCAAAATCGGCACGCATGGTTGGCTGGGCGATGAATGCTTCTCACAACAATGCCGATATTCCTGCGCACAGGGTGGTAAACAGAAACGGATTGTTAACAGGAAAATTTCATTTTGACGGCACCAACTTAATGCAACAGTTACTGGAAAGCGAAGGAATTGTTGTGAAAGAAAATCAAATTCAGAATTTCAGCGCTGTTTTTTGGGATCCGTTTAAAGAATTATTGTAGTATATGATATTATGAATTGTTGGTATTTTAAATTTCAGAACGTACAGGTCGCGACCTATCCCTACTTTCTAAAAATGTGACTTTGTAAATTCATTTAAATCTGTATCTTTGTTGTTTAGAATGATTTTATATAAACAATATGGCATATACAAAAAAAGATATCTCAAAAGCTCTTGAAACCATCACTGCGCCTGGTGAAGGGACAAATTTAATTGAAAGCGGCGCAGTTAAAAATATTGTAACTTTCGACAAAGAAATTATTGTTGATGTAACCATTGGAAATCCAACGTTACAGGCTAAAAAGAAAATGGAAGTTGAAATTATGAAGGCAATCCACCAACATGTGGATGTAAAAGCCGACGTGAAAGTGAATGTAACCGCTGTTGCTCCCGATAAACCAGCTGAAAAATCTAAACCAAAAGTTCCTGGCATTCAAAATATTATTGCAGTCGCTTCTGGAAAAGGCGGTGTAGGAAAATCTACCATTACCGCAAACTTGGCAATTTCATTGCAAAAAATGGGCTTTAAAGTGGGTATTTTAGACGCCGACGTTTATGGTCCTTCCATTCACTTAATGTTTGATGTGGCGCATGCAAAACCATTGTCGATTGAAATTGACGGCACAACAAAAATGCAGCCGATTGAAAGCTACGGCGTAAAAATATTGTCGTTGGGATTTTTTGTTGATGCAAACCAAGCCGTTATTTGGCGAGGAGCAATGGCAGGAAAAGCATTAAACCAATTGATTTTTGACGCACATTGGGGCGAACTTGATTTTTTATTGATTGATTTACCTCCGGGAACCGGCGATATTCACTTGTCAATTGTGCAAGCAGTTCCGGTAACAGGCGCCATTATTGTGAGTACGCCTCAAAATATCGCTTTGGCCGATGCCAAAAAAGGTGTGGCGATGTTTCAACAAGAAAGCATCAATGTTCCTGTTTTGGGAATTGTTGAAAATATGAGTTATTTCACGCCTGCCGAACTCCCAGAAAATAAATATTATATTTTTGGGCAAGATGGCGCAAAAAACTTGGCAAAAGACATTGACGTGGCATTTTTAGGAGAAATTCCTTTGGTACAAAGCATTCGCGAATCGGGCGATGTTGGGCATCCGGTAGCGCTTCAGGACAACACGCCTTTAGAAATTGCTTTTTCTGAAATTACGAAAAACGCCTTGTCGCAATTGGTGAAAAGAAACAGCGATTTACCGCCAACTGAAATTGTTCGAATTACGACCATGAGCGGTTGCGGCACAAAAAAATAAAAAACTATGGAAGCAGAAGAACTTAAAATTATTGTTGAAAATGCATTGCAGGAAATCAGGCCTTATTTACAGGCTGATGGCGGCAACATTACATTGGTTGATATACAAGACAATATTGTTAGTGTTCAGCTTGAAGGCAATTGTTTGGGTTGCTCCGTAAACCAGATGACTTTAAAAAACGGGGTTGAAGCCACCATAAAAAGGCACGCCCCCCAAATTTTGCAAGTGATTGAAGTGAACGGAATTAATTTTTAACTATTAAAAAAATTACTGATTAAGAGCGCGTAACGCGCTCTTTTTTATTTCATTAAACATCCAAAAATATTTTTATATTTGTAAAATATGCAAACAGCTTGGACAGAATTATTGATACTTCTAAAATTCTTAATCAAGAGAGATCCTGAATGAAAATATTCATGGGTTAAGTTACGAGCTAAAAATTTTGTAAATTAAAGTTATGATTCCGTCCAATATGATTAAATTCTTGGACATAAATTCATAAACATACTACTGCCCTTTTTTAGGGAATTCATAACTAAAAAAATACGATTATGCCTAGATATCATTCATTGGGTAAAATTCCGCCAAAGCGTCACACCACTTTTGAAAAACCTGCTGGCGGATTGTATCAGGAAGAGCTTTTCGGAACTGCTGGTTTTGCAGGAATGTCATCATTAATCTACCATTTGAATCCGCCCACCGTGGTTACGGAAATCAAAAAAGTGAAAGATGTAACGCCAAAAATTGTTATCGACAAAAATATGAAAGCGCTCAGTTTTAAAGGATTTTCCTTAAAACCGGAAGCCGATTATTTGGAAAGCAGGAAAACTGTTTTTGTTAACAGCGATTTACACATCGGATTATCCGCGCCAACAGCATTTTCATCAGCCTACTTTTATAAAAATGCCGATGCCGATGAAATGCTTTTTGTTCACGTTGGATCGGGCACTTTAAAAACAATGTATGGAAATATCGATTTTAAATATGGCGATTATGTGATTATTCCCAGAGGAACTGTGTATCAAATAGACTTCGACACGCAAGACAACCGAATACTTTATGTTGAATCTTTTAGTCCGATTGTAACGCCAAAACGCTATCGAAATAACTTCGGGCAATTGTTGGAAACTTCGCCATTTTGCGAGCGCGATTTTAAATTGCCAAGCAATTTACAAACCCACGATGAGAAAGGCGACTTTAAAATTTATATCAAAAAACAAGACTTTCTTTGGGAATATAACTACAAAAATCATCCTTTTGACGCTGTTGGCTGGGACGGATTTAATTATCCGTATGCTTTTTCCATTCACGATTTTGAGCCGATTACCGGCCGCATTCATATGCCGCCGCCAGTTCATCAAACGTGGGAAGCATCAGGTTTTGTGGTTTGCTCCTTTGTGCCAAGAATGTACGATTATCACCCAAAATCAATTCCGGCGCCTTATCACCACAGCAATATCGATTCCGAAGAAATATTGTATTATGTTGACGGTGATTTTATGAGCCGAAATAATATAGAAAAAGGACAAATCACCTTGCATCCGGGCGGAATTCCTCACGGACCGCATCCGGGCGCAATCGAAAGAAGCATCGGAAAAAAATTCACCGAAGAATTGGCGGTGATGATTGATCCTTTTAAACCGGTAATGATTACCGAAGAAGCAATGAATTTACAGGTGGACGATTATTATAAATCTTGGATAACTGAATAAATATCAGAAAAATGTCAAATCTAAAAAATACACAAAACTTTAATTACGGATTGGAAAAATTATTTCCGGAAGCACAGGATTTCTTGCCATTATTGGGCACTGATTATGTGGAAAT
>JACUUQ010000203.1 GCA_014859175.1 Lutibacter sp. | reverse complement strand
CTTACAGTCAGCAACAGGTTTACGATATCATCACCCGACGTTTTATTGCCGTTTTTTATGAAGATTGCATCGTTTCAAACACTGCCGTTATCGGAATGGCGGCCGATGTCACTTTTAAAACCACCGGAAAGGAAATCATTGAAAAAGGATGGCGCGTTGTTTTCGCCACTTCGGCTCCGCTCAGTGCAAGTGAAAAACTGGAAACAGACATCCTCCCAAATTTCATAAAAGGAGAAAAAGGGCCTCATGAACCTTCATTTTTGGAGAAAGCAACAAAACCGCCCAACATGTTTTCTGAAGCCACCTTGCTTCGCGCCATGGAAACTGCCGGCAAACAAATTGATGATGATGAACTGCGCGAATTGATGAAAGAAAATGGAATCGGAAGGCCTTCAACCCGCGCAAATATTATTGAAACACTTTTTAAACGACAATACATCATTCGCAATAAAAAGCAGATTTTACCTACACAAACAGGCATCCAACTCATTGATATCATCCAAAGTGAATTGTTAAAATCGGCAGAATTAACGGGACAATGGGAAAAACAGCTCAAGGAAATTGAAAAAGGAACTTACAACGCCGGTACTTTCATAAAAAACATGAAAAAAATGGTTGACCATTTGGTTTACGAAGTTCGTTCCGAAAAGAATACGGCAAATATTTATCATCATGAAGTTGCCAAACAGGTTCCTAAAAAAATTACGGCAGTTTCCAAAGGCATCGCCTCAGAAAAATGCCCAAAATGCAAAAAAGGAAATATTCTCAAAGGAAAAAACGCCTATGGATGTAGCGAATACAACAATGGCTGTGATTTCAGATTGTCTTTTAGTTTTCTCGACAAAAAAATATCAGAAAATCAATACATCCGCCTGCTGCAAAAAAAATGCACCGTCAATTTAAAAGGTTTTAAAACCGAAAATGGCGAAACCGAGGGTTTAATCCGTTTTGATGATCAATTTAATTTGGTGTTAGAAGAAAAAAATACTTCGACTCCGCTCAGTAACCATACTTCGGCTCCGCTCAGTAACCATACTTCGACTACGCTCAGCAGCAAAAATATTCCCGACAAAATTGCTTGTCCGAAATGCCACAAAGGAACCATTTTAAAAGGAAAAACCGCTTACGGTTGCAACAACTATAAAAATGGTTGCGATTTCCGTTTCAGCTTTGATGATATCAGAAAAAAAGCAGCCGGAAAACCACTTTCCGCAGCATTGGTTTACGCGATTCTCAATGGAAAATCCTAACGAAAATCAACCGCATCGGCATTTTATCATTTACAAACCTTATGGGTATTTGAGTCAGTTTGCGAATAATGACATCAGCAAACACAAAAAAAAATTACTGGGTGAATTTTACCAGTTTCCCGAAAAACTCATGGCCATCGGTCGATTGGATGAAAAATCGGAAGGACTTTTACTGCTCACCACCGATGGAAATATGAGTGAATTGGTGAGAAGCAGCAACGTGGAAAAAGAATATTTTGCCGAAGTTGACGGTGACATCACTCCAGAAGCCATAGAATCCCTGAAAAATGGCGTGGAAATTGGTTTTGGCGGCATAAAATACAACACAAAACCTTGCCGGGTTTTTAAATTAACGTGAGTTCGATATAAAAAAGGGTTAAAATATTTGGAAAAAAAGAGATAGTTTTTTTATATTTAATGTATTGAAAATCAAATATATAACTAAAAACTATCTCTATGATTTCTACCTCTAAAATTACTGAAATTTTCTTTATTATCGATGAATTTTGCAAAGAATTTGAAAAAGCGAAGGCCGGCCACCTTCTTGAATCCAATAATGGTTTAAAACGAAGAAATCGTTCCTTTAAACTGTCCTACAGCGAAGTAATTACGATTCTGGTTTTATTCCATTATGGCCAATTTAGAAATTTGAAACATTTTTATTTGAATTATGTTGTAAAGCACTTGAAAAGTGAATTTCCGGAGACAGTCTCCTATAATAGATTCATGGAATTGCAGAAAAAGGCAGCGGTTCCAATGGGTGTCTTTCTAAAAACCTGTTGTTTGGGCAGTTGCACAGGCGTTTCTTTTATAGATTCCACGCCAGTTAGGGCATGCCATATTAAAAGAGAAAAACAAAACAAAGTATTCAAGGGAGCAGCCACAAAAGGGCAATGATTGGGATGGTTCTTTGGGTTTAAATTACATTTAATCATAAATGACAGAGGGGAAATACTTGATTTTATGTTTACCCAAGCCAATGTTGATGATAGGGAACCTCTTAAAAACGAAAAATTTCACAAGAGAATTTTCGGAAAATTATTTGGAGACAAAGGGTATTTGAGCAAAGATTTATTTGAACAACTTTTTGTTGATGGAGTTCACCTAGTTACCAAAATCAGAAAGAACATGAAAAATAGTTTAATGCATTTACACGATAAAATAATGCTTAAAAAAAGAGCAATCATTGAGTCCGTCAATGATCAACTTAAAAATATCTGCCAAATTGAACATACGCGCCACAGAAGTTTTGACAACTTCATAACTAACTTATTATCTGGTTTAATAGCATATTCTTTCTTCCCTAAAAAACCTTCGTTAAATATAGAAATAATAGATAATGGTTTATCGGCTTAAGTCGAACTCACGTTAAAATATATATTACACGTGTATTAAACACAATGTATATAATAAATGCAATAAGACAAATAAATGAAATCTATGTAATATGTGTATTATATGTAATAAAGCATATAATTGTAATAAAACAAATAAATAAAATATAAGTAATAAAACTAATAGATATAAATGCAGAGCATTTACAATACTTATTATTAAAGGTTTTTCTGATTTTAATTTCGTATTTTAACCATCAAATAAAAAACTATGAATATTCACAATATTGAAGATTATGTTGACACTATGGATCAACATCAATTATAGATCATACTTAAGAATGATTATTCCGGTACTGAAATTCTAAAAGAAGCGCTTCATCGAATGAATATAATAAAGCATTTCAATTAAATGTATATTTAGTAAATAATTATATGGCTGTGCAGCAGATTACGAATACGACAAAGAATTTCATAGAAAATTAAAAGAACATATTAACAGTGATATTTGGAAAGGAAACATTGAAAACGACACTGATGCATAAAAAAAGCCTTATAACAGCAACTAAAAATTATGAAAGAAGATAAAAAACAATCTGAAAAAATTAATGCAGAAAAGAAACAAGAAATAATAAGGAATAAATTTCTTGGGAAGATTCCTAATTATGAAACAATCAAGGCTATAAAAAAGGCTCAATCTGGTAAAGGATTAAAGCGTATTACTAATTTAACCACTTGGCTCGAGGAACTATAAAAATTATGATAGAAGATAAAAGCCTGATTTTAATAACTTAACGCAACAAATAATGAAAATAGGATTAATAGGTTTTGGAAAAACAGGAAAAGCAGTCGCTAATGTGATATTGCAAAATAAAGAATTTTGTCTTGAATGGGTTCTAAGACGAAGTACTCTATTAGAAAGAAGAAGCGTATCAGAGTTCTTAGGTGTTGAATCAAACGAAACAGGACTGATTTATTCGAGCTCTAAAATAAAAATGCCGGAACTTCTCGACAGATATCCGGTAGACATAATCATTGATTTTTCTTCAGAAACAGGTATTTATACTTATGGAGAGATTGCAGGAGAACGTAAAATTAAAATCATTACAGCGGTATCTCATTATGGCGAAGTTGAACGAGAATTCCTGAAAAAACTTTCAGAAAAAACTGTTCTATTCTGGAGTCCTAATATTACATTAGGAATTAATTATATGCTATTTGCCGCAAAGTTTCTCAAAAAAATCGCTCCATGGATAGATATTGAAATAATTGAAGAACATTTTAAAGAAAAACAAGGTGTTTCGGGTACGGCAATAAAAATTGCAGAAGCATTAGATATAAAAAAATCTGATATTAATTCGGTAAGAGCTGGTGGAATTGTTGGAAAACATGAAGTAATATTTGGCTTCCCATATCAAACTGTTCGTCTTATTCATGAATCTATTTCAAGAGAGGCTTTTGGTAATGGTGTTTTATTTGTTGCAGAGAATTTAAAGAATAAAAAATCAGGGTTATATAATTTTGAAGATGTATTGCTGCCTTACTTTTCTATCCAATAATGTCCATATCACAAACAACTAGTGTAGCGATTATTAAGTTGGTTAACTAATATTTTTATTATGTCTTAGTCATATGTCAAGGATAGGAAAACCAATTCAGTTAACCATGGAGCAAAGAGTGGAATTGCTTACCATGAGTCGATCGCGTAAGCTTGAGAAGCGTTTCGTTGAGCGTGCGGAAATTATATTATTTTCAGATCAAGGGATGCTACTTGATGAAATTGTCGAACAAACGGGGCTAAGCAGACCTGTTGTTAATAAATGGCGGCAGCGTTTTCGTAAGAATGGCATACCGGGTTTAAAAGATGCACCTCGTAGTGGCAAACCAAAAACAATAACACCTGAACAAAAGGCTATGGTTATTGAAAAGGCCTGTACCAAGCCAGACGACGGTTATACTAATTGGTCACAGGGGCGGATTGCCAAAGAGATAGGCATAAGCCAATCCAAAGTATTCCAAATTCTAAAACAAGCCGATTTAAAGCCTCATAAAATAGAGTACTGGTGTGGGAAACCGAGAGACCCTGAATTTGAACAAAAAATGATAAATATAGTTGGTCTCTATTTGAGTCCTCCTGAAAATGCTATTGTTATTTGCGTAGATGAAAAGACGCAAATACAGGCACTTGACAGAACCCAGCCAGAATTACCCCTTCGCCCGGGAAACCCAAGACGCCAAACAGCGACCTATAAAAGAAATGGGA
>JACUUQ010000202.1 GCA_014859175.1 Lutibacter sp. | reverse complement strand
AAAGCCCGACCCGCCTTTTCGGCGGGTAACGCCCAAAACATTTATATAAAATTTGCTGTGCTTAATAGCATTAAGGCTTAATTTTTAAATGATTATTAAACAAAACTTGGCAAACCAACTTCCTTTTTAATTGGTCAAATTCGACCAATTTTAAATTGGGAATTTAAAATATTCCATAACGCTTTGTGCATCTCTGTGTTATCTTTGGGGTACTACGTGTAATAATGGTAACTCTGTAAAAAAGTTCTAACGCAAAGATTCACAGAGCAAAAAAATAAGCTTCACAAAGAAAAATCTAATAATGTTAAAAGCTTAGTTGCTATACAAGCAGTTTGTTTTTTTGTGTAATTTGGGATTTTGTTGCTTTAATTTAGCTTAAACAAATTTTTAGCTGAAGCGTTCTGCCGCCAAAATTTCATTTACCGCCGTTTGGTAATTTTTGATGCTGCCGGCTTTTTTTATCTTTTTTAAGGCTTTGTGCGGATTTGAAAACAGCACGGAAAAATATTCCCACAAATGGTACATTTTCAATAAAAGATGCGTTGCGCCCGATAACGATTCGCTGTAATTTTGGAAAAGCGTATCATGAAACGTTCTGAACATTTGAAGTTTGTTCGCAGGGTATTGGGTGGTGTTGCTTTTTATCATACTTGGCAAAAAAGGATCGGCAATCAATCCGCGTCCAATCATCCAGTGGTCAATGCTTGGAAAGCGTTCCTGCATTTCGTGAAATTTTGCCACCGTAGTAATGTCGCCGTTGTAATAAAGTTTTAGGCTGGTTTGATCAACACATTGTTGAAAAGCATCTAAATGCACGCCGCCTTTGTACAATTGTTTTCCAATGCGCGCGTGAATGGCCACATTTTTAATGGGATATTTTTCCAAAATAGGCAATACCTGCAAAATCTCCTCATTATTTTCGTAACCCAAACGCATTTTCATGGAAACAACAATGCCCGATTCGGCATGAACTTTTTCAAGAATTTTGTCAATTCTTTTTGGGTCGGTTATGAGGCCGGAACCCATTCCGCATTTGGTGACCATGGGGTACGGACAGCCTAAATTCCAGTTTAATTCCTTATAGCCAAGTTGTTGTACGTAGTTGGCTACGAACAAAAACTCATCCGCATTGTTGGTGATAATTTGCGGAATCACTTCCAAACCCACATTGTTTTCGGGCAGCAGGTCGCGCTCATACGCCTTTTTGACCACCAAACTTCCGTTTAAGCGAATATAAGGCGAGTAAAAGGTGTCGATACCGCCAAAAATGGTGTTAAAGGCGTTTCTAAACCGAAAATCGGTAAATCCCTGCAGGGGTGAAGAGAGCAATGTGTAGTTCATATTGTTTTCGATTGCGCAAAGATAGAGATTAATGATTTTAGATTTACGATTTTGGAATTATGATATCAGATTTCAGGTTTGCCATTTTTAACGGTTAACAAACAACATATAACAACTTTTAACATTTAACCTATAACATTTCAACATATAACAAATAACCTTTCATCTCTCAACTTTCTGCTTTCAATATTAATTCCCCCTTCGGTGGATAGTGGGCTGTTTTCAATTTTTCCAACTCCTGCCCGTAATCGTACTGTAAATCTTCGTGTAATACGCCCATCTTTTTTTCGATGTTCGCTATTTCTCTGTCGAAAAGGTTTTTGAGCACCGTATTTTTATGGATGGAAGGTTTAAACGCCTTTAATTTTTTGCAGAAATAGAGGAGGAGTTCCACCTCAGTTTCCTTCTTTTTTGAATAGCGGATCGCGGTTTTAACGCTACGCAAAATTTTACGGACGCTCTTTTTTATAAAGTAATACGTTTTTGTGTTTACAAGCTCAAACTGCTCGTCAATTTCCAGTTTTATGCTGCTGATATAGCCTTCTTCATTGGAAGATTCAAACAAAAGATAGGTGAGCAGTTCTTTATTTTCCTTTTTGAATTTAGACAAACGCAAACACAATTCCACCAATTCCTTTTGTGAATAATGTGATAATTCTGTTTTGAGTTCTTTTACGGTGACTGCTTTCATTCCCGGAATTTTAACTTTTTATTATGTCACATTAAAGGAGTAAATCGTAATAAAAGAAGCAAGATAAGGAAATTGAAGATTTAATTTATTGAAAAATTTCAAAATTACTTTTTTAAAATCACCAACAATTAAAAATCGAAAAAAAATATTTTCAATTAATCTCAAAAACTTTTCCTTCCAAAGCCAAATGCGTGTTTTCAAAAAATTCCCGGGCCTCCGTTTTAAAGTCCTCTATATTTTTATAACGGCCGCTGTAATGGCCAATAATTAATTGGTTCACTTGTGCCAATTGCGCTATTTGGGCAGCTTGTGCTGCGGTGGTGTGTTTGGTGGTTATGGCAAGCGCTTCTTTATCTTTTAAAAAAGTGGCTTCGTGGTACAAGCAGGTGGCATTTTTTATGAGCGGCACAATTTCAGGGAAAAAGACGGTATCACTGCAAAAAGCATAAGACAATGGCAAAGCGGGATCAAAAGTGAGTGTTTCGTTTTTTAGGACTGTGCCGTTTTTCAGGGTGTAATCCCTGCCGTTTTTTAGGTTTTGAAAATCGCAAATTTCAATTTCTTTGTATGCTGCAATGGCATTTGTGTTTAATTTGCGTTCTCCCAGTTTTTCTTTGAACAGATATCCGTTTGTGTACACCCGATGGTTCAAAGGAACGGTATACACTTCAACATTGGCATCTTCAAAAATAAGCTCGCTTTCATCTGAATTTAATTCGTGAAAAAGCAAGGGATATTGTGTCCAGGAATTGGAGAGTTTTAATTGAAGGGTGATAATTTCTTTTAAGCCTTTTGGTCCGTAAATATGCAATTCAGTTTCACGGTTCAGCAATCTGAAAGTGGAGATTAATCCCACCAATCCGTAAAAATGATCGCCGTGTAAATGGGAAATAAAAATGTGTTTAATTTTGGAGAATTTTACGCCGTATTTGCGCAATTGTACCTGGGTTCCTTCGCCGCAGTCAATTAAAAAATTGTGGTTTTTGATTTCTAAAAATTGCGCAGTCGGGTGCGCATTTACGCGTGGTGTTGCAGAATGACAGCCTAAGATCGTGAGTTTCAAACTCATTTAATTACCAATCTTTTGGAGACAATCTCAACATCGGTTTGCAAAGAATAAATGTACATGCCTTTGGTTAAATTATTTCGGTTAAAAGCAATGGTGTTATTGCCTGATGAAGCATCAATTTGTTCTTCATACACCGTTGTTCCCAACAAATTTTTTACCGTAAACACTATACTTTGTGCTTTTACAGATTTAAAACTGATGTTGGTGTCTGAAATAAATGGATTTGGGTATGCGGAAACAGACAGCAGCGTTACCTGTGGAATATTTTTGTCAGGATCCACATTGTTTTTCTCGGATTGTTGCGCAAAAGTAAATGAGAAAAACAGTAAAAAAGTAATTAAAAGTAGTTTTTTCATCAATAAGCCAATTGGTTTTAAAATCCTAAATCCCGTTCAATGGCATCCATTTCAAGGATGTCTAAAGCTTCGTTAAACGTTGGAACAACATTTAATTCGTCCGGTAAATCATCAATAGATATACCCTCACAAACCAGTACAAAACTTGTACCATTTTTTCTGTGTTGCACACTTAACTTCAAAAATAATAAAATTTCTTTAATTTCTATGTTAATTTTCTCAGAAAAATCAATAATAAGGTGTTCTCCTTTAAATTCTTTGTGTCGTTCTTTAAATGCTGAAAAGAACTGACTTACTGAAATTTGTGTGGGTTTTATGTGCGTGTATGTTTCAGTTTTAGTGACAACCATAACTAATTTCGTTCTATTTGTTGCGCCAATAAATAAATGACCGCCATACGGATGGCAACGCCATTTTCTACCTGATTCAGGATAATGGACTGGTCAACTAAGTCGGCAACCTCGCTTGTCAATTCAACACCTCTGTTAATTGGCCCCGGATGCATAATTAAAATTTTCTTGCTTAATGAGTCCAGCAGCGGTTTATTAATCCCGAATAATTGTGAATATTCTCTGGTTGAAGGGAAATAATTAATTTCCATACGTTCGTTTTGCACGCGCAACACATTGGCAACATCGCACCATTCCAGTGCTTTTTTAATGTCGAATTCAACGCCAACGCCCAAACTTTCAATGTATTTGGGAATAAGGGTTTTTGGTCCGCAAACTTTTACTTCGGCGCCTTGCAATTTTAATGCGTAAATATTTGAAAGCGCCACGCGGGAATGCAACACATCGCCCACAATCACAATTTTTTTGCCTTCAACACTTCCCAGTTTTTCACGAATGGAAAAGGAGTCAAGCAATGCCTGGGTAGGATGTTCGTGCGTGCCGTCACCGGCATTCACTATTTTAGCGTTTACATGCTGCGATAAAAAATCACAGGCGCCAACAGCCGAGTGCCGCATTACAATAATATCAACTTTCATCGATAAAATATTGTTGGCGGTATCAATCAGTGTTTCTCCTTTTGTGACGGAAGACTGGCTTGCCGAAAAATTAACAACATCAGCAGAAAGCCTTTTTTCTGCCAGTTCAAAAGACAGCCTTGTTCTTGTGCTGTTTTCAAAAAAAATGTTGGCAATAGTAATGTCTCGAAGCGAAGGCACTTTTTTAATGGGCCTGTTAATCACTTCTTTAAAATGGTCGGCTGTTTTAAATATCAAATCAATATCAGCCTTGTTTATATGTTTTATTCCTAAAAGGTGCTCTACGCTTAACTGACTCATAGTGAATTATTTATTTACAATATATACGGCATCTTTTCCATCTTTTTCTTGCCAGTGCACAGTAACTTTTTCTTCTCCAATCACATCAACCTGGCTTCCTCTGTAATTTGGCTGAAT
>JACUUQ010000201.1 GCA_014859175.1 Lutibacter sp. | reverse complement strand
TATTGGCGTGGCGCTTCAAAATTGTAAATTGGTAAAATATGTGGAGCCTATTGAAACCAATATTGTTATTTTTAACGTCATCGATTCCATCAATGAAGATGATTTCGTGAACCGTTTAAAAAAAGCCGGTATTTCATTAATATCGATGGGACAAGGCAAATTGCGTATGGTTACCCATTTAGATTTTACCGAAGAAATGCTTGAAATGGTGGTAAGTACTTTAGAGAATATTTAATCAGAAATTAACGTTGGCAAAAACAAATTGAATAAATATAAGGCTTTGGGCGTTCCCGCCGAAAAGGCGGTCAGGCTTTCGCGGCTCGCTTTTTTTGTTGCGAAAAGCAAAAAAAAGAGCTCAAACAAACCGCTTAATCCTTAACGCAATTAATTTTTGACCTGCCGGCAAGTTTGCGATTTTAAAATTGAGTCCGCTCCGAAAAGCTACTTTTGCTAAAAATTAGTTTTTTTTATTATTGTAGATTATTGATTTTCAGCAAATCTCCCTTTAGGGTAGGGGTAAAATTTGTTGAAAATTGAATATCGGAGTTTTCGGAGTTGATTTAAAATAAACAACATTATTTAAGTATTTTTGAAAATATAATCTTATAAAAAATGAAAACATTAAAATTTACAACCATTGTGCTTTTTATGGCCATAAGCACAACAGGATTTTCACAATCCGAAATCGAAAAAATATTGACTGAAATCGCCGTTGCGCCTTCTGCGGAAAGGATTGAAAAAGACATCGTGAAATTGGCGGGTTTTGGAACACGACATACCTTGTCCGACACCATTTCTGCAACAAGAGGCATTGGCGCGGCGCGGCGTTGGGTAAAATCCACTTTTGATGAAGTTTCAAAAAAATGCAATAACTGTTTGGAAGTAAGTTATTTGGGCGATTTGGTGAAAGCCGACGGCAGCAGAATTGTTACCGATACCAAAGTGGTGAATGTGATGGCAATTCAGCGCGGAACAACCTACCCAAACCGCTACGTAATCATGACGGGCGATATCGATTCCCGAGTTTCTGATGCCAATGATTTTACGTCAGATTCACCCGGAGCTAATGACAACGCTACCGGATTGGCAGGAACTATTGAAGCCGCGCGCGTTTTAAGCAAGTATAAATTTCCTGTTTCCATTATTTATGTGGGTTTGTCGGGTGAAGAACAAGGCTTGTACGGCGGTAAAATTATGGCCAAATATGCCAAAGAAAATAATTGGGACATTATCGCTGTTTTAAACAATGATATGATTGGCAATATTGAAGGAATTGACGGCGTAATTGACAACAGCACTTTTAGGGTTTTTTCTGAGGCCATTTCTGTGCAAACTACTGAAAGAGAACGTAACAGTATGCGTTTTTATGGTGGGGAAGTGGACGGACCTTCGCGTCAATTGGCGCGTTATGTAGCTAAATTGGCCGAACAATATATGACCAATTTAAAACCAATTATGGTTTACAGACTCGACCGATTTGGACGTGGCGGCCATCATAGGCCTTTTAATGATGAAGGTTTTACAGGCGTCAGAATTATGGAAACACACGAAAATTACAACCGCCAACACCAAGATATAAGGGTTGAAAACGGCATAAAATATGGCGATGTGCTTGAAGGCGTAAATTTTGAATATGCGGCAAAATTAACCGCTGTAAATTGTTTGACATTGGCTTCTTTGGCTGCAGCGCCGTTAGCACCGCAAAATGTTATGATTGCAGGCGCCGTTGAGCCATCAACGCGATTAAAATGGGACGAGGTGGCCGATAAAAACAGCATCGGCTATAAAATTTATTGGCGTGACACCACTTCACCGCAATGGCAATACAGCCGATTTGTTGGCAAAACAACCGATTACACCTTGAAAAATATTGTTATCGATAATTTCTTGTTTGGCGTGGTTAGTGTAGGAGCAAATGGCGCGGAAAGTTTGGTGCAGTTTCCAAGAAAATTAATTCCGAAAGGGATGTAATTAAGCTTTAACAATTTCAAATTTTTATAAAGATAAGTAGTGAAAAAAATAATGATTATATTATTGGTTTTTGCAACAACAACCATCGAGGCACAATCCAACCTAACAAAAAATTCAAAAATGTCAGATAAATTAGAAATTGCCACCTTGGCAAACGGTTGCTTTTGGTGTACTGAAGCCATTTTCCAAAGATTAAATGGGGTAGAAAAAGTAACGTCGGGATATTCCGGAGGAAAAGTTAAAAATCCGACCTATAATGATGTAACTTCAGGGGAAACAGGGCACGCAGAAGTGATTCAAATTCAATTTGACCCTTCAGCAATCACTTTTCAGGAAATTTTGGACGTGTTTTTTGCAACTCACGATCCTACAACGTTAAACAGGCAGGGTTATGATGTTGGCACACAATATCGTTCGGCCATATTTTACCATTCAACCACACAAAAAGAAGTGGCCGAAACATTTATCAAGGCTTTGACTGAAGCCAAGGTTTTTAACAAAAAAATAGTGACGGAAGTTACTGCTTTTACTATGTTTTATGAAGCGGAAGCGTACCACCAAAATTATTACAATAACAATAAAAACCAAGGATATTGCATGGCAGTTATCAATCCGAAATTGGAAAAATTCATCAAAAAATACAAGGATAAATTGAAAAAGTGATTTTTGGTTCAGGTATAATTTGCGTTAGGGACTGCAGTGGAAATCCTTTTTTGCTTCGCCTTTTCGGCGAAGCAAAAAAGATTGGAACGGAAGGCGCGACCCTTGTGGTAACGCCCAAAATATTTTTGACCTTATTATTTTTGGACTTTTTATTTTGTGGTTTTTAGTAATTTATTCAGTTTGATATTGCTTTATTACTTGTAAAAAATGCTACTTATGACTAAAAAATATAAATTGTTGTTTTGGGGAATTCTGTTTGACGGGATTGGAATGCTTTCTTTCGCAATTCCGTTTTTAGGCGAGTTTTCTGATGTTGTGTGGGCGCCATTATCGGCATTTTTAATTTACAAAATGTATGGCGGAATTTTGGGAAAAGGCATGGGAATTATTTCTTTTGTGGAAGAAATTGGTGTTTTTGGAACTGATTTTTTGCCAACTTTTACCTTAACTTGGGTTTATAAATACCTGATTAAAAAGGAAAATTAGTTAAGATGCTTTAAAAAATCGTTTAAAACCCATTCTCGACAATGTTTTTTTTGAAAAAGCGGAAAAGAATTTATATTGCCCAAAAAGAAACCCAACCAATGGCAATGTAAATTGATAAATAAAAAAGATTAACACAATTCTTACCGGCCAAAATAACCAAGGATTTGTGGTTTCGGAGTTTAAACCTATAAAATTGGTGAGCGGTTTTGCAACCCAGGCGGCAAAAGTGCCATTTACAGAAAAAACGATAATGATTAAGAGAACTTGAAAGTTTGAAGTTAATCCCCAGCGCTGTTTTAATTTTTCCATTTTATTTATTTTCGGCGCAAAAGTACATTTATATTTTTAAATGTAAAATACAATTAATTCTCGCTCCATTTTTTAAAATATAATGATGCTTTAACCATTGAATTAATAAGGTTGGCTGAATTTTTTAAGAATCTTTTTAAAATATATTGGCATAATGCTCGTTTGACAATAAATCTAAACAGAAAAACATTTAATGAAAAATTCTAAAAAATCAAAATTTATGAAAAAATTACTTTTTATGTCAGTATTTTTAATCGGAACTATTTTTTCGGCAAATGCGCAAGACATTGCAAGAAACGCAATTGGTGTGCGTTTGGGGGATAATGATGGTTTCGGCGGCGAAATTTCCTATCAGCATGAATTGGGTGAAATGACCCGTTTGGAATTGGATTTGGGTTTTAGAAACAACAACGATTCCGATGCGTTTAAATTGACCGGAATTTACCAATGGGTTTGGAATATTGACCAAGGTTTTAATTGGTATGCGGGTTTTGGCGCGGGAATTGGATCTTGGAGCAAAGGCGATCGTTATTCCGGTACCGGCGATGACGGACTATTTTTAAACGCCGACGGAAATATTGGAATTGAATATGATTTTGACATTCCATTGCTTATTTCTTTAGATTTTAGGCCTGAGTTTGGTTTAATTGGCAATTATGGCAAAGACACCGATTTAGATATTGCACTTTCTTTGCGTTATCAATTTTAATAGATTGAAACTTAGAAAAATTAGAAATGCGCCAATTGGCGCATTTTTTATGAGTTGTCGCCTATTTTTTTTATCTTCCCCAAAATTTAAAAACTTTTGAATGAAAAAACTGGCATTGCATTGGCAAATTTTACTGGGAATGGTTTTGGGTGTGTTATTTGCACTCATAATGACTCAATTTGAGGGCGGAAGCCAAATTGTAAAGGATTGGATAAAACCATTCGGAACAATTTTTATCAATTCATTAAAATTAATTGCCGTGCCCTTAATTTTGGGATCGCTCATAAAAGGCGTATCCGATTTAAAGGATATTTCAAAACTTTCCAAAATGGGCGGACGAACCATTGGCCTTTATTTAATGACAACGGTAATTGCCGTTTCTATTGGGTTACTATTGGTAAATATCATCAAGCCGGGAAATTCTATCACTCCGGAAACCCGCCATGATTTGGTGCAAAATTATAGTGGAGATACAGATAAATTTAAAGAAGAGGCCTTCAAACAAAAAGAAAGCGGTCCGCTAAAGGCTTTGGTTGACATAGTGCCGGATAATATTTTCGGTGCAGCTTCAGAAAATAAAAATATGCTTCAGGTGATATTTTTCGCCATATTTTTTGGTGTTGGACTAATTTTAATTCCGGAAAAAAAATCAAAACCGGTCAAAAAATTCTTCGATGGTTTTAATGAAGTCATACTAAAAATGATTGATTTGATTATGCTTGCGGCGCCTTTTGGTGTTTTTGCATTGTTGGCTGCGTTGGT
>JACUUQ010000200.1 GCA_014859175.1 Lutibacter sp. | reverse complement strand
CGCTTGAGATTGCTATTATGGCTGGAATTGAATCAACTGCGAAAATTAAATCGGTAAATTCAACAAGCAACAAAACAACAAATAAAGGTGTTGCAAACGTTTTGGCTTTTATTTTAACAAAAAAACGGTCGCCGTGCATGGTGTCAGTCACAGGATAAAATCTTTTGAACAATCGTACCAAAGGATTTTTATTGGGATCTATTTTTTCATCTTTATGAAACAGCATTTTAAGACCGGTAAAAATTAAGAATGCGCCAAAAAGATAGATAATCCAGTGAAATTTACTGATTAGGGCTACGCCGGCAAAAATAAATATTGCCCGCATGATTAAAGCACCTAAAATTCCCCAAAAAAGTACTTTGTGCTGGTATTTTTTATCGACATTGAAATAGGAAAAAAGCATAATAAAGACAAATAAATTATCGATACTTAAAGATTTTTCAATCACATATCCAGTGAGGAATTCCATGGCTTTTATTTCACCCATATACACATAAATGCCATAATTAAATACCATTGCCATTGATATCCAAACAGCGCTCCAAATTAGCGCTTCTTTAATTTTCACTTCGTGCGATTTTCGGTGAAAAATGCCCAAATCCAACGCCAACATCAGCAATACAAAGGCTATAAAGCCAATCCAAACATAAACAGTTGCAACCATCATTTAATTTTTGAGTTAAATTTATTTCATATTTTTAATTGCGTTGCGCAATTGAATTTTGTAACAACAACACATTATCACGCAGGGTTACAAAAAGAATCAGAAAAAAATTATTAAATTTTGGGCGGTTGCCAAATAGAAAAACTGGGTTTGGATAAGACAAAGAAAGAACTCAATGTCTTGTTTTCAATGAGATTGATGTCAAAACTTGGAATTTCGTAGCAGAAATTAATCTGATCATCAGCAGAAGCATCAGCAGTTGAAATTAAATTTTCTGAAGTACCATTTTTTTCAGCAGTAATTTTATTGCTAAACGTGTGATTCTTATTGGCGCAGTACTGTGTAAAACATAAAAGCATGCCGATAAACAAGGTAAAAATAGCCCATATATTTTTGGGTAACCTAATCATTCAACTTCATTATTTTAATGATTAATTTAATTTTTAAACTGTTTATATTTTATCAAATATTGAGTCTGCTCCGAAAAGCTACTTTTGCTAAAAATTAGTTTTTTTTCATTATTTTAGATTATTGATTTTCAGCAACTTCTCCCTTTAGGGTAGGGGTAAAATTTGTTGAAAATTGAATATCGGAGTTATCGGAGTTGATTCAATATTAAAGTTCAAATCCCAGCTGCACGTTTAATTTTTTGGCAATTAGCTTAGAAATTAATGCTTTTAACTGCGGAATTTTAATTTTTTCAACCACATCATTGGCAAAAGCATAAAGCAATAAAGCCTTGGCTTCTTTTTTGGGAATTCCTCTCGATTGCATATAAAATAAGGCACTTTCATCCAATTGTCCAATGGTGCAGCCGTGTGAACATTTTACGTCATCGGCAAAAATTTCCAACTGCGGTTTTGAATTTATGGTAGCGCCGTCATCAATTAAAATGGAATTGTTTTGCTGAAAAGCATTCGTTTTTTGGGCAGCTTGCCGCACAATTACTTTTCCGTTGAAAACACCAACAGATTTATCTGCATAAATTCCTTTGTACAACTCGTGACTTTCGCAATTTGGCGATTTGTGATCTACAAGCGTATGATTGTCAACGTGTTGTTTTTCATTTAAGATGGAAATTCCGTTTAGGTTGGAAGTGATATTTTCGCCTTCGTGATAGAATTCCAGATTGTTTCTGGTAATTTTTCCTCCAAATGAAAAAGTACTTACCGATGCCACACTTTGTTGTTTTTGTGAAATAAAAGTACTGTCGATTAATGATGATTCATTGGTGTCATTTTGAATTTTATAATAATCAACAATCGCTCTTTTATGGACAAATATTTCGGTAACAGAATTTGTTAGCGTGGTGTTTTTCGATAAATTTTGGTGCCGTTCAATTATTTGAACGTGTGAATTTTCACCAACAACAATTAAATTTCTTGGCTGCAACAACACTTCTTTTTCGCTTCCTGTTGAAAAATTAATGATTTGAATTGGCTTGGGAACAATCGTATTTTTTGGAATATTGATATAAGCACCTTCTTTAACAAAAGCGGTATTCAATTCCGATAGACTGTTGTTTTTGTTTGCAATGGTGTTTAAATAATTGTCGATGACCATTTTATATTTCGGTCTTGCCAAAGCTGATGACAACACGCAAACATCGCAGTCTTCGTGGGTAGTTTCCGACAAAAATGAACTGAAAACCCCATCAATAAAAATTAAGGTGTACGACTCTATGTCATTGATTAAATAAGATTCAACGTTTTTAAATCCAACCGATTTTTCAGCGTTTGGAAAAAGGCTGAAATCATATTTAAGTAAAGGATTTAGGCTTGTATATTTCCATTCTTCATCCCTTTTTGTTGGAAAACCCTCTTTTTCAAAATTTTGAATGGCTTTCAGCCTCATGGCATGCACCGTTGAATCAAGGTCGATATTTCCCTTGTTTTCAAAAGCTAAAAATGAGGAAACTAATTTTTCTTTTAATTCCATTTTTCTAAGTATTCAGTAATCAGTATCAGTTTTCAGTTACTCGCAGATTGCTGAAATTGTTTACTTTATTAAATAAATTTTATTTCAACCAGTCGTAACCTTTTTCTTCCAATTCGTAAGCCAGTTCTTTTCCGCCCGATTTCACTATTTTTCCATTGTACAACACATGAACAAAATCCGGAACGATATAATCCAGCAAACGTTGGTAATGCGTGATTAACAAAACGGCATTTTTTTCACTTTTAAGTTTGTTAACGCCATTTGCCACAACTTTTAAGGCGTCAATGTCCAAACCTGAATCGGTTTCATCCAAAATGGCCAATTGCGGTTCCAACATCGCCATTTGGAATATTTCATTTCGCTTTTTTTCACCTCCGGAAAATCCTTCATTTAAAGAGCGAGACAAAAATTTACGGTCTATTTCCAACAAATCGGCTTTTTCACGAATCAGCTGCAACATTTCTTTTGCGGGCAATTCTTCCAATCCTTGCGCTTTTCGCGTTTCGTTAATGGCTGTTTTTATGAAGTTTGTAACTGTTACGCCGGGAATTTCTATCGGATATTGAAATGATAAAAAGACACCTTTATGCGCTCTCACTTCAGGAGCGAATTCGGATAAATCTTCTCCATTCAACACCACAGATCCTTCGGTAACCTCAAAATCTTCTTTTCCTGCAATAACGGATGCAAGCGTACTTTTTCCTGAACCGTTTGGTCCCATAATCGCGTGGACTTCCCCCGCTTTTATTTCGAGATTTATGCCTCTTAAAATCTCTTTGCCATTGATATTGGCATGTAAATCAGTTATTTTTAACATTTTTTATTCGTTTATCTGTTTAATTTGTTGAATCGTGTAATTGTTATTAAACCCAACAACATTTTAACTTTTTAACATTTAACTTTTAAAATCTGAACGCGCCAGCTGGCCCATTTTCTAAAAAATGTTCACTGAACATTTTTTAGCGCGTTTTGTTCCCCCTTCGGGGGTTAGGGGGCTTTACCCTACCGATCCTTCCAAACTTATTTCCAACAACTTCTGCGCTTCCACGGCAAATTCCATCGGCAACTTGTTAAGCACATCTTTACCAAATCCGTTTACAATTAATGCAATTGCTTTTTCGGTATTGATGCCGCGTTGGTTGCAGTAAAACAATTGGTCTTCACCAATTTTACTTGTGGTGGCTTCGTGTTCTATTTGTGCGGACTTGTTTTTTACTTCAATATAAGGAAAAGTATGTGCGCCGCATTTGTCACCCATCAATAAAGAGTCACATTGTGAAAAATTTCTTACATTATTGGCTCTTGGGCTAACTTGCACCAAACCTCTGTATGAGTTGTTTGAATGCCCGGCGGAAATTCCTTTAGAAATAATGGTGCTTTTTGTATTGTTTCCCAAATGAACCATTTTTGTGCCGGTATCTGCTTGCTGAAAATTATTGGTCACTGCAATGGAGTAAAATTCACCCACAGCGTTGTCGCCTTTTAAGATACAACTTGGATATTTCCAGGTAATTGCACTTCCGGTTTCCACTTGTGTCCACGAAATTTTAGCGTTTTTTTCGCACAATCCGCGTTTGGTCACAAAATTATAAACACCGCCTTTTCCATCTTTATCACCGGGAAACCAGTTTTGAACGGTAGAATATTTTATTTCTGCATCATCCAAAGCAATCAACTCCACAACAGCGGCGTGCAACTGATTTTCATCACGTGCCGGCGCGGTGCAACCTTCCAAATAACTTACATAACTGCCCTGGTCGGCAATTAGCAAAGTGCGTTCAAATTGTCCGGTTCCGCCTTCGTTTATTCTGAAGTAAGTTGAGAGTTCCATCGGACAAGTAACGCCTTTTGGAATGTAACAAAACGAACCGTCAGAAAAAACTGCAGAATTTAATGCTGCGTAAAAATTATCGGTTTTGGGAACAATGCTTCCTATATATTTTTTAACCAACTCAGGATGTTCTTGAATGGCTTCAGAAATCGGACAGAAAATAATGCCTCTTTCGTTCAGTGTTTTTTTGAAGGTGGTTGCCACGGAAACGGAGTCCATCACAATATCAACTGCCACATTTGACAGGCGTTTTTGTTCGCCTATTGAAATGCCCAGTTTTTCAAAAGTTTTCAATAATTCCGGATCAACCTCATCCAAACTGTTTAATTTTGGCTTTTGTTTTGGCGCGGAATAATAGCTGATATCTTGAAAAGAAGGTTTTTCATAATGCACATTTGCCCATTCAGGTTCGGTCATTTCTTTCCAAACACGATAAGCATCCAAACGCCATTCGGTCATCCATGCAGGCTCATTTTTCTTTTTGGAAAT